>DASVQJ010000117.1:0-31397 GCA_036389235.1 Pyrinomonadaceae bacterium | reverse complement strand
TCCTGAACAATTACGGCTTCTTCTCCGCCGCCTACGTCGTGCGCGAAGGGCGCTGGAACGACATCGAGATACAAATCTTCCACCACCCCGGGCACGCCCGGAACGTGGAGCGCATGATGCGCGGCGTCCAGGCTTCGCTCGACTACCTGACCGGGCGGCTCGGCCCCTACCCTCACCGCCAGATCAGGCTCGTGGAGCATCCCGGCCGCAGTCGCACGCTGTACGCCTACCCCATCAACATCTGGTACATGGAGGGGTTCTCCTTCGAGAACCCGGAGGACGACCCGCGCGGCATCGACCTGCCGTTCGCGACGGTCGCGCACGAGGTGGCGCACCAGTGGTGGGGCAACCAACTCGTGCCCGCGCGGGTCGAGGGCGCGGCGCTCCTCGTCGAGGGTCTGGCCTGGTACTCGGCGCTGGGGATAATTGAAGAGACTTACGGCCGCGAGCACCTCGAACGATTCCTCGGCGCGATGCGCGCGTCGTACCTGAGCCCCCGCGCGCGCGCCGGCCTCCCGCTGCTGCGGGCGAACGACAGATTCCTGTACTACCGCAAGGGGCCGCTCGCGCTGTACGCGGTGCGCGAGTACGTCGGGGCCGAGCGGGTGGACGCCGCCCTGCGACGCCTGTTCGAGAGGCACGGCTCGGCGACGCCCCCGCTGCCGACCACGCTCGACCTCTACAGGGAGCTACAGGCGGTCACGCCCGGCGAGCTTCGGTATCTGCTCGCGGACCTGTTCGAGGCGAACACCTACTGGGAGCTCTCGACGAAGCGGGTCGGGGCGGAGCGGGTCGGGACGGGCGAGTGGCGCGTGACGCTCGACGTGCGTGCGCGCAAGGTGGTGGTCGACGAGGCGGGCGTCGAGACGGAGGTGCCGATGGACGACCTCGTCGAAGTCGGCGTGTTCGCGGCAGCGGAGGACGGGGGGGCGGCCGCACCGCAGTACCTGCGGATGCACCGCGTCCGCTCGGGCGAGCAGCGCATCACGGTGACGGTGCCGTGGGAGCCCGCCCGTGCCGGGATCGACCCGCGCAGCCTGCTGATCGACGTGGAGGCCGGCGACAACTTCGCGGAGGTGACGGGCGGCGCCGCGCCGTGAGCGTGTACCCGCCGCCGCGCCATCGCCGGGCGGACTCCTTACGCCTCTGCCGCCCTTGTTCGGGGCGAGCGTGGAGACCCGCGTGGTCTCCACGCAGGCATGCCCCAGGAACTCCTGCACCCCACGCCTGAACCTTTCCGCGTGTTTCGCCGTACTACAACATGCCTAGTACTTCTACACGTGCCGTCTTACCGGGAGCAGACGCAGAGCTAAAGAGGAGAATATCGAATGAAACACAACGTCATGTTAACCATCGCGTCCCTGCTCTCGCTCCTCTTCCTTACGCTTCACCTGACGGACGACATCGTCCGCGGGATGGAGCCGGGAGGGCTCTCAAACCTCATCGGGGGGGTGCTCATCTCCGTCGTCTGGCTGTACGGGACGCTGGTGCTCGCCGGAAGGCGGTCGGGGTACGTCATCATCCTCCTCGGGTCGCTCCTCGCGTTGGCCGTCCCCTACATCCACATGAGGGGGAAGGGCGTCGGCGTCGCCAGCGGCATCGGGAACTCCAGCGGAGGCTTCTTCTTCGTCTGGACGCTCATCGCGCTCGGCGTGACCGCGCTCTTCTCCGTCATCCTCTCGGCGCGCGCACTGTGGGGCCTTCGACGGGGCCAGTCCCGGTAGTCCGACGACCCGAACGTGGAAAGGCCCGTCGCACCGCGCAGGTGAGCGGCGCGGCCGGCACTGAGAGTCTCGCGGCAAAAGAATCACGTCTATAGCGGTATGCAGATGGGTGCGAGCACTCCGTGGGAGCAGACAGGTCAGAACCACCCGCGGTAGCGGGCGGGCCGGTGCGACACGGCGCTGCCGATTAGCAGAGGCCCGCCCGCTACCGCGGGTGGTTCTGACCCGCTTAGCCTGCCGGTCGCATCCGAACGCGCGCTGCTGTAGTGTTGCAAACATATTTCGGATGCAATCACACGCCCCTTTCGTAGAACGCTACCCTCACGGAAGCACCCGCGGCCCTATGAGCTGAAAGTAAGCCACGAGGCCGACCACCAGCCCCACCATCAGGCTGCCGGCCGCGACGTTTCGCTGCCCCCCGGGGAGGCTTCGTATCAGCCAGAACCAACCGCCAATCAGGAAGGCCATCCCCGCCGCCGCGAAGAGTATCGCCGGCACGCCCGTCAAGATCGCCAGGTTAGCTTCGTCGCTGCCCGACGCGGCCGGCCGCCCGGAAATCCACCTCACTATGATCGGAATGACGGAGAGGAATCTGAGCCCGGCGGCCATTCCTATCGCCACCACGAACGGCGAGGGCTTCCGCCTTGCGGCCAGGTAGCAGCAGATAATGATTGTCGCGTACGAGACGAGAAGTCCGGCGGCAATCGAGAGGCCCGCCTGCCAGAAAGGCACCAACGCGTTGGCGGCGTGAACATGCCCGCCGTACAACTCCCGCCAAAATGGATTTTCCAGGGCGTAGGAGGCGGAGCTGTAATGAAGCGTCGAGCCGCTGAAGCCGAGGATCAAGTGCATCAGGTGATGACCTGATTCGTGCAGAAGCACGGCGACCGGCACCGCGAGAATGGGGGCCGCAATCCAGGTCACCGTCTGCCGCCAGAGAGCGTGTGACGGGTGCGCGGCGTTTGCGACCGACGATTCGACTTCGCTCATTTTTAATACCTCCGATCTCTTGACACGACTAAGCACCGGGCAAAGCCGCCGCCCCGCGGTGGGTCATCCGGTCTGCCAGGTGTGCGGCGAGCTGCTCCAGAGTCGGGTGGTCCCAGATGACGGACGCCTCAAGCTCGACGCCGAGTTCCTGTTCGAGGTAGAGCGCGTAAGTCACGGCGCTGACCGAGTCCAGCCCGTAGCACAGAAGCGACTCGCCGGCTGACAGCTCTTCCTGGTCCAACGCCAGCCAGTCCGCGAACCTGTGCACCAACCAGGGGAGGAGCCGGGATGAGTTCGCCTGCACCTGTGTGTCCCTTTCACTCATATGCTTCGAATGTGCGCGCGTTGCTGACCAGACCCTCAAGCCTCGGCGCGGGCGCGGCGCCGGGCCATCCCTTCGGGAAGCCGCCGGGCTTCGCGGCGGTCGGCGGGCAGAACTCTTTCCCCGAGAAGGCGCTCTTCAAGAACTCATCCCGGCAGGCGGAGCGCCGGGTCTTCCCGCTCGACGTTTTCGGGATGCTTCTCGCTTTGACCAGCTTGATGGCGTAAGGTCTCAGGGCGTGCTCCTCCGCCAGTGCGCGTCGAATCGCGGCGCAAATCTCCTCCGCTTGCTCGATAAGCGTAGAGCCCCTCACCTCCTGCACGATCACCAACTCCTCACGCCCCTCGACCTCGACGGAGAAGGCCGCGCCGTCAAGCGGGCGCAGGGCCGGGTGGCTCGCGGCCACGGTGGCTTCGATGTCGTGGGGGTAGTAGTTCTTGCCCCGGATGATGATTAAATCCTTCAACCGGCCCGTGATAAAAAGCTCCCCGTCCACGATGCACCCCAGGTCTCCCGTGCGTAGGAAGGGGCCTTCGCCGCCGCCCGCGAGGTACGCCTCGAAGGTCGCGCGGCTCTCCTCGGGACGGTTCCAGTAGCCTCCGGCGACGTGCGGCCCCGAGACCCAGACCTCTCCCACACGACCCGGTTGAGAGCGGGTGAGGGTCTGCGGGTCGACGATGACGATTCGCTCGGCCCCCCACCCGCGTCCGCAACTTACGAGTTGGCGTGTACCGGCGCCGCCGGCCCGCGGCGCATCCCTCAGATAGCCGCGCTCCAGGTCTTCGGCCTCGACACAGCGGACTACGGGGGGGGCGAACCCCGCGCGGCCGGTGACGAAGACCGTGGCCTCGGCCAGCCCGTAGCCGGGGTAAAAACTTGCCGGCTGAAAACCGCAGGACGCGAACCTGGCGCTGAACCTCTCGACCGTGGCGGGTCGCACCGGCTCCGACCCGTTGACGGCCCTCTTCCAGCAGCTAAGGTCGAGTCCGGCCGTCTCTTCCGGCGTGACGCGCTCGACGCACAAGTCGTACGCGAAATTCGGGGCGCAACTGAAGTAGGCGCCGTACCTGGAGATTGCGCGCAGCCACCTCACGGGTCTGCGGATGAATTCGAGGGGGGACATCAACGCGGTATCGACGCCCGCGTACACCCCCTGCTGTATCATCGCGACCAGGCCCATGTCATGAAAATGCGGCAGCCAGGAGACGGCCGACATGCCTTCGGTAATGCCTACGGCGGCCCCGAACATGCGCAGGTTGTGGATGATATGCCGGTGATAGACCGCCACGCCTTTGGGGGCGGAGGTGGAGCCCGAGGTGTATTGGATGTAGGCCAGCGCGCCGGGCCGAGCCTTCCGCTCGGGCGTCCCGTCGCCTTCCCCGTCGGCGACCTCGTCCGTTGCCAGCAGGCCGACCCGCGGGAACCCTTCGGCGCCGGAGAGCGCCTGCCGAAAAGCCTTTAAGGCGTCCGACCCGGCGGCGATCAGTTTCGCGTCGGCGTCGTCCAGAAAAAACTTCAGGCCCGAGAGGCGGCGTCCGGAGAGGAAGGAAGAGCAGAGTGGGACGGCGACGGCCCCCGCGTACAGGCAGCCGAAGAAGCTGGCGATGAACTCCACCCCGGGAGAATGCATGAGAAGCACCCGCTCGCCCCGCGCGCCGCGCGCCGTCAGCCTGTGTGCTATGGCGCGTGCGCGCCGGTCGAGTTGGCCGAAGGTGAGCGCCTCCCCTTCCCTCTCCCCGCCCTCAAGGAAGATGAAGGCACGCCGGTCAGGGGTGAGCACGGCGCGGCGACGCAAAATGTCCGCGATGGTTTCGCCGCCGGCGGCCAAGCCCTGCGCGTCCAATTTATCCTGCATCACGTACAGCATGTTCTCCCCGCCCCGCAGGCATCCCGCCGCATCGCGCCGGTTAGTAACGCTCGGCGACGCCTTCGTGTAGACGGTAATTCCGCAGCGGACGACCCACGACTGAGCGCGCCACCTCCTTCAGAAATCCCCAGGCCCCGCGGGCGGTTCTGTATGTGAACAGAGAGATGCCCAGGAGGATCACACTGCGCCACGCGGTCTCCAGCAGGAGGCTCAGGAATTTACTCAGGCTGAAGGGGCTCTCCCGGCTGACTTGCCACAGGTCGAGAAGGCGTTGCGGGTAATTCGGGATCAGAAAGTAGGCCAGTTGGTAAAAGATGAGGACGAAGAAGTAGAGGAAAAATGCCGTGCAGAGCACGGTGTACAGGCTCAGCGCCGCCCTCGCCCCCCGGCTCAACTTCAGCGGCGGGGCGACGGCCTTCCTGCGGCCGGGAATCAGTTTGAGCAGGTAGAACTTGAGAAGCTTCACGGACTGCTGTCTCAAGTTGAAGATGCCGAAAAGGTCTGCCATCAGCCAGTAGCCGTCCATCCGCAGGAACGGGTTGAGCGTCCGCACGATGGCGACGTCGATGAGGATAAAAGTGTAGAGCGCGGCCGGCGACCCGGTGAGCCAGAACAGGCATAACAGGACGGGGAAGCAGACGGACTGAAAATAGACCCCGGCGATGTCCACCATCGCCCTCTGACGCCGGTTGAGCTTCCACGCCTCCGAGACGTCCGTGTAGAGGACGGGGAAGTAGATGTACAACCCGAGACCGATCTCCGCCTGCTTACACCCGTACGAGACGAGCGCGGAGGCGTGCCCCGTCTCGTGGATGAGCGCGGCGATGATGGTCGCGACCCCCACGGCGAAGAACTGCGCCGTGGTGACCTCGGCGAGGTTGACGGGGTGGCGCGGGAAGACCCAGATGTAGAAGACGAGGTGCAGGGCGATGAAGACCAGCGACGAGGCGAACAACGCCGGCCTGCTGAAAGGCCAGCCGAGCGCCCGCGCCACGGGATAGATCACGCGCGGCCGGAGCAGGCGGACTCTGGCGTAAAGGTAGGGGACGCGCTTGGAACTCTGTTCGGGCAGGGCCGCGGGGTCGGCGGCGGCGTCGACCAGCAGCCCCCTCGGCAAGAGGTAGGCCCCGATCAATTGCTCGACCCTCTCCCGCGAATATTTCTGGCCGTGCAGCCCGTTGTAGGCGGCCACCACTTCCGCAGTCTCTCTCCGCCCGTCGAATAACCTGAGCAGGTCTAAAAGCTCGCTCGGCAGCGCATACCGGCGGGCGGCGTTATCCTTCTGCTGCACCTCGCAGATGACCATGGCCTGGTCGGTCGCCGCGTCGAGCGGGTGAACGTACAGAGACGGGTTTAAAGATAGGCTCATCCGGACCGCCCTTCGCACACCTGCGCCTCGTCCCGCCGGCGAAAATCGCCGGGCCGTGTAAGCGCCCCGTGCGGGCTTTGCAGGCTCAAACGCCCGTCGCCCTCAAGCCCGCACGGGGGGGAGAGTTAGTTATTCAACGGCCTCGCAGCCGGTGTTGGTGGGGCACTCATAGTTCGGAGCGGGCGGGGGCGGGGAGCAACTGTCGCAGCCGAAGTTACACCAGGCTTCGAATTCAAGCCTCTGCTCCAGCTCCATGATGGAGAACTCCTCGATCAGTTCCAGTTGATCGGGCGCCACCGCGGCGTCCGGGCTCTGCCTGTCCAACGCTCTTTCTGACATCGTTATTTACCTCCTCCGAAGCGTAGTGGGTGCCCGGACGGAGTTAACTATCCGGGCGCTGTTATTTGCCACGCTCTGCGCCAGTGGCGAAACACGGGCGGCTCCGACACGAGCCCCCCTCACCTCGCACAACCCCCTTGCAGGTCAGCACGCGACGATCAGCTCGGAAGCGCTCAGATACGACAAAAGCCTGACCGCCTTCTCTCTCCAGCCGGGGTCATCGCCGCGTCGGTCGAGCCATTTAAGATTCACCCCGTCCTGCCCCGAGAGGGCCTCCAGGATGTTCTCTTCCCCGGCCCACGCCGGATTCATGTAGCTCTTAAGGGTTTTTAAATCCACCCACACGCTCCCGCCCTCCGCGGGAAGCAGCGCGACCCTCCGTCGATTGACCCTGAAACTCTGCCCCCCACGCAGAATTTCGAACACCTCACCCGCGTCCACGTTCCGGGGCGGGACGGCGGGCGAAGAGCCCTCCGCATCCTCGACACGCCACCTGTGCAGCGCCGACCACCCTTCCCACTGGTCACGATACCGCCCCGCGTAAGACTCAAGCCTCGCGTAGAGCGCCTGCATCGTCTGCCGGACGAACCCCTCGCAGTCCGAGGGGCTTGAGCTGCGTGGGGGTATGATCGGCGTGCCGAAGACCACCCGCCCGAAACAGTCCGGCTCGCTCAGGGTGGTGACCGGAAGGAGTGGAGTCCCCAGGGCGGCGGCCAGACGGGCCACGCCGTTCTTCACCCTGAGCGTGTGGTTGAAGAATCTGACGGCGCTCCTGGAACCCTGGCCCCACGGGCCGTCGGCGCCGGTATTCCCCTCGACGTTAAGGCTGACTATGCCGCCGCCCTTTAAGGCGTCGACGAATTTCGCGACGCCCGTCCTCTCCTCGGCGTTGATGACCTTGAGGCGGCTGATATTCCTGAGCGAGGCCGCGCCCTCCCCTGCCTCTCCGCCCCCGGCCTCTTCGCCGCCGGCGGCCCCGCCGAGGAAGTCGAGGGCCGCCTGCATGACCTCGGTGAATCTTCTATTCACGACCACCGACGTCCTGAAGCCCATGAGCGCCAGTTCAAGCGGGACGAAACTCATCAGGCTGAAACGGTTGGTGCAGATGATGAGCCCCTTCCCGCGTTCGAGGAGCGCGCGGATGAGGGCCGTATCCCAGCCCCGGAGCTTGAGCCAGCGCCGGCCGTCGGCCGCGACCGCATCCCCGGCCCGCGCCGACCGCGCCGCCGCGATGAGTTTCGACAGGTGAAAGTCGAACTGGGACTCGCTCCAGGCCGTGGCCCTGACGCACCTCACCGCCAGGTCTTGAATCTCCCCGGCCGACAGCGTTTCGCCGAAGACCGAGAGCAGGTTCAGGTAGGTCGGGTGGTACTGCTTCTGATAGAGCCTGGCGATTTCGGCCCCGCTCAGCCCGCGGCGCCACTCGACCAACCGCCGGAGCTTTTCGTCCTTGGCGGACGCGTCCAGATGAAGGTCACCGACCCAGCGGCGGAGATACTCCGACTTCTGGTCTTCGCCGGGGCGCTCCGGGGGGGATTCCATTAACGCTCTGTCGTTCGTCATGATTGGCACGTCGGGTGACGCGGGCCGGGGCCGCGTGCGCGCCCTTCAGTCGTGGCCGGGCACCCTGACCTCGCGGGCCTCGTGTCGGTGCCCCTCGTACGTCATCAACAGCTCCTCACGAATGTTCTTTTTGAACGTGGCGCCGCACGGGCTGGTGTTGTGTTCAATGCGTATCAGCGGGCAGGAGATGCCCTGGCAGGTGGGCAGCAGGCTGCACTTCCGGCACCCTTCGTCGCTCTCGAACGCGGGCTCGGTCCACAGGGCGAAGTTGGCGCGGTCGAGGATCATTTCGCCGTCCCGGGTAATCCTTCCCACGACGTTGTGGTCCTGCTTATCCAGGGCGACGGTGCACTTCATCAGTTTGCCGTCCGCGCCGATGATGAAGTTGTAGGGGCGCGCCGCGTAGCAGACCCCCTTGCCCATGCTGTTGACGTCGCGCAGAGAGCCGCCCCGGGCCAGCCCCTTATCCAGGAGGGACTGTTGCAACTGCGCCTTCACGACCTTCCTCTCGTCGACGCCGCACACCGGCAGGTTCGCGTCGTTCTTGCCGCCCCACTGTCCCACCGAATGGAGGTCCACACGGAAACGCGGGTCGCCCTTGAAATCCTTCTGCACCTGCGCCAGGAGCCCTTCGAGGTGCGGGTAATTCTCCCGGTCATAATTGACGCGGATGACGACCCTGAACTGTTCGTCTCGTTTCTTCAGCGCCAGCAGGTTCGCCCAGATCGTGTCGAAGGTACCCTCGCCGTCTCGGGTCGGCCGGCTCCGGTCGTGCTGCTCCGCGAGCCCGTCGACGGTTATCTGGTAGTGGGTGACCTTCCAGGCCAACAGCTTCTCCGCCACGTCCGGGGTCAGCAGGTAGCCGTTGGTCGTCATGTGGCTGTACAGGGTGAGCGAATGTTTTTCCGCCGTCTCCAGGAAGAACGGGGCCAGCTCCTCGATGGCCTTGAAGCCGTAGAGCGGCTCGCCGCCGAACCAGGAGATGCCGAGGTGTTTCAGGTAGGGCGCCCGCTCCGCGACCATCTTCTTAATGCCCTCCCTGACCCAGGGCTGCATCGTCCCCCGGAGGAAGTCCTCGTAGCAGTACTTACACCTGAAGTTGCAGTCTTCCGAGGAGAGCAGGATGAGTTCCAGGATGTCCTGTCGGTAGTGCGCCTGGCCGAAGCCGAGCTGAATCTGGCGGTATTCGTTCGTCCCCTTCGGCACCAGGTGCCCTCTCTCGGAGAGGTACTTCGCGACCCCCTTCAGTTCACCCGAGTGCCCGTCCCGCAACATCGACTGCACGGCGTTCTTCTGTTCGGGTTTGAAAACACTGATCGCGCCGTTGTAGGAGTTCCACACAATGTAGCTGCCGTCATGGCTCGTAGTCTTCAGGTTGTACCTCGACGGGACCCAGTGCGACGACCTCTTCGCGGGCCGTATCTGCACGAGTGGACTCGGCGCGGTCTCGGCCAATGCGTCGAGGGGCGACTCTTTCAGGGAATCGGTGCTTCTCATTTAGACAGAACCTCCAAGCCTGCTTGACCCACAGTCGCAGCGGGGACGGATTCGTTGAGTTGGTGAGAGGTTTCGGGGACCGAACGAGAAAGCCTGTTCACGCCGAACCTTATTGCATGATCGCTCCGGGGGCAACAGTAAAGGTATGGCAGTTTCTGCTATTGTGTAGCCGATTCTGCTTTCAGTTCGGGAGGCCGTCTCGCCCGGCGCGCCCTCTTGCGAACGCGCGGTGACCGGCATGCGGAGCGATCGATTCCCCACACAATTTCGCGCGTTTGCGCCGAGCCTAAATCATCAGATGAAAGGGGATTAACTTGCCGGGGCGGGAGAGGCGTGAAACGTTTTTGAGAAAAAGCGCATATTAGGGTGAGAGGTACAGTCAGTCCGCCGCGGCTCCCACGGCAGCCCAGAGGTTCTCCGGCGAGTTGACGCAGGCCCGGATTGATCTTATTACCGTTTCTCCTGTCTCCATCTCACAATAAATTAGTTCCCGAAAGCGAACTTACTTAGCGCTCAGCCACGCGCGCCCTAACAAGCTGTACAGCGAGTCCGCACGCCGCGGCAGGCATTAGAGACGACGGCCGGCCCGGCACTGCACCCGCGCGGGCTACCGCGTCCATGCGTGCGCTGCCCGCGCCCTCGGACGCGCCTCGCGGCAGCCCCCTACTGCCGCGACCCCGGCGCGTAAGGCTGAGGCTGTGTCCGCTCCGCGGCAAGTGAACCGGAGGGGCACGCAGCTTATGCGCCTGGACTGGCTGTGCCGGAAGCGGGACGGACCCGCCCCGCCCCGGCCGTCGAAACGTGTGAGCCAGGATCATGGACTACAGGATACAACTGGTTATTGCTCAAATGAACAACAACCTGCACCGCGACTTGTCGCTCGACGGGCTGGCCCAGTCCGTCAACCTCTCCGTCTCACGTCTTCATCATCTGTTCAGACGAGAGACCGGCAGCTCCCCGGCGCGTTACTGCCGCTTACTGAGGTTGATGCGGGCCAAAGACCTTCTGGTGACGACCCACCTGAGCGTCAAGCAGGTTAAAGTCAGCGTCGGGCTGGATGACAGAAGTCACTTCGAGCGGGAGTTCAAGAAGGTGTTCGGCATAACCCCTGCGAAGTACCGGAGAGTTTCGTTGCAGCCGCCGGCGCCGGCGGAGAGGTTTGACCTCTCACGGCTCTTGAGAAGCAAGGACGAGAGCGGCGGCCAATCTGCTCCCTAACCGCCGACGGTCGCACGACCCGAGTCTCCCGGCCACTTACTCGTCCGCCGAGTCACCTTCGACGAGTAAGACCCGGGCGCTGGAATCAGGGTCGACCGTCAAGCGGCCTCGGCCCGGCGGCCGTCCGGCCTTCATTCGGACAGCCGCCGCTTCAGGCAGTCGGACTGGCATTTGGCTAAGCCTTCCCTGATGCGATGGGCGCGTATCCTCAAAGCGTTCGGGGCGATGCCCAGCCGGCGGGCGAGCCTCCTGCGACCTTCGGCCTTCGTACGACCGCCTTCCTGATAGTATTGAAGGATCAGATTTCGGTTCCGCGTGGTGAGCCTTGCGAGACACCGCTCAAGACACTCGTATTGCAGCTCCACCTCTTCCGTCATTTCGGAGCCGGCGGGAGGCAGTTCTATCGTTTTGTGCCTGAGGTATTCGAGGTAAACCTTATGCGCCACCCCGTAGAAATAGAGTTCGGGGCTGCCGGTATAGCCGGCGGCGAGCTCCCGAATCTTGCCCGCCACGCGGTCGATGGTCTCGTCGGCTAAGGCGTCCGCGACGGGACAACCCCGGGCCTCAAAAATCGTGAGAAGGTTGGACCTAATCCTGACGTATCTCTCTCCCGCGCGATTGCGGTCCTCGTCCAGCCATTCGAGCAAGCTGTCGAAACTGGTCTGGTCAATGGTACACCATCGGTTGCGAGGCATGTCGGGTGTCTCGGCTGACGGCTCAGAAATTTGAGGGATTCGGGGTGACTGCGCATCAAGACAGTCGGAGCGTAAGAAGCACGACCGCGGCGCGCGTCCATTTTCCCTACCTCTTATCCATAAAGTCAATGATCTCAGTCGGCGCTCGGGGGGGCGAGCAACAGGCCGCCCGCCCCCTTGAACACCTCCCCGAACGTCCCGGCCGCGGCGCCGCCTTCGGCCGCCCGCGGCGACGTGTCCGGTCTTTTAATCTTTCACCTCGGCCCCGGAGAAGAAGATGATGAGCGACACCTCGTTTGACATCCCCCTCTCGAAGGAAGAGCGGCGTCTGCTCGCGGTGGCCCACGAGGTCTGCCGCGAGGTGGTGGTCCCGCTACGCGCGGAGTTGGACGAGAGCGGGGAGTTCCCCGAGGCGGCCTTCGAGAAGTTCCGCGAGGCCGGGCTGTTCAAAGCGCCATTCGACGGCGAGTACGACGGCTTCGGCATGCACCCTCTCATGCCCATCCTCATCGCCGAAGCCCTCGGCGAATATTGCCTCGGCATCGGGACGATCTTCGGCACCACCACGTTCCTGTTCCCGTTGCCGCTGCTGCTCGGCGGCACCCCGGAGCAGAGACGCAAGTACCTGCCGGGGCTCGCGGGCGGGAGGTGGCACGCCTCCTTCGCGATGACGGAGCCCGAGGCGGGCTCGGACATCACGAGCCTGAAGACGGTGGCCGTTAAGAAGGGCGACCGCTACGTCCTCAACGGCACGAAGAAGTGGATTACCAACGCCGGGCGGGCCGACCTCTACTGCGTCGTCGCGCTGACAGACCGCGGCAAAGACCCCCGCGCCGGCATGTCCTGCTTCATCGTCGAGCGGGGCACGCCCGGCCTCTCCTTCGGCAAGCTGGAGAACAAGCTCGGGCTCCGCTGCGTCCCCAACCGCCCCGTCATCCTTAAAGACGTGGAGGTCCCGGAGGAGAGCCTCGTCGGCGGCAAACCGAACGGCGGCTTCGCGCTCGCCTTCCGGAGCCTTTCGCGCGGCCGCTGCATGGTAGCCGCCCTCGGCGTCGGGCTGGCGGCCGGGGCCTATAAGGAGGCGGCCCGCTACACGCACCGCCGCAAACAGTTCGGCCGCCGGGTCAGCGACTTCCAGGTCGTGCAACACATGCTGGCCGACATGCTGGTGAAGATCGAGACGGCGCGTGCCCTGACCTACAAGGCGGCGTGGCACGCGCTCGTGCTCAATCACCCCGAGGCCAGCAGGTACGCGGCTATGGCGAAATACTACTCGTCGGAAATCGCCATGCAGGTGGCGACCGACGCTCTGCAACTGCACGGCGGATGCGGGTTCGTCAAGGAGTCGCCCGTCGAGAAGATGTTCCGGGATGCGAAAGTCCTCTCCATCTACGAGGGGACGAGCCAGATGCTGAAGAACCAGATCGCCGCGACCGCCATCACCGACGCGAGGCGCGCGGGCTGAGCGCGGCCCACGAAGGTAAGCAAAAAGAAGATCGAGAACGTTCGCGAGCTCTCGCCGAGGCACTGTTTCAGCGGCAGTGATGTTATGAGGCAGGCACGGCACACCCTTCTATCGGCACGGTGCCGTCCCGCCTCGCCCGGCGACCCTTCGGACGACGGTGAGCCCTCGGCGGCCAGGCGGGACGTAATTGCCCCGGCTGGGTTAGACGACGAGCGACTCCCCCTTACCGCCGTCGGAGGCCAGCGCCCGCGCCAGCTCGCGCACCTTCGGCACGTCCTCCGCGAGTAAGACCCCTCCGGCCTCAGCGCTCAACTGGGCCAGCGTCACGTCCACAGCCTGCCCGTGCACCTCTAGCATCGCCACGCACGTCTCCGCCAGTTCTCTGATCCCTGTGGGTGAGAGCGCTTGGGGCTTCACCGGCTCCGCGCTCCCGTCCCTCCCCGCGGCGGCTCCGACGCCGGGGCGCGGGACGGCGGCGCTGATTAACCCGTGCTGGCGGAGCACGTTGAATGCCTCCCGCTGCGCGACGCGTGCCGCCTTCGGCAGTCCCCTGCTCTCTAGCCACTCCCGCGTCCGCTCGTGCTCGCGCGCGGCGGCCTGCGCCGCCGCCGCGCGCACCGCGGGCTCCAACCTGCCCAGCAGCGCCTCGATGAGCCCGTCGTCGGAACACGGGTCTGCTGTCGTGTGAGCCGTCTGTGTGTTCCCGGGTCGAAACGTTGTCTGTTCGGGAGTCTGCGGGAACGGCGAAGACTTAAACAACCCGGTGTTCTCCGCGCTGTCTTTCAGCGCGGGCGGATTTATATCTTTTTCTAAAACTTCTGATTCAGCGTAGCTGTCATTAAAGGGTGTGTCAGCGGATGAAGTGTGAGGCGCTTTGTTTGAAGCACCGACGAGGCGCAAATTTTTTTGGCCCGGCGCGGGACGCCGCCCGATGGAGGAGGAGGCGCGGTTGAGGAAGATGCGGATGCCGACGCCGTTCTTCCCGGCGAAGTACCCGATGATTCCTTGCTCGTGCATCCACTGAAGCGCCTTGCGCGCCGTGGCGGAGGCGACGCCGCTGAGGGTGAAGAGTTGTTCCCACGCGGTCACCCACCGACCGTTCGCCTCCCCGCCGGCGAAGCGCAGCACGCCTTCGCGCTCCCAGTGCCCCTCGGGCGCGTTCGCCAGACGGAGGTAGATTTTGCTCATCAGGGGTGTAACCGCGTCCGCCTCCGCGGAAGTCACCGCCTCGATGACCTCACCGTCAAGTTGGCGGAAGTTCTTGCGGTATTCGTCACGCCCGAGGTGTGTCCTGCGGACGAAGCGTTCAGCCGCCAAGCCTCGCACTGCCATAGGTCAAGCTCCTGTAAACAAAAGACTTGACAGCGGTAAATGGGATGTGTATAGTCTGTTTTCGATAAGACACACTTACATCCGCTTGCTGTCAAGCGAGTTCCGAATTGCCCTGGAGCGTGAGTCGCCAAACTTGTACGCTTCAGGGCAATTCGTTTTTGCCTGATTTACTCTGTCGGGAACTGACAGCTGGCCGATGTCTTGTCGGCCGAGCGATCGATCCTCTACAAAATGGGCACTATAGAGATTTTGTAAATCTTGTACAGATGAAATTTTTTTTACACATGTAGTTTGGAATACACCGGTAGTAGATGCTGCCTCCGTACTTTACGCTACCTCTGTATTGTGGATTACCGGGGTAGCGTAAGCTACCCCGGTAATGATAACTACTCCCATATTGACAAGTACCCATGTAATTAAAGCTACCCAGGTAATAAACACTACAGGGGTAGTAATAAATACCGGGGTAATCCTTTATACGGGGGTATCAAGCAATACGGGGGTAGAAAGCGTTACAGGGGTAATGATAATTATGGGGGTAAAGAACAATACCCCGGTAATATGCAATATGGGGGTAATAAAAATTACAGGGGTAGTTTCTGCTACCCCTGTAATGATATATGGAGAGGTTTCTTAAATTATTGAAAAAGAAGGGAAAACGGTCAGGCGGCGGTTGTCAGGATTTGTCTATGATCAGCTTGTAATACGTGCCGCGGCTTTCGCGAGGGCTGTTAACTATGGTCTCGCCTTTGATTAGAAAGCCCCAATCCGTGAGCTGGTTGATGACCGTTTTCACCTGCCGCTCTGTTTTAGAGACCGCAGCCATGAGCTTGGCAGTCGAGGTGAAACAGTATTCCTGGTCGACCGCAATCGAGTTGTTGTAGACATGCGTACAGATGCCGAGCTGAGTATCGGTGAGGAACGGTTTCCAGCGGGTAATAAAGGACTGTAGTTGGGAATCGGTCTCTTCAGGAGTGGCCGATCTGCCCTTCTTGTTAGGTACGAGCTGGACGTCCCTCGTCGCACGCCTACCGGGACGGGACTGCGGCTTGGATGGGGCCGCCAAGGAAGAGGAGACCTCTTGCCCCGCCGCCGCTGAATGCCGAGGCCACTCCGAGGGCTCGTCTTTAACTGCCTGTGGCGCCTCAGCTTCCGGGATCGGGTCATTAACGGGGTCGGGCTCGTTTTTGGCAAGCTCCTGGGCAGGAACCTCGGAAATCTCGGGGGAGGCGTCCTCTACCCCCTCCTCGCGTTGTTGGATAGCCACGTCGAGGGCGGTGCCGCTGAACTGGAAGGCCATGTCGGAGAAAGGCGACTTCCTCGGCCCGCCCTTCTTGTAAGGGATGACCTTACGCGCCGGCGGTGACTGATCGTTCGACACGCTCACGGACCTCCTTCCACAGCTTTTTGTAGGCCTGAGCGCCCGCTGAGTCCGGCGCCGTCAGCCGCACCGGGGCGTGGAAGCCCGCGCTCTCGGCCACACGTACGTTCTCCGGCACGATGGCCTCAAACACCATGTTCGGGTAGGCGGAGCGTAGGAACTCCTCAGCCTCGCGGCACATCCTCTTCCGCGCGTCGTAGCGAGTCAGGAAGAAGCCCAGTAGGGCGGGGAAGCGAGTTTTGGTAATGATCCGGGCGCGCTGGAGCTGGCGGGTGAGCTGCATCGTGCCGTTAACACTCATCACATCAGCGTTTACGGGGCACAGGACGAAATGGCTACCGACTTGGGCCATGGAGACGAGCGTGCCGAATGAGGGGTCGGTGTCGATAAAGACGTAGTCGTAGGGCGAGTCGTCCCAGAGATGAAACTGCTCCTGCAGGGCCGTGACGGTCTCAAGGGGGTTCGAGCGGTCGATGTTGTCGTTCTTCGAACTGCTCCTGATAAAGTCGAACTCTAAACCCTCGAATTTAATGGGCGTAATGAGGTCCTGGAAGTTGGCGTCGCCTTTGAGCCATGAGACGAGCGTGCCTTGCTCGCTGTCTTCACTTCCCCTGTCGGTGAGCAGCGCGTTAGTGGCCGAAGCCTGGGGCGCCGCGTCTATCAGAAGGACGCGTTCTCCGTTGGCGGCCGCCTCGGCGGTGAGGGAGATGGCCGTGGTCGTTTTGCCCACGCCCCCTTTATTATTGCTGATGGTGATGACCTTGTGGCGGGTCGAAATCTCCATCGGGCGCTGTTTGAGCGCCGCTATGGCTGACCGACTGTATAGTTTCACCCGTGCGTCAGTGGGGTCGGCGACGGTGGCCAAATTAAGGTCGCGCGCGATGCGCCGGAAGGTGTCGGACGACACTTCCAGATACTCACACGCCTCGGTCACCGTCATATACTCAGGGGTAGCCAACTCAAGGAAACCCTCCTTCGGAAACTACTTCGCCGCAAATCTGCCTTTGTATCTCGCCCTATCTCGCCTTACTTTTGCGTACTATATTGGCTAAATATAGTCTGGTCAATATTTTTATTTGAGTAAGATGAAGAAAAAGACCCACATCCGGAGGCTTACTAACGTCTGAAAGGCGTCTATAAACGGCAGCGAAAGTCTCGGCATTAAACGGCTATAGCTTTAAACCGGCAGTTAACGCTCTCATTTTCCCTCTGGCAGCGTTTCAGCTCGATCCTGTAAACACGGGCTCGCATGGAGTTCTGTCACCCGCGGGTGAGGAGGTGCGCCCTGAGTAATTCGGCGCGCAGAGATTGAGCCTCGGCGGAAGTATTGTCCAGGCGCTTCGCCGTCATCCGCGAGAGTTGCGCGGCCTCGTGGGGGATTTCCGAAAGCGCTTCTGAAATATCGGCGGGGAGGCTTAGAACAGAAGGTATTGCCCGGTGTAGAAGTTCAGGGACACGCGCCCGGATGTTTCACACACGAGAATAACGGGGAGGTGCGAGGCTCTGCGTTCACCAGACCTTCCCACCTTCTCCGAAGGGTAGCTGCGCTTGGTGTCTCTCAAAGGGTGCTGTTTGACGTGGTGGATGGTGGAGGGACGACAATTAGTTCTTATGCAACCATACAACTAGATTGAAGCGAGAGTCTTCACGACCCTTCAAGAACACGGCGGGCCCCGCGGCAGAGGCGAATAGGTCGGGAGCCTAACGCAGTGTCCGGTAATTTTCAGGCAGGACTTCTCCATCTATTAGAGGGGCCAAGAGTAATCTTCACCCGTGAAACATTAGAGGATCAGTTATCTGCCATAAGATGGACATACGTTGCCCATTCTCACTGGATGATTCCACTACGACGACATAAGCGGAAGCATATCGGCGGTGGCGTCATTAGAATCTTCGACCCGGCCGAACTCATGCTCCTGCTGTCGAGGATGGAGCGCGACGGCTTTCTCAACGTCGGCGCCCGCGACATGCGGAACGACGCGGCTCACGTACTGACCCACCGGACGACGCGCGGAGATCGAAACTCTCAGGCGGGCGAACGGGTGCGGCGTATCGCTGAACGAACAGGTGTTGCCTTCGACGTTGACCTCCGTGTCCTCCAACTCCTTCGCGTACTTCTCGGGCATCACGACGAGATTACCAGTATGAGGTCGGCCGCCACGCCCCCGCCGCCGACCTTCTCCAGCGCGTCCTCCTCGTCGAGTGGCACGATCACACGGTAGCCGTGCGCCCGCAGGTTACTCACCGGCGGCCTGCGCGTCTCCCCGTCCTCCTCGATGAGGAAGATGGTCGGCTCATCCCTCTACCCTGAATTCATTCCTCGCCCTGATGTACGCGAGGACTTTCACACCCCGTCCGGCAAGCGTCTATACCGTTGCCGACCGGGGCGGAATCTTACGTCCGCCGCCGACGGACTGCTGTCCATTCCGGACGGAACGTGTTATCGGTCTTATCAATTACCGCAGTTTTTTAGCAAGACAACATACGACATCGGGTCTAGGCTGGCAGACTCCTCCCCTTGCCGCCTGCGACCGCGCGCACCACGTCGAGGGGCGGCTGGCGAAGTGGCTGCTCATGTGCGAGGACAGGGTGCACTCGCAGGAGCTGCGCCTGACGCACGAGTTCATGGCCGAGATGCTCGGGACGCGGCGGGCGGGGGTGACCGAGGCCGCCTGCCAGCTCAAGGAGGCGGGGCTGATCAGGTACACGCGCGGTAACGTGACGATAGTCGACCGCTCGGGGCTGGAGGCACTCTCGTGCGAGTGCTACCCGCTAATGAAGAAGGAGTTCGACCGTCTCGTCGGCCGCAACGGCGACGCCTCACAAAATTAAAGCCTCGCTAGTTCGGCCCTCTGGCCCACAGAGCCGGGGCGGAGGCCGGGTTGACGGCCGGCGACGGAATCAGCTTCCGGAACTCGTCGTTGAAGCGCCCGTCCACCCTGACGCTGAAGGTGAGCCCCTCGCCCGCGTCCGCGCCGTGGAACTGGTTGACGGTGTCGAACCACGCGCTGTACGACCCGACGTAGAGCTTTTCGTCGGTCTCGTGGTTCAGCACGTAGAAGGGCTTTCGCAGGTTCGTGCGGAACCAGACGAACTCGTGACAGATACGGGCGTCGAGGTGGTCTCGGTGGGCGGGGACTTCGGTGCCCGCGTCGTCGTAGATGACGAGCACGCGCCCCGTCGCCTTGAACGGGAGGGTCTTGATGAAGTCCATCAACTCCGAGAACTCCTCCGCCTCGGGCGTCGGCGCCCACAAATCCGGCTTGTCGAGGTCGAGGTAGTTGTAGGGCACGCCCGGCTTCGTCCGCGTCAGCCAGACCTCACGCGAGCCGGGCGTCTCGGGCGCCGAGGCGTCCAGGCGGTGAAGGTTCAGGAAGTAGTCCTCCTTCCGCCTGCCGATGTGCCGCCTGATCCGCTCCGCGACGTAGCCGTCGAGCGACCTCAGCCTGCCCACGTCGATGAACTCGTCGAGGGACTTATAGCAAGGGTAGGTGACGCGGGCGTCCACCGCCGTCTCCGTCATCTCCGTATCATCTGACAACGTAGACATAAGACCCCCTCAAGGTAGGAAAGCTATCTACCGTCGCGGGCGCGTGCCCACAGCGCGGGCGCCGAAGCGGGGTTGACCCGTGGGCGGGGGATGAGCCGCCGGAACTCGTCGGCGAAGCGCCCGTCCACCCTCACGCTGAAGGAGAGGCCGTCGCACGGGTCTGAGCCGTGGAACTGATTCACGGTGTCGAACCAGGCGGAGTAGGAGGAGACGTACTGCTTCTCGCCCGTGAGGTGGTTGAGCATGTAGAAGGGCTTCGAGAGGTTCGTCCTGAACCAGACGAACTCGTGGCAGACCTCGACCACGTCGTGATCCCTGTGCGGCGTGACCGGGCGGGGCACGTGGTCGTACATGATGAGCATGCGCCCCGTGGCGGCGAACGGGAGCGAGCCGATGAAAGACATCAGCTCCGAAAACTCCGCCGCCGCCGCGGTCGGCTCCCACAGTTCCGTCCGGTCGAGGTCGTAGTAGCTGTCGGGGAGCGTCGACTGCGAGAGGTAGATCATCCGCGTGCCGGGCCGGACGGGGCTCTTCTCTTCGAGGGTGAAGGGGCCGGTGTAGAACTGGAAGTCCTGCTGCGCTTCGAGGTGCCGCCTCACCCTCTCGGTCACGTAGCCGTCGAGGGACTTCAGCCACTCGACGTCGATAAACTCGTCGAAGGATTTATAAGACGGGTAGGTGACGCGCTCTTCGACTCGATCCAGGACGTTGGCCATAGAGTTACCGGTTCGTGATGTTTGAGTCGGGGGCTAAGTTAACGGCGGCGAGGCGCGCGGTCTGTACAGATGGGTACGCGCGCCCCGCGCCCGGAAACCTTTCCTTACTAAAGTCTCGTCACGTCATGGAGAGGAGGCGGCTTGACCTCGTTAATCCAGCTCGGCTTCGACATCTCTTCGGTTCGGCCAATATAACTTGAAGCGCGCGCGGCCGGACGTCCATTAATGTACAGACAGACTTCGGGGGCGCTGTTAATTATAAATAACTCCAATGTTGGCATAAACGGCGGCCGCCATGAGTACCGTTAAGGTACACGGGCCTCATGGCGGCCGTTCCTTCCCCAGACCACGCGCGAGCCAGCTTTACCGGGCGCGCACATTGGGGCGGCGTGTGGGCTCATATCATCAAGGTATTAGAGGAAGAGATGAAGATTTACATCAGCGGACTTTATTGCGGGTCGAACCCGCAGCCCGGCGTCGGCATCGCGCGCTCGCTGCGCGACGCTTACCCGGGGGCCACGCTAGTGGGCGTCGAGTACTCGAACCGCAGCTCGGGGCTCCACTGGCCGGACTTCGACGAGCTCTGGCTGCAAAGGCCCTGGGAGGAGCTGAGCCTTTCGGACTACGGCGAGCGCATCAAGGAGATTCTGGACTCCGGCGCGGTCTGGATTTCGGGGAGCGACCTCGAATCGATGTGGCTCTCCGACGTCTTCCCCGAAGGCCACAAGAACCTGCTCACGCCGCCGGGCGGCGCGCTCCGCCAGATAACCAAGCCGGCCGTCCGCGCGGCCGAGGGGCTGCCCCTGCGCATCCCGACCTTCATCCCGACCGACTGCTCCGACTGGGAGATACACTCCTTCTGCCGCAAGTACGACTGGCGCGTCTGGCTCAAAGGCCCCTACTACGACGCGGCGCGCGTCAGCAGTTGGCCGCACTTCGAGGCCGCGCGCGCGGCGCTCTCGCACGTCTGGGCGACCGAACGGCTCTTCCTACAGGCGCACGTCACGGGCTACGAAGAGTCGGTCATGCTCGCGGCCTACAGGGGGGAGCTGACCGCCTGCGTCCGCATGCGCAAGCGCGAGATCACGCCCGAGGGCAAGACCTGGGCGGGCGACGTGACCGAGGTGCCCGAGGAGTTCGCCGCCCCGCTGCGCGAGATCGTGCGGCGGATTAACTGGACGGGCGGCGGCGAGCTTGAGATGGTGCGGGACGCCGAGGGCCGTCTGTGGCTGCTCGAATGGAACCCGCGCTTCCCCGCGTGGGTGCACGGCGCGACCATCGCCGGTCACAACCTGCCGGCGCTCTTGGTCGAGGCCGCGACCGGCCTGCCCGCGCGCCGCACCCCGCAGGTCAGCGAGGAGTTCACGCGCGTCGTGCTCGAAGTGCCGGTGCGCTCGCAGCTCCCGCTGCCGCCCCTGCCCGAGCCGTTCGCGGGCGCCGTCGGCCACTCGCTCAAGCACCCTTCGGGGCTGCCCGCGCTGGCCGAACGGCTCCACAAACTCAGGCCAGAGATGTTTCAGGCGGACGCCGAAACGAGCGCGAACGGCAACGGCCACGCGAACGGGAACGGGAACGGCAATCAACCCGGTCACGGCAACGGTCACGGCAAGGCGGAAGTCTCGTGCGCGCCCAGCGTGCCGGCCTCCTTCGTCAACGACCTCTCAAGGTACGAGTTCGCAGAGATTCAGACCCCTTCGTGGCTCTTCCTCGGCGGCACGGCCTCGGAGGTCTTCGGCCGCGCGGCGGGGCTGGCCGCGAGTCTCACGACGCCCGACGTCGCGGTCACGAACGCCTACAGCATCAAGACGAACCCGGACGAGCGCCTGATTAAGCTCGCGCTCGAACAGGGCTTCCTCGCCGAGGCCATCAGCCTGCTCGAAGTGCAGAAGGCGCTGGAGGTCGGGTTCGAGCCCGGGCAGGTCGTCCTCAACGGCCCCGGCAAGTGGTGGCCCGAAGGGCTCATGCCGAGGGAGCAGATGCACGCGGTCTTCTGCGACTCGGTCGCCGACCTCAGGCGCGTGGCCGCCGCCGCCGAGCGCGGCGACCTGCGCGCCAGGACGTTCGGCGTCCGCCTGCGCACGCCGCACATCGCCTCGCGCTTCGGCATCCCCGTGGACTCGCCCGACGCCTTCGAGAAGCTGGTCGAGACCGTCGGGCTGCTGCCGGCCGACTCCGCCTTCGGCATCCACTTCCACATGGCGAGCAGCAACGTCGGCGTCGCGCAGTGGTGGCACCTCTACGAGTCGATGCTGCGCTGGTGCCGCTCGGTCGAGTCGCTCACGGGCCGCGCCGTCGAGACGCTGGACGTGGGCGGCGGGTGGTTCCCCGACGACTGGCACGAGGACTCCGGCGAGCGCTTCCGCTCGGCCGTCGCGCGCGCGCGCGAGGAGCTGCCCAACCTCAGGCAGATCATCTCCGAGCCGGGCAAGGCGATGGCGCAGCCCTCGATGGCGCTCGCCATGCGCCTGCTCGAAGTCGAGGAGCCGTGTGAGTCGGACGACTCCGACGGCCCGCCGACGGAGGCCGTCGTGGACGGCTCTATCGCGGAGCTGCCCATGCACGCCTTCCAGCCGCACCGCATCCTCTGCCGCGACGCCGCGACCGGCGAGTGGCGGCCGCTGGGGCGCGGGAAGACGCGGCTGATGGGGCGGCTCTGCATGGAGCACGACGTGGTGGCGTGGAACGTGGAACTGCCGGAGGGGGCGGGCGCGGGCGACCTCCTCGTTTTTTGTGACGCGGGAGCTTACGACAGGAGCATGTCTTATGTCTTTGGCCGTGGGTAAGGGCTGCATCGAGTTTAACGAGACCGACTTCGCCGACACCGAGGGCGCACTCAAGGCGTGGGAGCACTGGCCCGCCTCTTCGATCTCGCACCACGGGGAGGCGTGCTGTCGCGCCGCGCGCGAGTGGGTGCTCTCGACCGACTACGCGCAGCTCGGCGGGGAGAGCCCGCTCGCCGGGCCGCGCTGGCTCCGCCACAGGTACCCGTGGGGGCCTTCGCGTTGGCCCATCCACTGGTGCGAGGCCGTCCGCCGGAAGACGCTCGACTGCGGGGCGCTGGCCGCGCTCGCGCACGAGGTCTTCCTCGCGCGGGGGGTGCGGAGCTTCCCGGCGCAACTCGTCCAGCAGTTCAGCGAGGACTCCGCGCGCGACTGGCAGAGGCGTTGGGAGGGCGAGGAGGCGCCGTCGCAGTGGGTGAGGGAAGACCTGATCTACCACGAGGGCTGCGCCGTGGTCTCCGGCGGCGAAGAGATAAAGGTGTGGGACTCCAGCGCCGGCTGGTGGGTCAACCCGAAGCAGTTAGGCGGCTACGGCGGCCTCCTCGCCCTCAGAATCTTCGACGCGCGGGCCGAGCCCGGAGCCGCCTACCGCTGGGACACACACACGGTCGTCCCGAACGTCTGGCAGAGACTCGCGCTGTCGCGAGGCGACTCCGCCTGAGACCGCCGCCCCCCGGCCGCAGGTGCCTGCCGGGTCGGGTTGCGAACATCATATGAATTTGGCTTGCACCAGAACCAGGGGGATACATTGATCAGAGCGGTAATTTTTGACGTCGACGGGACGCTCGTCGACTCCAACGAACTGCACGTCGAGGCGTGGCGCGAGGCTTTCAGGCGCTACGGCAAGGAGCTGGCCTTCGACGAGGTGCACGGGCAGATGGGTAAGGGGGGCGACCAGTTGATGCCCGTCTTCTGTTCCGAGGAGGAGCTGGACGAGTTCGGCGACGAGCTTGAGCGGCACAGGGTCGAGCTGTTCGCCGGCCGCTACCTGCCGCGCGTGCGCCCCTTCCCGCGCGTCCGCGAGCTGTTCGAGCGCCTCAAGGCGGACGGCCTTCAGGTCGCGCTCGCCTCCTCCGCCAAGGAGGAGGAGTTGGAACAGCATAAGAAGAGCCTACGCGTCGAAGACCTGCTCGAAGCCGCCACGTCGGCCGACGACGCCGAGCGCTCTAAGCCGCACCCGGACATCTTCCAGGCGGCGCTGGCCGGGCTGAAAGGCGTACGGCCGGAGGAGGCGATAGTCGTCGGCGACACGCCCTACGACGTGGAGGCCGCGGCGAAGGCGGGGATGCGCACCGTCGGGCTCCTCAGCGGCGGCTTCGCCGAGGAGGCGCTGCGTGGGGCGGGCGCGGTCGCCATCTACGGCGACGTGTCTGACCTGCTCGACCGTTACGACTACTCGCCGCTCGCGAAGGGTCGGGCGGGCGCCGCGGGGGCTCGGGACTGATGGAAGGACTCACGCTGTTAGGGCTGTTGGCGGGCGGGCTGACGACCGCCTCGTTCGTGCCGCAGGTCAGAAAAATCTGGAAGACGAAGTCGGCCGAGGATGTGTCGCTTCTGATGTTCGTCGCCTTCTGCGTCGGCGTCACGCTGTGGCTCGTCTACGGCTTCATCAAGGGCGAGGTCGCCATCATCCTGACCAACGCCGTGACGCTGGTGCTCGGAGCGGCCATCGTCTGGATGAAGCTGAAGTTTAAATAACCGCCGGCCCGTGCGGCGGAAACGGAATTTGCTTCCGTCATCCTGAACCTCTCATCCCCCTGCCGACTGATGAGTGTCAGGAGAATCAGACCGCCTCCACCTCAAACAGCGCCCGCCGCCAATTCGGTATTGCGACGTGTCCGTAAAACCGCCGTGACCTAAGGCGGGTATTCTGGCCCATCGCAGGCCGCTAAGTTCCGTATCGTACGTTATTCCGTCTGCCCCCGCGCGGGGCAGAGTCAAGGGGGAGGAGCGAGCAATGGGTTTGGACATCTTTAAGGAGCGGGGCGTCCCGCTCGAAAAACAACAGTTCACCTGGCGCGACATGGTGCAGGCGCCCACCAGCAAACTCGACGACGACGCGTTCACGCGCGTGCGCATCATCCTGATGAACGGGCTGGAGTCCGAGGCGAACCGCTTCAGCCACGCCTGCGCGCGCATGAACCGGGATTTACAGTTGCCGCTGGCGCGCGTCCGCCGCGTCGAGCAGCACCAGCAGACTTTGGTCAACTGGCTCCTCCCGGCCGACCTCTCGCCGCTGGAGACGACGCTCGCCTTCGAGCAGGTCGCCATCGAGGTCACGGCCAGCGTCGCCGAGCGCGAGCCGGACGAGTACATGGCGCAGGTCTACCGCTTCGGGCTGCTCGAAGACTTCGACCACCTCTACCGCTTCTCCGCCCTCTACGACCGCGTGGCGGGCGGCGACGCCAACAACATCATCCAGAGCTACTCGGACATCATGCCGGGCAGGCCCACGGCGGTCGAGCACCGCGACCCGGCCGACGACCTGCGCGACTACTACGACAAGCGGACGGCGGCGCCGCTCACCAAGCTCCACGCCGTGACCATCATGGCGGCCGAGAACCAGACGCACGACTACTACATGACCATCGGCCCGCAGTTCGCCGACCCCGTCGCGCGCCAGCTCTACGCCGAGATCGCCTCCATCGAGGAGCAGCACACGACGCAGTACGAGTCGATCATCGACGCCTCGGAGACGTGGATGGAGAAGTGGCTCATGCACGAGGCGATGGAGGTCTACAACTACATGGGCTGCTCGCAGTACGAGACCAACCCGCGGGTCAAAGCCGTCTGGGACCGCTTCCTCGACTACGAGCTGGGCCAGCTCCACTTCGTCATGGAGCTGTTCAAGCAGGTCGAGAACCGCGACCCGGCCGAGCTGCTGCCCGCCGAGCTGCCCGAGCCCATCGAGTACCGCAGCCACCGCGAGTTCGTCCGCGAGACGCTCGCGCGCGAGGTGGACCTGCGCGCCTCGGGCACGCAGTTCGTCGGCAAGGAAGACGAGCCCGAGAGGTCGCTCGCCTACCGCGAGCAGTTGAACTCCGAAGGCTCGCCGACGGAGACGGTGGCCGCCGGGTACAGGTGGAGGCCGGGAACCGAGTTGACGGCGGACGTGACGGCCAAGGGGAAAGGAGCTTAGACGATGAAGGGGACGGGAGCACAAAGCGCGTTGGAAGGTTTAGGGGGGAACCGCACGGGCGTACAGACCGCGCCCGAGTTGGCGCGGGAGTTGATCGAAGGGGCCGCCGCCGCCGAGCCGAGTTCCGAAGGCGGGCCGGAAGACATAGCCGAGTATCGCGGCGAGTACATCAAGGAGGGTTTCCCCATCGGCTCGCTGCCGGGGCTGCCGGTCTCGGAGGAGGTGGACGCCGAAGAGGAGGCCGCCGGGATGGCCGTCCTGCTCGACAAGCTGAGCGAGCGGCTCGCGTTCGAGCGCACGGGCACGCGCCTCTACGACGCACTCATCAACAAGTGTGAGGTGCTGGGGGAGAGTTCGCCGGGGCCGACCCTCGCCGAGCTGCGCCGGATACGCGGGGAGGAGGCGCAACACTTCCTGCTCCTCAACAAAGCCGTCACGTCGCTCGGCGGCGACCCGACCGTGCAGAGCCCGTGCGCCGACGTGGCCGCCGTGGCGTCGCTGGGCCTGCTCCAGGTTCTGACCGACCCGAGGACCTCCGTGCCCCAGTGTCTGCAAGCCATCCTGACCGCGGAGCTGACGGACAACGACGGCTGGCGGATGCTCATCGACCTGTCAGGCACGCTGGGCCACGCCGATCTGGCGGCCGAATTTCAGAAGGCGCTTGAGAATGAGGAGGAACATCTGGAGAGCGTGCGGGGCTGGCTCTCGGAGGAGGTCTTAAAGCAGGCGCAGGCGTAGCACGCGCACTTCTCAGGCCCGAAGCCCGACCGGCGTCGGCGTCGGGTGAGACACATGACGGCGGGCGTGAGCCGCGCCCCGCCGCCGAGATGACCCGGGCGGCGGGGCGCGGCTCTTTATAGACCCCGGCGCCGCATGTGAAGGCGGCCCGGCCTTTCCCGGGCCGGCGACACGAATGTCGAGAGAGATTTCCAGCGACAGCCAGGACCTCTTCCGCCTCGTCGCGGAGAACGTACGCGACTTCGCCGTCTTCGCGACGGACACGGAGGGGCGAATCGTCAGTTGGAACCCCGGCGTCGAGCGCCTGCTCGGGTACGCGGAAGACGAGTGGGTGGGCAGGCACGCCTCCGTCATCTTCACGCCCGAGGATCGAGAGCGGGGCGCGCCCGGGTGGGAGATGGAGACCGCCCTCCGGGAAGGCCGCGCCGAGGACAATCGCTGGCACGTGCGGAAGGACGGCTCGACCTTCTGGGCGGAGGGGCTGCTGATGCTGCTCCGCGAAGAGGCCGGCGGCCCGCGCGGCTTCGCCAAGATTCTGCGCGACAACACCGAGGCCAAGCTGACGGAAGAGCGGCTGCGCGAATCCGACGAGCGCTTCCAGCGGCTCGTCGAGCTTTCGCCCGACGGCATCGCCGTCCACGCCGGAGGGGTGGTGCTCTTCATGAACGCCGCCGGCGCGAAACTGCTCGGGGCCGACGGCCCGGAACAGATCGTCGGCATGAAGGTCGCCGAGTTGATTCACCCCGACTACCACGGGCTCATCCGCGAACGGCTTGAGAAGATTGCCCGCGGCGAGCCGCAGCCCCCGGCGGAATTCAAGTTCAGGCGGCTCGACGGGACGGAAATCTACGGCGAGCTCTCCTCCGCCCCTTTCACCTACCAGGGCAGGCCCGCCGTGCAGGCGGTCGTCCGCGACCTCACACGCCGCAAGCAGGCCGAGGCGGCGCTGCGCGAGAGCGAAAAGCGTTTCCGCCTCATCTTCAACCAGCAGTTCCAGTTCATGGCCATCCTCTCGCCCGACGGCGTCCTCGTCGACGTGAACGAGCTGCCGCTGCGCGCCGCGGGCGTCACGCGCGAGCAGGTCCTGGGCAAGTTGTTCTGGGAGACGCCGTGGTGGGAAGGTCTGCCGGAGATGCAGGCGGGCTGGCCCGCGCGCCTGGAGTCGGCCGCGCGCTCCGACGGCCCCGTCTTCAGCGAAGACCTGTACAAGGCCGCCGACGGCACGCGCGCCGCCGAAGCCGCGATCACGGCCGTCAAGGACGCCGAAAGGCGCGTCGAGTTCTTCATCGTACAGGCGTCGGACATCACCGAGCGCAAGCGGTTCGAGGAGGAGCGCGAGCGACTCCTGAGCGAGGCGCAGGAGGCCAACCGCCTGAAGGACGAGTTCCTCGCCACGCTCTCGCACGAGCTGCGGACGCCTCTGACGGCCGTCCTCGGGTGGGCACACCTGCTGCGCGGGGGGCAGCTCCAGGGCGAGGGGGCGGCGAGGGCGCTCGAAACGATAGAGCGGAACGCGCGCGCGCAGGCGCAGCTCATCGACGACCTCCTCGACGTGTCGCGCATCGTCACGGGCAAGCTCCGCCTGGAACTCACGCCGGTCAGCCCCGACTCGTTCATCGACCCCGCGCTCGAAGCCGTACGCCCCGCGGCCGAGGCCAAAGGCGTGCGCCTGCGGAAGGTGTTTGACACCGGCGTGGGCGCGCTGACGGGCGACCCGGCGCGGCTCCAGCAGGTGGTGTGGAACCTCCTGTCGAACGCCGTCAAGTTCACTCCGCGCGGCGGGAGCGTCGAGGTCAGGCTGGGGCGCGTGGGCCCCCACGTAGAGATAGCCGTCGCCGACACGGGCGCGGGGATCGCGGCGGAGTTCCTGCCGCACGTCTTCGAGCGCTTCCGCCAGGCCGACCAGAAGACCTCGCGGCGGCACGGCGGGCTCGGGCTCGGGCTCTCCATCGTCCGCCACCTGGTCGAACTTCACGGCGGCTCGGTCCGGGCGGACAGCGCGGGGGAGGGGGCGGGCTCGACGTTCACCGTGACGCTCCCCGTAGCGTCCATCCACCGGACGGACGAGGCGGCCGAAGGGCGCGCGTACGCGGCGGCCCGCGCGGAGCCGCGCGGCCACGAGTGCCCCGAGCGGCTCGACGGCTTGAGGGTGCTGGTCGTGGATGACGAGCGGGACGCGCGCGAGCTGCTGGCGGCCGGGCTCGGGCAGTGCGGCGCGGAGGTGACTACGGTCTCGTCGGCGGCGGAGGCCCTGGAGGCCGTGGCGGGGGCGAAGTTCGACGCGCTCTTGAGCGACATAGGGATGCGGGACGAGGACGGCTACTCGCTCATCGGCCGCGTGAGGGCGCTGCCGCCGGAGGCCGGCGGCGGCACGCCGGCCGTCGCGCTGACGGCCTACGCCAGGACCGAAGACCGCCTGCGGGCGCTGCGCGCCGGCTTTGACATGCACGTCTCGAAGCCGTTGGACTTGACCGAGCTGGTCGTCGTCATCGCTAACCTCGTCCGGCGCGGCGGCCACGCTTAAGGGGCGGAAGGCTCTCCCTTCATCGCGAGGCTCTCACTTTTACCTCACGAATGACACGCCGGCGCCACCCGCTGTCCGCCTCAGTACAGAAGCGCCGCCCGTCATCGACGAAGATGGCCCGGTAATCATCCGCATAAACCAGACGATGCCAGACGACGGCGGCTGACGTTAAAAAGGGAAGGGAGCCAGTCCGATGCTTGCGATGAACTACCGCGGGCCACTGCGGGTCCGCATCGACCATAAGCCCGTGCCGGAGATCGAGCACCCGCAGGACGCCGTCGTCCGCGTGACGCGCTCCTGCATCTGCGGCTCGGACCTCCACCTCTACAACGGCTCCGTGCCCGACACGCGCGTGGGGATGACCTTCGGCCACGAGGTCACGGGCGTCGTCGAGGAGGTCGGGCCGGCGGTCGAGAAGCTGAAGGTCGGCGACCACGTCCTCGTGCCCTTCAACATCGCCTGCGGGCGATGCGTCTTCTGCCGGCAGGAGCTTTACGGCAACTGCCACGAGTCGAACCCGGAGGCCACGGCCGTCGGCGGCATCTTCGGCTACTCGCACACCGCGGGCGGCTACGACGGCGGGCAGGCCGAGTACGTGCGCGTCCCGTACGCCGACGTAGGCCCCACCGTCATCCCCGAGTGGATGGACCCGGACGACGCCGTGATGCTCACGGACGTCGTGCCCACGGGCTACCAGGCCGCGGAGATGGGCGCCATCCAGCCGGGCGACACCGTGATGGTCTTCGGGGCCGGCCCCGTCGGCATCATGGCCGCGCGGTGCGCGTGGCTCTTCGGCGCGGGCCGCGTCATCGTCATCGACGAGGTGGAGTACCGGCTCGACTTCGCGCGGAGCTACGCGCCCTGCGAGGCATACAACTTCAGGTCGCTCGGCGACCCGGTGGTCTTCGCCAAGCGGACGACCGACTGGATGGGGGCCGACGTCTGCATCGACGCCGTCGGGGCCGAGGCCACGGGGAGCTGGTTGCAGACGGCGCTCGGCCGGAAGCTTCTGATGCAGGGCGGGTCGGCCACGGCGCTCCACTGGGCCATCAACTCGGTGAAGAAGGGCGGCGTCGTCTCCATCGTCGGCGTCTACGGCCCCATCGACACGCTCGTCCCCATCGGGAACGTGGTCAACAAGGGGCTGACGCTGCGCGGCAACCAGGCTTCGGTGAAGCGTCTGCTGCCGCGGCTCATCGAGCACGTCCGGAGCGGCGTCCTCGACCCGAAGGCGCTGATTACGCACCGCGTCCCCCTCGAAGAGGTGTCGGACGCCTACCGCATCTTCTCGGCGAAGCTCGACAACTGCATCAAGCCGGTGCTCGTACCGCCGTCAGCCAGGAGCTAAGGAGGAGCAGCCATGACGAGAGAGATCGAACAGACACCCGTAGACCCCTCGCAGGTCAAGGGCTGGGGCGTGGACGCCGACCGCGGTAACGACCCGACCTACCCGATGAAGAGGCGCAACGACGGCGAGCACGAGGGCTACAGTTGGGAGCGCCCGGCGCAGCAGCAGTCCGACGTAGAGGTCTTACACTCGAACGAGCGGCCGAACCTCTCGGCCGCCTTCGGCACCTCGACGCCGCCCGCGGGCCTGAGCGGCGTCATCCGCCGCTTCGCCTTCAACTACAGCGAGTCGAGCTACGGCCACTGGCTGCCGCTGATGCTGGCCGACCGCGTGGGCGTGGTCGAGGGCTACCTCGAAGACCTCTCGCGCGGCCACGTCCCCAACGTCTTCGCCGAGCGCGGCTGGAAGGCCGAGTGGAAGCACAACCGGACGGGGCTCGTGACGCGCGTGGCGGTCGGCGCCGTCCTCGGCACGGCGGCCGTCGCCCTCCTGCTCGGCGGGAGGGATGAGCCTAAGCGGAAGAAGAAGCGCCGGCCTGACGGCGAACGGAGAGTTTCGGGCAGGGGCGACCGACGCCGGTAAGATGTAGGCCAGCGCGCGGAGGTGAAGGGGGACGGACTCTTTGTAGTCACGTCCCCCTCGGCCCTTACGAGGGGAGGTTTATCGACGGATGGACACAGACCGCTTCACCTACAGGCCGGGCGCGGGCGCGACGCTCGCGGACTTCGACCCGAAGTTCATGGGCGGGTTCTCCGGCGAGGAGGAGGCGCGCGGGCGGATGGAAGAGGCCGCGCGCGACATCGCCAAATACCAAGACCTCCTCATGGCGCGCGGCGACTA
>DASVQJ010000116.1:0-7104 GCA_036389235.1 Pyrinomonadaceae bacterium | reverse complement strand
GCGAAGGCCGTGTGACTATCCCCTCCGTCGTCGAGAGATACAGGGCGACGGCCAAGCGTGCTCGGGCACGCTTAGGCGGGCAGGATGCCCGCGCTCCCGGCTGCGGACGCCTTATCCCATTCAGCAAGCTGGTATCAGTAGCCAGTAGAAAAAGAGCCGGCGCGTCTCAGCCTTCAAGGCCGGACGCGCCGCATTGTCTTTCTACTGACTACTGACTCCTGACTACTGCCTACTGCCTCCTCCCCGTCAGGTCGGCGATGACTTTGACGAGGGCGGTGGGCTCGACGGGTTTGGGGACGTGGATTTGGAAGCCCGCTTCGAGGGCGAGGGCGCGGTCGGCCTCGCCCGCGTAGGCCGTGAGGGCGACGGAGGGGAGCCGGCGGCCGCGCTCGGTTTCGAGCGCGCGGACGCGGCGGATGAACTGGTAGCCGTCCTCGCCCGGCATGCCGATGTCGCACAGCAGCAGGTCGGGCCAGTCGCCCGCCAGCTCGCCCCACGCGGCCTCGGCCGAGCAGACGGCCGTCACGCGCGCGCCCTTCATCTCCAGCACCGTCTTGAGCAGCCCCAGCGCGTCCGGCTCGTCGTCCACGACCAGCACGCTCATGCCCTTCAGGATTGACGACTGCGCGTGGCGGGCCGAGAACTTGTCCTCCGCCTCCCCTTCGTCCCGCGACCCGAAGTCCGCGTTCCGCAACAGGGGGAGTTCGACCGTGAAGGTCGAGCCGCGCCCGTCGCCCTCCGACGCGGCGCGCACCGAGCCGCCGTGCAGCTCGACGAGGTGGCGGACGATGGAGAGCCCGAGGCCGAGGCCGCCGTGGACGCGCGTCGTGGACTGGTCGCCCTGGCGGAAGCGGTCGAAGACGTAAGGGAGGAAGCCGGGCCGTATCCCCGGCCCCGTGTCGCTGACGACGACGCGCGCGTGCGCCCCCTCCTGCCCGACGAGCACGCGCACCTCGCCGCCGATGGGCGTGAACTTGACGGCGTTCGAGAGGAGGTTCCAGAAGACCTGCTGCAAGCGGCGCGGGTCGCCCATGACGGGGCCGACGCCGGGCTCGAACTCCGCGCGCAGGGAGATGTTCTTGGCCGAGGCCGCGTGGCGCACCGTGTCCACGGCCGCCTCGACGACCCCGCGCAGGTCTGTGGGCGCGGCGTCGAAGCGCAGGTGGCCGGTGATGATGCGCGACACGTCGAGGATGTCGTCCACGATCTGCTGCTGCGCGCGCGCGTTGCGCTCGACGATCTCGACGGCCGTCTTGAAAGTCTTCTCGTCGAGCCGGCTGTCGCGCAGCATCGACGACCAGCCGAGGATGGCCGTCAGCGGCGTCCGCAGCTCGTGCGAGAGGGTCGCGAGGAACTCGTCCTTCAGCCGCGACGCCTCCTCCGCCGACTCGCGCGCCCTCGTCTCGAACCGGAGGAGGCGCATGTTCTCGATGGCGACGGCCGCGAGGTTGGCGGCCATCTTCATCGCCGTGACGTGCTCCTCGCGGTAGGCGTGGTTCTCGTAGGACTGCACCTCGACGGTGCCGACGATGCGCCCCATCGTCGCCAGCGGGGCGACGAGTGAGGACTGCGGCCGGAGGCCGTTGTCCGGCCCGACGAGGATGCCGACCTGCCCCCGCCCCGCCTGCTTCGTCTGCCAGTAGTCGTTCGTGATGACGACCTGCCGCGTCCGCACGGCCACGCTGTTCGGCCCCTCGGCCGAGGTGGGCATCGGCGGCAGGCTCGACACGTCCACCTCCTCGCCGTCGCCCCACGCGTACTGCGCCAGCCGCACGTCGCGCGCCTCGTCGTAGAGCGAGATGAAGATGCCGATGCACGGGACGCTCACCACGGCGAAGTCGCGCAGGTCGCGGAAGATGGTCAGGTGGTCGCGCGCCGTCCCCAGAGACTCGGCCAGGTGCGACAGGCGGTGGAGCAGCGTCTCGTACTCGCGGAGCGCGCGCCGCTCGGCCGCGTTCACGGCGGCCTCCGCGCGCTTGCGCTCGGTGAGGTCTTGCGAGACGCCGACGACGCCGACGAGGCGCCCCGACTCGTCCTGGACGGGCGTGTCCGTGACCAGCGCGGGGAAGGAGGTGCCGTCGCGCCGCCGCACGTCGAACTCGCCCGACCACGTCTCGCCCGCGGCGAGCCGCGACATGATCTCGGAGGCGTGCGCCCCCGCCTTCTCCCCCGGCGTGACTTCGAGGATGTCGCGGCCGACGGCCTCCGCGGCGGGCCAGCCGTAGAGCCTTTCGGCGTGGCGGTTCCAGTAGGTGATGCGCCCTTCGAGGTCGGTGGCGATGACGGCCTGCTCCACGGTGTCGAGCAGTTGCGCCTGGAAGCGTATCGAGTCCTCGGCGCGCTTGCGCTCGGTGAGGTCGCGGACGCTGACGACGAAGCCGCGCACCGAGCCCCCGGCGTCGAAGTCCGGGATGTAGGAGACGCTGACGTACCGGCGCGAGCCGTGCAGGTATTCGAGCTCCCTTTCGAAGTGGGCCTCGCGGCCCGCGAGCGCCTCCTGCATGTACGGGAGGACTTCGGCGTAAGCCTTCTCGCCGAGCGCCTCGCGGACGTGCGTGCCGTAAAGCTCCTCGTGCGGGCGGCCGACCCAGGCGTCGTAGGCGCGGTTGTTGTAGCGGAAGCGTAAGCTGGTGTCCACGTACGAGACCGGCGCGGGGATGGCGTCGAGGACGCGGCGCAGGTGCGCCTCGTCGAGGCGGGAGTCTTCGCCGACCGCCGCGACGAGGGGTTCACGACGCCCGTCCAGTTCGTCAGAGGGAGTCATCTAAATTCTAAAGCAGGTGGACGACAGGCGTGGCCGCAGGTTCGAGGACTCCGGCCGCACCCCTTCGCGCACGCGACGAGGGGCCGTGCCCGCACGCGCCATACAAACGGCGCCTGCATTATTAACCGTGCGCGCCCGCTTCACAAGTAGACAGTAGACAGTAGACAGTAGTCAGTAAGGATACGAAGCGGCGCGTCCGGCCTAAAGCTGAGACGCGCCGCGCGTTCTTTCTACTGACTACTGTCTACTGTCTACTGTCTACTTATTTCGTGAGGTGGAAGAAGACGTCCTCGAAGGGCTCGTCGGGCATGCCGGCGAGGCGGCGCAGTTCGGCGGGCGTGCCTTCGGCGACGAAGCGGCCGGCGCGCATGACGCCCGCGCGGTCGGCCACGCGCTCGACGAAGCTCATCACGTGCGACGAGACGACGAAGGCGCGCCCCGCGTCGCGCTCGCGCCCGACCCGCAGCCGCAGCTTCCGCATCATCTCCACGTCCAGTCCGTTGAGCGGCTCGTCGAGGACGAGCACCCGCGGGTCGCCGACGAAGGCGGCGGCGAGGCCGAGCTTCTTCCTCATGCCGAGCGAGTAGCCGCCGACCCACTTGCCCTCGACCGCGCTCAGCTCGAAGAACTCAACCTCCTCCGTGACGCGCCCGTCGCCCGCGCCCTTCAGCCCCGCGACCAGGCGCAGGTACTCGCGCCCCGTCAGACGCTGGTAGAAGTACAACTCCTCCGGCAGGTAGCCCACGCGCCGCTTCGCCGCCAGCGGCCGCCGCCGCATCTCCTCGCCGCACACCGTCACGCCGCCCGAGTCCGGCTCGGCCAACCCCGTCATCATCCGAATCAGCGTGGACTTCCCCGCCCCGTTCGCCCCCAGCAGCGCGTACACCTCCCCCGCCCCCACGCGCAGACTCACCGCGTCCACGGCCAACGTCTCGCCGTACCGCTTCGTCACCCCCTCGACGACCAACAGACTCTCTCCGCTCAAACGACCTCCGTGGGAATCCAGGTCAGTACCGGCCGCGGTAGCGGGCGGGCCTGTGCCAGACGGCGCCCCCGTGTAGCAACGGCCCACCCGCTACCGCGGCCGGTACTGACCGCTATTTTCAAATCTCCAACCCCTTCAGGTGCATCTCGGCGCGCATCACGCCGCGCATGCAGAGCGGCTGGAGGGCGAAGCCGTAGATGGCGAGGCCGATGGGCCAGAGGAAGGCCGTCAGGCCCCCGGCCGCGAGCCCCGCGCAGAGCACGAGGATGAGCGAGAGGCCGGGCTGCGCCGGCATCTCGAAGGCGAGCCCGCCCGCGGCCGTGCTCACAAGCCACCACAGCCACGCACACTCCGCGAGCAGCGGCAGGGCGTACGCCGCCGGCACCGCCCCGCACACCAGCCCCGCGACCCACGCGGCCGCCGCCGCCGGCCCGGTCACGACGCGCGCAAGGTAGAGCTTCGCGCGCCATGCGTCCTCGCCCTTCAGGCCGACCGAGCGTTCGAGCCACAGGTGCGGCTCCTGGTGCGCGACCAGCACGGGCACGAGCGCCGAGAGCGCGGCCGACGCCAGCACGCACGCGAACTTCACCGCCAGCACCTTCGGCAGCCAGGTCGTCGAGCCGAACCCCTCGGCCCGCCCTTCGGCCAACACGTCGCCCAGCAGCAGCGCGACCAGCAGCACTATCAGGAGCAAGCCCACGCCCGCCGCCGCGTACACCGCCGACGAGAAGCCCCTCGACACCAGACGCAGGTCGCGCGCGACCTGCGCCGCCAGCACTTCACTTCCGCCGCACGCGCGCCGGGCGAACCGCTCGATTGACCCGCCCCAACGCTCGCGCGCGCCCAAACGCTGCGCGAACTCCGCGTCCCCGGCACGCCAGCGTGCGTGCACCGCGAAGGCGACCGCCGCCTGCGCGGCGGCCGTCAAAGCGCCGTACACGAACAGAGATGTGCTACTCAACAACGTCACTTCCTCCGGCCTCACGACCGACCCCAGCAACGCCCCCGCCGCCGACGCGCACGCGGCGACTGAAAACACCAGGGCGGCGGCGCGCGCGGCCCCGCGCCTGTGCGACCAGCGCACCCACACGAGCGCCGACAGCACCTCGCCCGACGCGAGCGCGCACACGAGCAACGCCGCCGACGCGAAGGCCGACGCGCCGAAAGCCCCGCCCGCGAGCCAGCGCAGCACGAGCGCCGCCGCGCACGCCGCGCACGCGTGCCACGCGCGGCGCGCGAGCGCCGCCGACAACTGCGTCCCCGCCGAGACCGGCAGCGCGTCCCAAACCCACTCGGGCCGCCGCACGTGGTAGACCTCCACGCTCGCGCGCGAAAGGCTGAGCGCGACCAGGCACGCCGCCGCCACGACACCGAACGCGAGCGTCTGCGTCTCAGTCGGGCTCCAGGCGGCCTCGCGCACCATCCGCCCGACGCCGAGGTAGGTCATCCCCAGCACCAGAGGCCCGAGCACCAGCAGCGCGTACAGATTCTCCCGCGCCCAACGCCCGCCCTCCAGCAGCCACGCGCCCGCGATGAGTCTCAGTTGATGCATCAGCAGTGGGGAGTTTGGCGGTTCGTCCGAGGCGAAGTCAAAGGCCCGGGCCGAGGGGAGGGCGGTTAACCACAGAGGCACAGAGGGCTCAGAGGTTGCACAGAGGGATTCAACTCTCTGTGCCCCCTCTGAGTCCTCTGTGCCTCTGTGGTTAACTCAACTAACACCACTCGCAACACTGAGAGAAAAAAGCACGTCAACCCTCTTCTCCCCGCTCCGCCCTCTTCCTTTCGAGCGCGGCGGCGATGCGGTTCTCCAGGACGACGTCGGGCGTGTAGTTTTCGAGCTTGAGGAAGTGCGCGGCCGCCGCGTAGAGCGCGTCCCGCGGGACGAGGCCGACGATCTCGCTGGCGAGCACCTCGACGCCGAGGCGCTCGGCCTCGCGCCGCACCGCCTCGAAGGCGTGGTGGAGGTTCGTCCGCTCGTAGCTCGTCAAATTCATCGAGACCTGCACGACGCCGCGGCTCTCAAGCTCGAACCCGAGCGCCTTCAGGTGCAGCAAGCCCCCGTCCCTCTCGCGCACGGCGCGCGCGATCCTCTTCGCGACGCCGAGGTCGCCCGTCCTCAGCGTCACGTTGTAGGCGATGAGCAAGGGCCGCACGCCGACGATGCACGCGCCCGCCGTCGGGTGGACGCGCGGCTCCCCCACGTCCGGCGCGCGCTCGGGGACTGTCGCAATCTGCTCGCGCAGAAGCTCGAAGCCGCCGCGCCGCACGTCCGCGAGGTTGCGCCGCTCCGCACGCAGCGCCGCGCCCTCGTAGAAGTAGACGGGTATCCGCAGCTCGTCCCAGATGCGACGCCCGGCCTCGTGCGCGAGCGCGACGCACTCTTCGACCGTGACGCCGCGGACGGGGACGAACGGCAGCACGTCGCACGCGCCCATGCGCGGGTGCTGCCCCGTGTGGGCGCTCAGGTCTATCAGTTCGGCCGCGCGCGCGACGACGCGCAGCGCCGCCTCCACCGCCCGCTCGGGCGGCGCGACGAAGGTCAGGACCGAGCGGTTGTGGTCGGGGTCAACGTGCGTGCCGAGGACGAGCGCGCCCCCGACCGACTCGACGGCCTCGGCCAGCCACGCCGCCACCTCGGGCCTCCGCCCCTCGCTGAAGTTCGGCACGCATTCGACGACTCGCTCCATCTCGCGCAACTTTAAATCCGCGACCCCGAATCGCGCCAGACCTCTTCGAGCGGCCAGACCTCCACGTCCACCGGCCCGCCGTGGTGTATGAGCGGCTCGCCGGAAGGCTTCGCAAGCCCGGCGGCCTCGACCATGCTCGAACGGTGCGAGCGCAGACGCGCGTCGCGCAGGGGCCACGGCCGGTGGTGTATGCGCACGCGGTAGAGCTTGTCTTCGCCGTCGGCCGTGTAGAGGCAGTAGCGCTCGACGAGGAAGAAGTCGAGCGAGCCGGGCTCGGCCTCGGGGCGCTCAGCCCCGACCTCCCACTCCGCCTCGAACTCGGCCGCCGCGCCCGCAGAGTCGTCGCGCGAGGCCCTGTAGAGCGTCGTCGCGCCCTGCTCCTCCATCTCGATGCGCGAGTGGAAGTAGGGCAGGCGGAAGAGCGTGCGCGCGCCCGTCACCGCGACCAGGCTGTCGGCGTCGAGCGAGAAGAACCAGACGCCGGGCACGCCGTCGAGGTGGACGTACGTGCGGACGTTGATCTCATGGAACTCGCTCACGAGCGGCAGCGGCGGGGTGAAGACGGGGCGCACGCCCCACAGCCTGAACGGCGTCACGCCGACGTAGGCCCGCCCCTCGTGCGCGTCTATTTCGAGCCGCCGCGGGACGTGCCTGCGCAGCGCCTCGGC
>DASVQJ010000115.1:0-12094 GCA_036389235.1 Pyrinomonadaceae bacterium | reverse complement strand
CATCAAGGTCATCGGCGGGCAGGAGGACTACCGGCGCGCGGCCGAGGCGCTGGAGCGCGCGCTGGAGCTGAAGCCGGGGCTGATGGAGGCGCGGCTCCACATGGTCTTCGTCGAGATGGCGCGCGGCAACAAGCAGAAGGCGCGCGAGCTGGCCGCGGGGCTGGTCGCGGAGTCGCCCAACGACGTGGGCGCGCAGTTCGCCGCGGCCACCGTGGCGCGGCTCGACGGCCGCTACCAGGACGCGCTCGACGCCTACGGCCGGATGCTCAAGATCAACCCGGCGGAGCGCGTCGTCGTCAGCTACAACCGCGCGCGCGTCTTCCTCTACCAGCACCGCCACGACGACGCCGAGGCCGAGCTGAATCTCGGCGCGCAGATGGAGCCCAGCCACCCCTTCGTCAAGTCGTTCAAGGCGATCATCTGCGCCTACCGCGGCGACCTCGAAAGCGCGATGCGGACGATGACCGAGGTGCTGCGCCGCAACCCGGACATGGACGGCGTCCGGCCCCTCTACGCGCAGTTCCTCATCCAGTGGGGCGACCTCGACCGCGCGCGCGCCGAGCTGACCGAGGGCGCCTTGAGGGTCGCCCGCGCCAACTTCGACGTGGCTTACTGGGTCGCGAGCGCCTACGCCATGCTCGGCGACCGCGACCCCGCCTTCGAGTGGCTCGGCCGCGCGATAGATGTGGGCAACGAGAACCGCCGCTGGTTCGAGTCCGACCCGCACTGGGAGCCCCTGCGCGAAGACCCGCGCTTCGGCGAGTTGATGGGCCGCATCGGCGGCCCGCCGGGGCTCGCCCAGGAAGCCCGACAGCAGTGAGAACGGAGAGTAGACAGTAGTCAGTAGGGCTCCGCCTTGCTGACGTTAACGCTGACACCCTGACGATTCATTGACGGTGGTTTTTCTACTGACTACTGACTACTGACTACTGTCTACTGACTACTCCCCCTTTACCCTTTCCTTCTTCCCCGCGGAGGATGCCCGTGAGCACCTTCGTCGTCGGCGACGTGCACGGCCGCCGCAAGCAGCTCGGCCACCTGCTCTCACTGCTCCCGCGCGAGGCGGGGCGGGACAAGCTCGTCCTGCTCGGCGACCTCATCGACCGCGGCGAGGACATCCCCGGCACCGTCTCGGACGTCTTGGAGCTGCAACAGTCTTCCCCCGAGGGCTCGGTCGTCACCCTGCGCGGCAACCACGAGCAGATGCTCCTCGACTTCCTCGACGAGGGCGCGCCGCTCTGGCTCCACCCGGCCGTCGGCGGCCAGCACACCTTCGGCCAGTACACCGGCTACAAGCTCAACGACGAGCTGCGCTCCTGGTGGGAGGAGGCGCAGCGCCGCCTGCTCGACGCCCTGCCGCCCGAGCACCTCTCGTTCCTGCGCGCGACGGCGCTCTTCCACGAGGACGAGCACGCCCTCTACGTCCACGCCGGCCTCGACGGCGAGAAGCACCCGCAGGAGACGGACGCGCGCCACCTCCTCTGGTCGCGCGACCCCGATTTCTACAAGCACTACTACGGCAAGCCCTGCGTCTTCGGCCACACGCCGACGCCCCTGCTGCCTCTGCTCGGCCGCCTCGGCCGCCACGGCATCTACGTCTCGCACAGCGCCATCGGCATCGACACGGGCTACGACTCGACCTGCCCGCTCACCTGCCTGCGCCTGCCCGAGTTCGACCTCTACCAGACCTTCGCCGACGGCCGCACCGCGCACTTCCACATGACCAACTTCCTCCCCGAGCCCTTCCGCAAGTTCCAGCGCAATGGCCACCCCGCCTGATATACTTCCCGCCGACATTCATCCGCGGAGGGCTCCGAAAGATGCTCAAGGAAGGCGACGCCGCGCCCGACTTCGAGGCGCGCGACGCGGAAGGCAACGCCGTCAGACTCTCAGACCTGCGCGGCCGCAGGGTCGTGCTCTACTTCTACCCGAAGGACGACACGCCCGGCTGCACGAAGGAGGCTTGCAGCTTCCGCGACGGGTTCGCGGAGTTCAAACGACGCGGGATCGAGGTGCTCGGCGTCTCGACCGACGACGAGAAGTCGCACCGCAAGTTCGCGGAGAAGTACTCCCTGCCCTTCAAGCTCCTCGCCGACACAGACCACCGCGTCGCAGACCTCTACGGCGTCTACGGCGAGAAGCAGTTCATGGGGCGCAAGTACATGGGCGTCGCGCGCAAGACCTTCCTCATCGACGAGGGGGGGCGCCTGCGCAAGGTCTTCGACAAGGTCAGGGTGGACGAGCACGCCGACGAAGTCCTGCAAGCCTTCGGCGAGCCCGGCGCCTGACGGCCGACAGCAACACTGTCATGGACGAAGTCGCGGAGTACAACCGCAAACGCTGGCGCGCGCTGGCCGAGGGCGGGGCACTCTACACGCGCCCGATGCTCGACCTCGACGCGGGCCGGGCGCGCGCTTGGCTCGACCCCGGCGGCTGGTTCGGCGAACTCGAAGGCCGCCGCGTGCTCTGCCTCGCGGGCGGCGGCGGGCGCGAGTCCGCGTGCTTCGCGCTCCTGGGCGCCGCCGTCACCGTCTTCGACCTCTCGCCCGAACAGCTCGAACGCGACCGCACGGCCGCCGCGCACTACGGCACGCGGGTCGAGACGTTGCGCGGCGACATGCGCGACCTCTCGGCGCTCCACGGCGCCGGCTTCGACCTCGTCTGGCACCCCTACTCGATCAACTTCGTGCCCGACGCCCGCGCCGTCTTCCGCGAGGTCGCGCGCGTCGTGCGGCCGGGCGGCCTCTACCGCCTCATGTGCGCGAACCCCTTCGCCCTGGGCGCGTCGCCGAAGGACTGGGACGGGCGCGGCTACGCGCTCTCGCAAACTTACGCCGAGGGCGAGGTGGTGCTGGGCGTTGACGAGCGGTGGGTCTACGAGCGCGAGCCGCGCGAGCAGGCGCCGCCGTCGCGCGAGTACCGCCACGGCCTCGGCACCCTGGTCGGCGGATTGGCCGAACACGGCTTCCGCCTCCTGCGCGCCACGGAGGACGTGAGCACCTACCCCGACCCGTCGGCCCGGCCGGGAACGTGGCCCCACTTCGTCTCCGTCGTCCGCCCGTGGCTCGCCTTCCTCTCGGCGCACGACCCGGCCGCCTGACGCCACCCGACCCGCCGCGAGCAACCTTCTAAAAATTTCCCCTTGACCTTCCTACGACAAAAGTAGTAGATTCAACCTCAATCGTAGTAGGAGCGATTTTGACGGAGGCGCGTGTGGCGAAAGAGTCGGAAGTGAAGCTGACGAAGTTCGAGCTGGAGGTGATGGGCGCGCTGTGGGAGCTGGGGAGCGCGTCCGTGCGCGAGTTGCAGGAGCGGCTGCCGGAGGGGAAGCGCCCGGCCTACACGACCGTGCAGACCATCGTCTACCGTCTGGAAGAGAAGGGCGCGGTGCGGCGCGTGAAGAAGGTCGGCAACGCGCACGTCTTCGAGCCGGTGGTCACGCGGCGCGCGACCGTGCGGCGGCTGTTCGGCGAGTTGCTGGGCTTCTTCGGCGGCTCGCCGCGCACGCTGATGGCGCAGTTGGTCGAGGGCGGCCACCTCACGCTCGCAGACCTGCGCGAGGCCGAGGAGATGTTGGAGCGGCTCGAATCCGGCGGCGGCGCGGCGGATGAGAGTGCCGCTGTCGAGACGCGGAGTAAGGCCGCGCGGGGCGGCGGCGCGCGGGAGAAAGGGGGGCGGCGTTGAACGCTCTACACGAAACATACGCGCGCGCGTCCGCGTGGCTGTGGCCGGCGGTCGCCAACCACATGTGGCAGGCGACGCTGTTCGCGGCCGTCGTCCTCTGCGTGACCCTTCTGTTGCGGCGCGGGGCGCCGGCGCGCGTGCGCTTCGCGCTGTGGCTGGCGGCGGCGGCGAAGTTCGCGCTGCCCGCGGCGCTCTTCGCGCTCCTCGGCGGCGCGCTGCACGCGAGAAGCATTCTGCCGACGCCGGGCGGGGCGACGGCGCCGCTCGTCCTGAGAATCGCCGAGCCGGTTCCGGTTCAGGCAAACGCCGCCGGCCCCGTCGTCCCCGCGTCGGGCGCGCGCGGGCACTCGGAAATCTTCTGCCTGCTGACGCTCGCGTGGGCGTCGGGCGCGGGGCTCCTCTTCGCGGTCTGGCTGGTGCGCAGGCGCGAGTTCGTGCGCTCGGTGCGGGGCGGGGCGGAGGCTTGGTCGGGGCGCGAGTTCGAGGCGCTCGGTCGCGCGCGCGCGCGGCTCGGCCTCAGTACGGACGTGCTGCTCGTGCTCTCGGAGGGGGGGACGGAGCCGGGGGTGTGGCGCACGCGGCGGCCCGTGCTCGTGCTGCCCCGTAGCGTGGCCGCGCAGTTGGAGGACGAAGAACTCGAAACCGTCCTGCTCCACGAGCTGGCGCACGTCGAGCGGCGCGACAACCTGTGGGGCAACTTCCAGACGGCGCTGGAGTGCGTCTTCTGGTTCAACCCGGCGGTGTGGCTCGTCGGGCGCCGCCTGCTCGCGGAGCGCGAGCGCGCGTGCGACGAGCGCGTGCTCGAAGCGGGCGGCGCGGCCGAAGCGTACGCGGCCGGCATCCTGAAGGTCGTGCGCTTCTGCTCGGGCTGGCGCGTGGCCGGCGTGTCGGGCGCCGCCTCGGGCTCAAACCTTCGAAGGAGGATCGAGATGATTATGCGTGGGGAGCTTAGTGGGACGCGCGGGCGCGCGTGGCACCGCGCCGTGGTCTCTGGGGCGGCCGCGGCGGCGCTCCTGCTGACGGCGTGCGCGGGACTGTTCAGCGGCGCGACCGCGGGGGCGCGGGTGCTCGACGTCGTAGACGGCGGCGGGCCGCAGCAGGCGCGCGCCGACCGCGTGCGCGTGCGCATGGTGGACCGGGGCGGGGAAGGGCAGGGGCCTGCGGTCAGGGAGATCGAGCAGACGCAGGAGACGATGGTCTCCTTCGAGCAGACGGCCGGGGCGCCCGTCGCCATCACCGAGGCGAAGATGCGACAGATCACGCGCGAACAGTTGCGCCGCGCCGACGACGAGGGCGCCGACTCGTCCGACGACGAGGAGTCGCCCTACTTCATCACGCTGCCGACGGTCACGCTGGCGAACGCGTCGGGCAAGGCCGTGCGCGAGGTCGGCGTCGGGTTCACGACCGCCGGCCGCATGAGCGTCATCACGGGCTACGCGGCGTCGATGAAGCCGGGCGAGTCGCAGACCGTCAACTCCGACTGGCGCCGCCGCAACGTCATCATCCCGGGCACGCTCGGCGACGTGAGCCTGCGCGTCGTCTGGGTGACGTTCGCCGACGGGACGCAGTGGGGCGAGCGCGCCCGCCCGCCGCGCCCGCCCGCCCCGCCCCCGCCGCCCGGCTCGCCTGACGCGCCCGAAGCCCCGGACCCGGGGCCGAGGGGCGACGTGAGCGCCACGGGCGCGAGTGGCGCGGTCGCTTCGGGTCGCGGCGCGGGAGCCGGCAGGGCTTCGGGCGGCGCGGTCAAGGCCGGCGGACTTAACGACGAGCCTCTCTACGCGCCGCAGCCGGAATACCCGGCCGTGGCGAAGGCCGCGCGCGCGCAAGGGTCGGTCAGCGTGCGGGTCACGGTGGACGAGGGCGGGGACGTCGTCGCGGCCGAAGCCGTCTCGGGCCACCCGCTGCTCCAGTCGGCGGCCGTGGACGCCGCACGCGGGGCGAAGTTCAAGCCGACGGTCGTGGGCGGCAAACCGGTCAGAGTCTCCGGCGTCATCTCCTACGACTTCAGACTTAAGTAAAGCCGACCGGCGCGGTAAGCAAGTAAACACGGAGACACGGAGGCACAGCTCGAAGTCTTTTAGCTGTGCCTCCGTGTCTCCGTGTTTAATTCTTACCCGACCCGACCCCGTGTAGAATGTGGCGCCATGTCCACGCACAGAATCATGCTGCGCTCGCGCGGGCGCGAAGACCTGGTCGAGTTCACCGAAGAGGTGGGCGAGATCGTGCGCGAGTCGAGGGTGCGCGAGGGCGCCTGCGTGCTCTTCGTGCGCCACACGACCGCCGGCCTCACCGTCAACGAGAACGCAGACCCGGACGTGCCGCGCGACATGCTCCACTGCCTGCGCACGCTCATCCCGCAGCACGGCATGGGCTTCCGACACGGCGAGCAGAACTCCGACGCGCACATCAAAGCCTCGCTCGTCGGCCCCTCGGTCACCGTCCCCTTCGCCGACGGCAAACTCCTCCTCGGCCGCTGGCAGGGAATCTTCCTCTGCGAGTTCGACGGCCCGCGCAGTAGGGAGGTGGTGCTCTCAATCATAGGGTGAAGGGGAAGGGATAAGAGCCCCGGCGGCCTTCGGCCCCTCCCCCTTAATTACCACGCGCGCGACCAGCGCGGGCCTGTGTGTCCGTCGTCGCGGAGGCGCGTGTCGAGTCCGGCGCGCAGTTCGAGCAGCCGGCCCATGAGCCAGAGGAGGTCGGAGAGCCGGTTGAGGTAGGGGACGACGTGCGGGTTGATTTCGGCGCCGGTCTCCGCGAGGCGGACGACGGCGCGCTCGGCGCGGCGGCAGACTGTGCGGGCCACGTCGTAGGCGGCGGCCGCGGCGTGGTCGCCGGGCAGAGACCAGTCGGAGAGGATGCCCTCGGTCGATTCGATGCGCGTGACGTGCGCGGTGAGCGCCTCGACCATCTCGGGCGTGACGTAGGTGGTGACGGACTCCTGCCCGCCCGCGGGGCTCGCGATGGCGCCCGCGACCGTGAACAGCTCGCGCTGGATCGACTTCGTCAGCCCGCGCACCTCCTCGTCCTCGCAGATCGAGCGCGCGAACCCCATCGACGCCCCCAGCTCGTCCACCGTCCCGTACGCCTCCACGCGCACGTCGGCCTTCGACACCCGCGCCCCGCCGATCAACCCCGTGTCGCCCTTGTCGCCGTGCTTGGTCGCAATGCTCATAAACACCTCAAGTAGTCAGTAGCCAGTAGACAGTAGTCGGTAGTCGGTAGAAAGACATTCCTAATCGAGACGTTCGGATGTCAGTGTCAACGGCCGCAGCGCGGAGCGCTACTGACTACTGACTACTGTCTACTGCTCTCTCACATCGCCGTGTAGCGCTGCTGCCTGCGGAGCAGCCATAAGAAGACGGGGCCGCCGGCGAGCGCCGTGATGGCGCCGACGGGCAGCTCGCCCGCGCCCAGCGCCGTGCGCGCGACGGCGTCGGCCAGCATCAGGAAGGCCGCGCCGAGCACGAACGAGCAGGGCATCACGACGCGCACGTCCTCGCCGAAGAGCAGCCGCACGGCGTGCGGCACGATCAGCCCGACGAAGCCGATGGTGCCGCCGACCGCCACCGTCACGCCGACGATCAGAGACGACGCCACGTAGACGAGCCGCTCGCTGCGGCGGACGTTGACGCCGAGGCTCTGCGCCGTCTCCTCGTCCACGGCGAGCAGGTGCAGGTCGCGCGCCAGGAGCAGGAGCACGACCCAGCCGGGGACGAGGAAGAGGAGCATCCGCCAGATGAGGTCGAAGCCGACCACATCTAAACTCCCGATAGTCCAGCGCAGGATTTGCAGGGCGCGCGAGTAGTCGGCGAAGTACTGGATGACGACGACGCCGGCCGCCGCCACCGTGTTCACGACGACGCCCGCCAGCAGCAGCGCGCCCGGCAGGACGGTCGCGCCCGTGCGCGCGAGGCGGTAGACCACCACCACGCTCAGGCACGCGCCCGCGAACGCCGCGACGAAGATGACGGGCAGCCCCGCGACCCGCGCCCCCATCCCGAAGGCAATGGCCACGCTCGCGCCCAGGGCGCCGCCGCCCGAGACGCCGAGCGTCAGGGGCTCGGCCAGCGGGTTGCGGAACATCGCCTGCAACGCCGCGCCGACGACCCCGAGCGACGCGCCCACCACGCCCGCCATCAACACGCGCGGCAGCCTCAGTCCGAAGAAGATGAGCCGCGCCCGCTCGTCCGTCCGCAGGGCGAAGAGGTCGAGCCGTTGATACCCCACCCACAGCGCCAGGAGCGTCGAGGCCAGCAGCACCAGCGAAAGCCAGAACAGCGCGCGACGCAGACGCACCCCGGCGGATTTTTGATGTGCGATTTTTGATTTTTGATTTAAGGACAACTCGCGCGCGCCTTCCATCCGCCGCACCTCATTCTAAATCGCACATCAAAAATCAAAAATCGCAAATGCTCACACTTCCGACCAGACGAACGTGCGGCCGAAGGCGCGGCGCGCGCGGACGTGCTCGTCGCCGTACACGTCGGCGAGCACTTCGTCGCGGAGCACTTCCGGCGGCGCGCCTTCGGCCGCGACCTCGCCGAGGCGGACGGCGTAGACGCGGTCGAAGTCGGGGTCTAAGAGCGTCAGGTCGTGCGTGACGACGAGCGCGGTCATCCCTTCGGCGTCGCGCAGGCGGCGGAGGTGCCGGATGAGGCCGGCGCGGTGCTTGAGGTCGAGCGCCGCCGACGGCTCGTCGAGCAGAAGGCATTCGGGCCGCTGCGCGAGCGCGCGCGCGAGCGCGACGAGCTGGCGCTCGCCGCCCGAGAGCTCCGTCACGGGCCGCGCTTCGAGGTGCGCGGCGTCCACGGCCGCCAGCGCCGCGCGCGCCGCGTCGAGGTCGCCCGCGGTCTCGAAGCGGAAGCGCGTCGTGTAGGGGCTGCGCCCCGTCAAGACCACTTCGAGCGCGGTGAAGGGGAAGACGGTCGAGACGCCCTGCGGCACGTAGGCCACGCGCCGCGCGCGCTCCCTCGCGCCGACGCGCGCGAGCGGCACGCCGCCGAGTAAGACCTCGCCCGCCGAAGGCTTGAGCAGCCCCGCGAGCAGCCGGATGATCGTGGACTTGCCCGACCCGTTCGCGCCGACGAGCGCCGACAGACGCCCGCGCTCGACCTTGACCGTCGCGCCGCGCACGACCTCCGCCCGCCCGTGCGCGTAAGCGAACCTCAGCCCGCGCCCCTCGATTAAAGTTGTCCCGCCGTCCATCACTTCTTCTCGAACGCCTCGGGGTGGATGAGTTCGGCGAACTTGCGCGCGGAGTCGCCGACGAGCTGCGAGGGGTGGAGCACCGTCTCGTCGCGGACGGGGTAGACCCTCGACTCGCGGACGGCGCGCAGGGTGGGCAGCTCGCGCCAGACGGCGAGCGTGTCCTCGTCGAAGCTGCCCGACTCCTTGTGCATCATCAGGTCGAGGACGACGTCGGGGTCGAGCGCGACGACCGCCTCCTTCTGCATCTTGCCCCAGCCGCCGCCCGCAGGCGGCGAGACGGGCTCGCCCCCGGCGACGCGGATGAGCTGCGCGATGAAGCTGTCGCCGCCCGCCGTGTAGAGGTCGCGCAGCGTGCCGGGCACGCGGTCTACGACGCAGAGGACGCGCCGCCTCGGCAGGCGCTCGGTCGTGAGCCGGACGGCCTCGACGCCCGTGCGCGCCTGCTCGGAAAGCTTCCGCGCGGCCTCCGCGTCGCCGGTGGCGCGGCCGATCAGCTCGATGGACTTGTACGCGTCTTCGAGCGTCTGCGTGGGGACTTCGAGCGTCTTGATGCCGGCGGCCTCGACCTTGTCTTTGACGAACTGCGCCTGCGCGTCGGAGAAGATGATGAGGTCGGGCCGGAGTCCGGCGATCTGCTCCATGTTCGGGTTGCTCCAGCCGCCGACGCGCGGGAGCTTGTTCGCGTCGGGCGGGAAGGAGCAGTAGTCCGAGACGGCGACCACGCGGTCGAAGGCGCCGACGCCGTAGAGTATCTCCGTCGTGCTCGGCGTGAGCGAGATGATGCGCGCCGGCCTCCCCTGCGAAGAGGGCACCACCGGGCCGACGTGCCCGCAGGCCGCACACAGCAGGAGCGCGACCAATAGCGCGGCGGACTTAACTCTCATTTCGTTCCCGACCCTCTTCACGAAATCCGGCGGGGTCAGACTCCGCGCCGTACGGGCAGTGGCGGCAGCCGCTCTCGCAGCAGTAGCCGCGCCGCAGGTGGTACGCCTCCGTGAAGACGACGTACGCGCCCTCGCGGTAGAAGTCCACGCCCTCGACGAGCGGTTGTCTTTCATCCGACGTTTGCAAGGCTTGTGCTTTGCTGTCCTTCATTCGTGTTGTGTGAAGGGCGGTTAACCACAGAGGCACAGAGAGCGCAGAGGTTGCACAGAGGGATTCAACTCTCTGTGCCCCCTCCGTGCCCTCTGTGCCTCTGTGGTTAACTCAACCTTCATAACTCTCAACTGAGGAGTCAACTAAAAACTCAGCGACGCCCCCGCGCGGCCGTTGATGCCGGGGGTGCGGAAGCCGTTCTCATAGTAGCGGCGGTCGAAGACGTTCTCGACCTTGCCGAACAGGCGCAGGCGGCGCGAGTCGGAGAGCGGGAAAGTGTAGCCCGCCGTCAGGTCTCCCTTCCGCATCCCGCCGAAGCGGAAGGCGCGGTTCAGGAACGTGCCCGGGTCGAAGATCGGCGCGAGGTAGTCGCCCGAGGCGACGAGGTCGAAGTTGACGGCGACGCGCGGGCCGAGGCGCGCGTTGGCGACGAGCGTGAACTGGTGCTCGGGCGTGGCGAACGCGCGGAGCACGCCCGCGACCGACGGGCGCCGCTGGTCGCTGTTGACGAAAGTGTAGGAGGCGAAGAGGTCGAGCCAGCGCGCGGGCGCGAACTCGCCGCTCAGCTCGACCCCGCGCGAGAGGCCGCCGCCCGTGTTGACGTAGCCGCCGAAGCGGCCGAACGGGTCGGCGGGCGTGTCGCCGAACCCGACGACCTCTTGCAGGCGCGTGTAGAAGTATGTGGCCGAGAGGCGCGCGCGGTTGGAGGCGAAGGTCTGGTCGAGCCCCGCGTCGAACGCGACGGAGCGCTCGGGCGCGAGCCGCGGGTCGCCGAACGCGCTGAAGCCGAAGAAGGGGCTGAAGAAGGTGCCGAAGCGCTCGTAGAGCGAGGGCTTGCGGTAGCCGTTGCCGACGTGCCCGCGCAGCTTCGTGCCGGTCGAGCGGAAGAGGTAGGCGATTGAGCCGTCCCCCGTGTAGGCCACGGGCGGCGAGTCGAACGTGAGCCCCGCGTAGGGCGCGCCCGCCGCGGGCGTGAAGCGTGGCGTGCCGAGGCGGAACGTCTGCGCGCGGAAGGCGGCCGAGAGTTGGAGGCGCTCGTCGAAGAAGCGCAGCTGGTCCTGCACGAAGAAGGCGTGGCTGCGCTCGCCCACGCCGGCCGAGGAGTTGCCGGCGGGCGTCACGTCTACGAAGCGCGTGAAGAAGGTCTCGCGCTCGAACTCGTAGCCGGCGTTGACGAGATTATGCCTGCCGAGGCGGAAGTCGGCGCGCGCGTTGAGCGTGTGGACGGTGCCGTCGAAGTCGTTGACGGTCGAGCCCCGCGGCTCGAAGAAGAAGTCGGCCGGCGAGCCGGGGACGGCCGGGCCTTCGTTGAGCGACCTGTGCGTCGAGAGGCCGTGGTAGGTGACGGAGTAGCCGAACGCCTCCGACGGCCGCTGCGCGAAGGTGACGGCGCCGGAGAAGAAGCGCGCCGCGCGCGAGTAGTCCGCGTCGTTGGCCGCGGGCAGGAAGGTCGCGCCGTTCAGGTCGAGCTGACTTAAGGGGGTGCCGGATTCGTAGCGGCGCAGCTCCTCGCGCGAGACGGGGCGCGCATCAACCACGCCGTTCGCGGGCAGCGTGCCGACGGCCTGCGGCTCTTCGTTGAGCTGCGCGAAGGAGTCTGAGGCGTAGACGCGCGCCGAGAGCGTGGCGGTCGGCGTCAGGCGCAAGAGCGCGCGGCCCTGCGCGTTGGTCGTGCGCGCGGCGTCCGCCGAGTCAACGCCCTCAGAGACGTTCAGGTGCGAGACGGCCGCGCTCCACACGACGCGCTCGGCCTCGCCCGCCGAGCCGGAAACTTGCGCGCGGCCGCGGGCGAACCCGAGCCCGCCGCCCTCGGCGAAGAGTTGGCCGTGGAAGGGGCCGCCGCCCTCTTCGGTGACGACGTTGACGACGCCGCCGACGGCGTTCGTGCCGTAGAGCGAAGAGCCGGAGCCGCGCACGACTTCGACGCGCGACGCGCCGGTGACGTTGAAGTCGGAGAGGAAGCTCGTCGCGTCGCCCTGCGCCGCCGCCGGGTCGCGGAAGCGCAGGCCGTCGATGAGGAGAGAGGTGTCCTGCGTCCTCAAGCCGCGCGTCCTGATGGAGACGAGCGAGCCGGGGCCGCCGAGTTGCTGCACGCGCAGTCCCGGCA
>DASVQJ010000114.1:0-3205 GCA_036389235.1 Pyrinomonadaceae bacterium | reverse complement strand
CTGCCCGCCATGAGCGCGCAGCGCGAAGGCAGAGAGACTTTAAATCTCAAGGTAGAGAGATAACGGATGACTGCTAAGCGTGCTCGGGCACGCTTTGGCGGGCAGGATGCCCGCGCTCCCGGCTCTCACCACCTTATTTTGTTTCGCATGTCGGTATGACTACTGTCTACTGTCTACTGCTTTCACTGAACGCTGCCGACGACGGTGACGGTCTTCGGTTCGTCGGCCCTGTTCTGTTCGGCCAGCTCGCGTTCGAGCCGGCGCTCGGCTCCGGTCTTGGGCAGCTCGCGGACGGAGGCGGTGCCGGGCATCGAGACTTCGGCGAGGAAGTGGCGGCGGCCGTGCCGGCGGAAGACGAGCGCGGCGGCGCCCGGGTTGGCCGCGCCCGCGTTCGTCGTGACGACGGCTGAGGAGCGGCCGTCCTCGCTGCGGATGAGGAGCGCGGTCTCGGCATCCGACCCGATGCGTCGGACGGTGTAGCGGCCGGCCGGCATCTGCTTCCCGCCCGCGGCGAAGTCGAAGGGGACGCGGATCAAGACCTTGCGCGAGACCTGCGCGTCGGCGGCGGCGGCCAGCGCGAGCGCCACGGCCAGCCCCAGAAGTGTTCTCGAAATTTGCTTTTTCATACATCCTCCATTTAGTCTCGTTGGCCGTCGGCTCCGTACAGACCCGGCCCAACCCCTCTAAGCCCTGACGGCTTTCCCGCCGCCCTCGACGCCGCCGCGACCAACGCGCCCGACCCGTCGAAAGTCACGAACGGGCCGGCCTGCGGCTCGTATAAGGAGCGTCACCCACGCTCGCGTGGATAGACGAGGCGCGGGATCGGGGCGGTCATCAAAAGCGGGTCAAAGCGCCCCAAAATAGTTCTCAAAGAGTTATCAAAGAGCTTTCAAAAGCGGTCTATGGCGAGTCAACCACAGCACTTATACGAGTTCGACCGTTTCACCCTGGACGCCTCGGAGCGCGTGCTCCTGCGCGACGGAAAGCCCGTCCGCCTGACCCCGAAGGAGTTCGAGACGCTGCTCGCGCTCGTCCGCGGCGCGGGGCGCGTGATACGGAAGGAAGAACTGCTGAAGGAGATTTGGCCCGACACCTTCGTCGGCGAGGCGACCCTCGCCCAGAACGTCTTCACACTGCGCAAGGCGCTCGGCGAGCCCGAGGGCGGCGGCGCGTTCGTCGAGACCGTCCCCCGCCGCGGCTACCGCTTCGCCGTCGAAGTGAGGGAGAGGCGTCACGGTGAAGAGGAAGCGCACGCCCTCGCCGCCGCACGGGTCGAGGATGAGAGTCGCGCGGTCGTCAATCACCCCGCAGGCCCCGCACAGGAAGCCGCCGCCCCGCACCTCCCTTCCCCCTTGGAAGAGTCGGGCGGACGCGCACAGGGGCCGGGCAACGGCCACGTCCCGACCGCATCACCTTCGTCGGACGGCGCGCGCGACCCGTCCGCCCCCGCGCACGGGCCGGGCGGCCACCCAGTCCGCGCGGCCGTGCTGATCGCGGCGGCCGTCTTCGTCTCGGTCGCGGCGCTCGTCTACGTCGTCTACAGAACGTCCGTGCGGCCCGACGTGGAGCGCGCTCGGACGCCCGCGCCCGCCGCCTTCCCCACGATGAAGCTGACGCGCCTGCCCGTGACGGGCGCGGTGGGCGAGGCGGTCATCTCGCCGGACGGCAACTACCTCGCCTACGTCGCCGACGAGCCGGGGCGGCAGGGGCAGGGCGTCTGGGTCAGGCAGGTCGCGGCCGCGAGCAACACGCAGCAGCTCGTCGCGCCGAACGAGGGCGCCTCCTACGGCGCGCTCGTCTTCTCGCCCGACAGCCAGCACCTCTACTACGGCGCGTCGCAGGAGGGGTCGCAGCCGCCCGCGCTCTTCCGCGTGCCCGTGCTCGGCGGCCCGGCCGTGAAGGTCTTGGCCGGCGGCTTCGGCAGCCCCGTCACCTTCTCGCCCGACGGCCGGCACCTCGCCTTCGTCCGCGGCGAGTTCGGGCGCGAGATAACGCTGCTGGTCGCCGACGCCGACGGCGCGAACGAGCGCGCCGTTCTGAAGCGCAGCCCGCCCGACTTCTTCGGCCTGCCCGCCTGGTCGCCCGACAGCCAGAGCCTCGCCTGCGTCTACGGCTCGACCGAGGCGTTCGACGGCAGCTCGCCCGCGCTCGGCGTCACGACCTTTCAAGTCTCCGACGGCGCGGAGCGGCGCTTGACGGACGCGCGCTGGACGGACGTGCGTCAGTTGTCCTGGCTGCCCGACGGCTCGGGGCTCGTGCTGAGCGCGGCGGAGGCCGAGCTGAGCCCGGCGCAGGTATGGATGCTCTCCCTGCCTTCCGGGGAAGTCAGGCGGGTCACCAACGACCTGAACACGTACCTCGGCGCGAGCGTCACGGCCGACGGCTCGGCGCTCGTCACGGTGCAGACCGACCGCGTGCCGAACGTGTGGGTGGCCGCGGGCGGCGACGCGGCGCGCGCGCGGCAGATCACGACGGGGTCGGGGAAGTTCGACGGCTACTACGGGCTCTCGTGGGCGCCGGACGGGAGAATCGTCTACGCGTCTCTGGCGGGCGGCGGGTGGGACATCTGGGTGATGAACGCGGACGGGACGGGGCAGAGGCAGTTGACCGCCGGCGCCCGCTCGAACTACGGGCCGTCGGTCTCTTCGGACGGCCGCCACGTCGTCTTCGTCTCGAACCGCGCGGGCGGCGCCTTCAACATCTGGCGGATGGACGCCGACGGCTCGAACCCCGTGCGGCTGACCTCGGGGCGCGGCGAGAACTTCCCGCACGTCACGCCCGACGGGCGCTTTGTCGTCTACGCGACCACGGGGCCGGTCGAGGCGAGCGCCGTCTGGAAGGTTCCGGTCGAGGGCGGCGAGCCCGTCCGCCTGACGAGCCAGCCCGCGTCGTGGCCCTTCGTCTCGCCCGACGGCAAGAGCTTCGTCTGCACCTACGGCGGCGGCGCCTTCGCCCTGAACAAGCTGGCCGTCATCCCCATCGAAGGCGGCGAGCCCACGCGACTCTACGACGTGCCGCCGACGTTCCGCGCCAACACGGTCTGGCTGCCCGACAACCGCGGCATCGCCTTCCTCGACTCCCGCGCGGGAACGACCAACGTCTGGATGCAGCCGCTTTCCGGCGGCAAGCCGGTTCAACTCACGGACTTCAAGGCCGACAGCGTCGCCGCCTTCGACTGGTCGCGCGACAACCGCCTCGCCGCCAC
>DASVQJ010000113.1:0-5849 GCA_036389235.1 Pyrinomonadaceae bacterium | reverse complement strand
GCCGCCGTTGTCGTCCAGCTTCCGGCGCCAGAAGTCGAAGCCCGAGAGGTCGGCGTCCGGCCCCTCGTCCGGGTTGCGGTGGAGGTAGCCGAAGTACTGCATCAGCACGAAGGCCGCGTTGAACTCCCGGCGGCGGAACTCCTCGCGGTCGCTGACGAGACGCAGGACGGTGGCGCGCGTCTCCTGCCCCGCGCCGAGCCGCGCGATTAAGTCCTGACGCTCCTGCGCCCCGAGGGCCACGCCCGCGTTCTGCGCGAGCGCGTCCACGTACTGCCCGTCGTCCAGAGCGCCGTAGCGCGCGACGAACTCGGGGCGCCGCGTCCAGCGCTCGGCCGCCAGCCGCTTGTTCTCTTCGAGCTTCGCCTGCCAGCCCGCGCGCCCGACGACGACGCCCTGCGCCGTCGCCTGCATCTCGACGAGGAAGTCGTTGCGCCGCGGCATCGTGCCGAACGAAGCCTTGTGGAAGCGGTAGAGCAGGTAGCCGGTCTCCTGAAACTCGATGGAGAGGAAGAAGGCCGCCGAGACGTTGACCCGCATGCGCTGGACGCAGGCGGCGTCCGCGCCGCACTTGCCGATGTCGCCCGACCAGAAGCCGAGGCCGGAGTCGTCGGCCTCGCGGCCGAGGAAGTCGCGGTACTGCTGCTCGACGAAGAAGGCCGTGGCGTCGATGTCGTTGGCCTGGGAGGTGACGAGCCCCGCGTTGTTGAAGACGCCGCTCAGCAGAGTTTGCCCGTGCTGGTTCGTCACGACCACGGTCGAGGCCGTGCTGAAGTCGGGCACGGCCTGCCCGCGCTCGCTCTCCAGCTCCAGCTCCGCCTCAAGCGTCGGGCCGACGATGAGGTCGCCCATCTTCAACCCGGCGCCGCCGCCGACGGTCGGGGCGACGACGAAGTCTCCGACGTTCACGCCGTCCACGAAGACGTTGAGGATGGTGCCCGCGGGCAGGTTGACGCGCTCGACCTCCACGCGGAAGTCGCGCCGGCCGTCGCGCGCGCGGAAGCGTGCGACGCCCGTCGGGGTCAGGCCGTTGACGGCCGCGCCCGCGAGGCGCGACTCGATGCGCAGCTCTCCGTTCTCGCCGGGCGCCGGCATCGGCGCGGGGCCGGGGTAGGGCACCTGCGCGACGAGGTTCGAGAAGGAGCCGGCGACGATTGTGCGGCCGGCCGCGTCGGCGACGACCACGCGCGTGCGCGGGTTGACCTGCGGCACCGCCTGGTTGTCTTCGACCTTGAGCCGCAGCTCGCTGCGGTCGAGCGACGGCGCGACGTTGATGTTGCCGACGTGCGCGCCGTCCACGAAGACCGAGAGCGGCGTGCCCGCCGGCAGGTTGACCCCTTCGACGCGGACGCGGAACTCGCGGCTCGTCCCCTCGGTCTCGTACTCGGCCTCGCCGCGCGGGGTGACGCCGTTGAGCGAAGCCCCGGCCAGGTCGGCCTCTAGTCCCTGCGTCGAGCCCGGCGTGGGCACGGGCGTCGGCGTCGCCGCCGGAGTCGGGGTCGGAGTCGCCGTAGGAATCGGGGTCGGCGTCGCCGTAGGAACTGGCGTCGGCGTAGCTGTAGGAATTGGAGTCGGTGTCGCACTGGGCGTCGGCGTCGAAACCGGAGTGGGCGTCGGAGTCGGCGTCGGCGTGGGTATCGGTGTCGGCGTCGATGACGGCGTAGGCGTCGGGGTCGCCGTCGGGTCGGGGGACGGCGACTGGACGAGCTTGACCGTGGCGAAGTCGCCGTAGCGGCCCGGGGTGAAGGAGTAGCCTGTGAAGTATATGTCGCCGCGCGCGTCGAGCACGATGCTGCGGCCGACGCCGTCCCAGTCGGTCGTCGAGTCGCCCGTGTGGTACTGGTTGTCGAAGAGGTGGACCCACTCGCGCGTGCCGTCGGTCTTGTACTTGACGACGGCCACGTCGTCGTCCCACTCGCGCATCGACGTGAAGTAGACGTAGGAGTTGCCCGCCGCGTCCACCGCGATGTTGCAGTCGGCGTTCCAGCGCGCGGCGTAGCCCTGGAGGCCGGCCGGCTCCGAGTAGACGTTCATCCACTTCAACGCGCCGTCGGCCGAGCCGAGCTTCACCGTGAAGGCGTCCACGTTGTAGCCCGACTGAGGCGCCAGCTCGATCTCGCCCGTGACGTACGCGTTGCCCTCGGCGTCCACGCCCATCCCGGCCGAGCCGAGGCGGAGCAGCGCGCCGTCCTTGCGCGAGAAGTAGGAGGCCCACTTCAGCCTGCCGTCGGCGCCGCCGATCTTGAGCACCACGTCTTCGGGCGTCCCCGTCGGCGCCGCGTCGCCGAGGACGTAGACGCTGCCGTCGCCGCCGAGCTGGACGTTGTAAGCCTGCCCGCTCCCCTGGTTCACGCTGACCGCGTGGTCGTATTGCCAGAGCTTGTTGCCGGCGGCGTCGTACTTGACGGTCTGGATGTTGTAGTTGTTCACGCCGATGACGTAGGCGCCGCCGGCCGCGTCCGCCTTCACGTCCTTGGCCTCGCCGCCGCCCTCGGCGCGCGTCCAGAGGACGTTGCCGTTCGTGTCGTACTTGACCGTCGTCATATTCAGGCCGTCGGCCAGAGACATCCCGTAGCCGGCGACGAGGACGTTGCCCGCCGGGTCAACCTCAAGCGCGTTGCCGCTGTCGGTGCCGCTCGAAGGGCCGTTGAACGTCCTGCGCCAGACCTCGTTGCCGGCGGCGTCGAACTTGACGGTCAGCCAGTCGTACTCGCGCACGGAGCCCGCCCAGATGCCGCCGGTGACGTAGACGGCGCCCGCGGCGTCGGTCGCGATGTCGCGCGTCCAGGTGGCGTAGCGCCCGCCGCCCTCGACGACGCGCGCCCAGAGCTGCTGCCCCGCGGCGTCGTACTTGACGACGGCGAAGTTCATGCCCGTCCGCCCGGTGACGAAGGTGTTGCCGCCGCCGTCGAGCGCGAGCAGCGTCCCGCCCTCCGCGTTCCCGTCGGGCGAGCCCCAGTAGGAGACCCAGGCCGCCGCGGGCGCGCCGGCCGGGCGCGGCTCCGGCCGCTTGCCCGTCATGTCGACGGTCACGTCGGCCCTCAGGTCCTGGAGGCCATTCGTCGGCGTGTTGTGGAAGGAGAACTCCGGGTGGTACGTCTCGACCGTGTAGGTGTAGTGCCGCTCGACTCCGGCGAAGTTGTAGCGTCCGTCGGCGCCGGTCGTCGCCGTGCGCAGCGCGTTCGGCTGGCCGCGGCCCGAGCGCGTCAGCGTCACCGCGGCGCCCGCGATGGGCGAGCCGTCGGCCTGCGCCGCGCGCCCGCCGATGTTGTGGAGCGCCGTCTGCCCCTCGCCCACGGCGTAGGAGACCAGGTGCGAGTTGGCCCAGTTGCCCTTGTCGTCCCAGACGCGCGCGAAGACGGGGTAGACGCCCGCCGGCACGTCCTCCCAGACGCAGGCGTAGGGGGCCGCGGTCGCCGTGCAGACCGCGCCGACGTGCTCGTGTATGAACTCGACTTTGGTGACGCGGCCGTCGCGCGGGTCGACCGCGGCCGTCAGCGTGATGTCCGAGAGCGCCGGGAACCAGGAGCCGTTGGCCGGGCTCGCGATCTGCGCGAGCGGCGGCCAGTATTGGACCTGCACCGACACCGTCTCGGACTGCGTCTTCAGGCCCGCGGCGTCGTAGGCCACGGCGTAGAGGCCGTAGTTGCCCCCGGGCGCGCCCCGGAGGACGGCGCCGTAGGGCGCGGTCGTGTCGGCGCCGACGAGCGTCAGGTTGCCGTTCAGGACGGAGTAGAACTCGACCTTCGCGACGGGGCCTTCGGCGTCCGCGGCCTCCGCCGTCATGTTGATGTCGGAGAGGTGCGGGAAGGTCTCTTTGTGCGCGGGGCCGGTGACGCGGACGCTCGGCGCGGCGTCGAGGGTCGCGGGCGTCGGCGAGGTGTCGATGGCGTAGAAGTAGGAGTAGAGATTCTCCTTGCCGTCGCCGAGGATGTCGGTCGCGACGTAGGCCGTCCTGCCGTCCGGCGCGAAGCGCGGGCGGTTGATGGGGAAGAGTTGGCCGCCCGTGTCGCCGGTGAAGCCCGGCTCGAACGGCAGCAGCACCTTCCAGAGGGGCTGGCCCGTGGCGGTGCTCACGGCGGCGAAGAAGCTCGACTCGTGGTAAGAGATGCGCCCGCCCATGAAGACGAGGTCGTTCGAGGGGCTGACGACCGGCTCGTACACTTCGCCCCCGTCGGTGGAGCGCCACCTGAGCGTCCCGTCTGGGTTGAGGGCGACCAGCCTGTAGTGGTTCCAGGTCGTGTAGACGGCGCCGTCCGCGCCCACGTCGGGCGACGACTGCAAGTTGTTGGGCGACTCCGAGAAGCTCCAGAGGGCTTTGCCCTGCGGGCTGTAAGCGGTCAGGGCCTTGCCGCCCGACGAGGTGAAGGTGTGGGCGTAGACGTTCCCGTCGAGGCCGACCGCCGTCTGGAACGGGTCGCCGGACGAGAGCGCGCGGGCGGCCGTCCAGCGCAGGTCGCCGCCGAGGCCGTAGGCGTAGAGCGTCTCCTCCCAGTTGAACCCGTAGTAGAGCTGTCCGTTCTGGCCGAAGGTGATCTCCTGACCCTTGCCGAGGCCGGACACCTCGAAGTGCTTCCCGCGCTGGTAGAGCAGACTGCCGGCGGGCGAGAGGGCGAAGAGGCCGAGGCCGGTGCTCGAACGATCCACGGCGTAGACGTTGCCGTCGGGGCCGACGCTCGGGCCGGCGATGATGGAGCCGTCCGTCCCTCTGAAGACCCAACGCTCCGTGCCGTCGGGGTTGACGGCGTGAATCGCGCCGACGTTGCCGAGCGTGCCGTCCGGCCGCGGGACGAGCGAGGCGACGTAGACCGTGCCGTCCTGCCCCACCCCGACCGGGCCGTAGCCGCCCTGTATGCCGGCGCGGTAAATCCACTTCAGCGCGCCGCCCGGGGTGAGCGCGTAGAGGTTGCCGCCCACGTCGTTGACGTAGACCGTGCCGTCCGCGCCGACCGCCGGGCGCGTGTTGGCGTAGTCGGAGTCGAGCGTGAAGCGCCACCTGACGCGACCGGCCTGCGCGGGGCGCGGCGTGACCTCGAAGGGCGCCGCGTTGCTGCCCGCGCCGCCCTGAAACACCTGCACGGAGGCGCCGCCGGTCGGGGCGGCCTCCGGGACGTACGCGGCGATCAGCGTGTCGCTCCAGCGCGAGACGTGGGCCGCCACCCCGCCGACCTCGACGCGGCCCCCGCCCCGGGTCGCGCCGAAGCCCGTGCCGTTAATCAGCACACGCCCGCTGCGCGCCGCCGCGCCGGCCGACAGCGACGTGATCTGCGGGGCCGCGGCCGCGGCCGCCTGGCCGGCGGAGGCGCCCCACCAGAGCGCCGCGCCCGAGAGCAAGAGCAGTGCGAGCGCGGAGATTCCCCTGAGGTTCCTGTGAGAAGCGGGCGGATGCATCTTCTTACCCCTTGACGTTACCTGAAACGGGCAGACCTGTATCTACGTTCGAAGGCCAGGCTGCGGGACTGTCGTTGACGTTTGAGCGTGTGAGTTCAGGTCGGAGCGGCGGCGTCGGGAGCCTGCGTCGAAGTCAGTGCCGTGCGGAACCTTAAAACCACTTGCCCTGCCGGGAAATAGAAAACCGGGTTGAGATGAAAGGGGGAGGGCGCGGGTTGCACCCTCCCCCTTCGGTCGTCAGCTTTAATTTACCAGTCGAAGCGGCCGCGGTACTCGGTGGCCTCGATGAAGGCCCTGACCATCTCGGCCTTGTGGAAGTCGCCGCCGTTGTCGTCCAGCTTCCGGCGCCAGAAGTCGAAGCCCGAGAGGTCGGCGTCCGGCCCCTCGTCCGGGTTGCGGTGGAGGTAGCCGAAGTACTGCATCAGCACGAAGGCCGCGTTGAACTCCCGGCGGCGGAACTC
>DASVQJ010000112.1:0-29375 GCA_036389235.1 Pyrinomonadaceae bacterium | reverse complement strand
CGTCCCCACTTCCAGGTTAAGACGTACGCCCTCCCTCGCGGTCGGGCCGCGGCCGGGCTACATCGTCCCCTTCCACTCGGCCACGCGCTTTTCGAGGTCGGCGATGGTGGTCGCGTCGACGCCGGAGTTGGGCGCCTTGGCGAGCGCGAGCGCCTTCTCGGCGGCGGCGACGGCGTCGGCATTCTTGCCCAGGGTGGCGAGCACGCGCGCCTTCGTGTAGAGGTTGCCGACGGTCTCCTTCGCCTTCAGAGACTTGTCGAGCCACTGCATCGCCTCCTCGTTGTTGGCGGCGAGGTTGTTGGTGAAGACCCAGTTGGCGGCCTGCAAGGGCGTGCGCCAGTCGTCGGGCTTGGCGGCGGCGACCGCGGCGCGCAGCTTCTCGACCGTGAGCGCCTTCACGTCCTTGACCTCGACCGTGAAGGGCACGCGCAGCCGCTCCCAGCGGATGTTGACCCGCGCCGCGGATTCGCCCTCGGGCTCGATCTGGAAGGCGAGCCACTCCTGCGAGTCGGCCGCCGTCTCGGGCTTGGCCTTCACCCTCAGCACGTCCTTCTTCTCGTCGTAGGTGAAGCTGCCCCACTGGCCCGGGTCGCCGTTGAAGATGATCGTCCACTCGGTCGGGCCGGGGATGGTGTGGAGGCTGTAGGTGCCGGCCTTCAAAGGCTGGCCGTTGACGAGCACGTCGTCGGTCACCGTGAAGGTCGTCGCCTCGTTGGCGCCCGTGCGCCAGACGTGGCCGTAGGGGACGATGACCGCGCCCTCCGCGCGCTTGCGCGCGTCGTCGAGCGTGGCCGTGCCGGCGGCCGCGCCCGCGGGCGGGTCGCCCCAAATCTTCCGGCCTTTGACGCCGGGGCGGCTGTAGGTGATCGTCAGGTCGGTGACGCCCACGGTCTGCATGACGCTCGCCTTCTGGCTCGGGCGCGGGGTGCGCAACCCCTGCGCCTGCGCCAGCACGCAGAAGCACGCCGCGAACGCGAGCGCGGCCGCCGCGCGGGGGAAGAATCTACGTTGGGTCTTCATCTTGAACTTCTCCTCGTTTGAGATGGGTGCCGGAATCCTCTGTCTGCGGAAAGGCCGCGGCCCGCTTCGGCGCCGGGAGACTCGCGTCCGGCGGCCCTGACCCGGAACAGTGTGTGTGCCGCGCATGGTAGCAAAAAGCGGTAGACAGTAGCCAGTAGACAGTAGCCAGTAGAAGAACTTTCGCCGCCCGCACCCTGCGGCTCTCGTCCTCAACGACCGCGGCGCGGAGCGCTCCTGTCTACCGACTACTGACTACTGTCTACTGTCTACTATATTATGTCGCCATGACGAACGTCCCTCCCCCGCCGCCGGCCGCGTCGAGCCCCCTGCGCGCCGCGCAGCTCTCCTTCGTCGGCGTCGGCGTGATGGCCGAGGCCATGATCGCGGGGCTGCTCCGCCGCCAGCTCGTCACGCGCGCGCAGATCGTCGGCAGCCACCCGCGCCCCGCGCGCCGCGACGAGTTGCAGAACCAGTACGGCATCCGCATGCTCGAGTCGAACGCGGAGGCCGCGCGCCAGGACGCGACGGCCGCCCCCGGGCTGGTCGTCGTCGCCGTCAAGCCGCAGCGCGTCGGCCGCGTCCTGCAAGAGGTCAAAGAGTCGCTCGCGCCCGAGCAGCTCCTGCTCTCGGTCGTCGCCGGCACGCGCATCGAGACCATCGCCGAGGGGCTGGGGCACCGCGGGGTGGTGCGCGCGATGCCGAACACGCCCGCGCAGATCGGGCAGGGCATGACGGCCTGGACGGCCACGCCCGAGGTCTCGGAGCGGCAGCTCGAAGCGGTGCGGGCGCTGCTCGGCGCGCTGGGGCGCGAGATGCACGTCGAGAACGAGAACATGATCGACATGGCGACGGCGCTCTCGGCCACCGGCCCGACCTACATCTTCATGATGATGGAGGCGCTCGTGGACGCGGGCGTCCACATGGGCTTCTCGCGCCACGTCGCCGAGGAGCTGGTCACGCAGACGATGCTCGGCTCGGTGCTCTTCGCCCGCGAGACGCACAAGCACCCCGCCGAGCTGCGCAACATGGTCACCTCCCCCGGCGGCACCTCCGCCGAGGCCATCTACCAGATGGAGAAGGGCGGCCTGCGCACCGTCCTGTCGAAGGCCGTCTACGCCGCCTACCAGCGCGCCGTCGCGCTCGGGCGGAAGTAAGCCGATGGAGTCAATGATGTCTGAAGATAACGGAACCTTGCAGTTCTGGAATTATCAAGTTGCCTCGGAATACAGCCCGGACGCTGACGCGGTCATCGCGCATGGTGATTGCCTTCAAACACTGCGAAGGCTGCCGGCCGGGCTCTCGAAACTCATCATCACGTCTCCCCCTTACAACCTTGGTAAGGCTTACGAGAAGGCGACCGACCTCGACGTGTACCTCAGCGCGCTCAGCCCCATTGTGGACGAGTTGGCGCGGGTCATCTCGCCCGAAGGCTCCCTTTGCTGGCAGGTCGGTAATTACGTTGAAAAAGGAGAGGTCTTCCCTCTTGACATTTTCTATTACCGACTTTTCAAAGAGCGCGGCTTTAAGCTGCGCAACCGGATTATCTGGCACTTCGAACATGGGCTACACGCCTCGAAGAGATTCTCCGGGCGGTATGAAACGCTTCTTTGGTTTACAAAGGGGGACACTTACACCTTCAACTTAGACCCCGTGCGGGTGCCTTCTAAGTACCCCGGCAAAACCCATTTCAAAGGCGAGAAAAGGGGCCAGCCTTCTGGTAACCCGCTTGGCAAGAATCCGTCGGATATCTGGCGCATCGTCGCGCAGGACTTTGAAACGGCTCTGTGGAACATACCTAACGTAAAAGCCAATCACCCGGAAAAGACCATCCACCCATGCCAGTTTCCCATCGAACTCGTCGAGCGTTGCGTGCTGGCTTTAACCAACGCGGGCGACTGGGTTCTCGACCCCTTCTCCGGCGTCGGCTCGGCACTGCTCGCCGCGCTGAAGAATAAGCGGAAGGCTTTTGGGTGTGAGAAGGAGGATGAATACGTGCGGCTAGCGCGCCAACGGATAGCCGATTTGGCCTCCGGCAAACTCCGTTACCGCCACCTCGGCAAGCCCGTGCATCAGCCTACGGGCCGCGAGAAGGTCGCCCAAGTGCCGCTCGAATGGCTGGCGAAGGAGGCGGGCGGGTGAGGCTCGCCGCGCAGTTCTCCTTTAAAAACGGACTTGAGGAAGTGCGTTCACGCTATCCTCACTTACTCGCAGAAGTCACGGGCGCCGTGAGCGCGATAGACGCAGGGCTAGCCCGGACAAAGGTGAGTAAGGAAAAGACCATGGCGGGGCAGACACTCTATAGCCCCGTTGCTCTCAATGCGGCATTCAAGGGGCAACTCTATCCGAAAGGGTGGAAGAATCTGAAAGTTGACTGTGACTACCCGACCGAATATTACCTCGAAGATTATGAACATAGGGCGCCAATCAAAGGCGCGTTTCGTGATATGGATTTCGTGAAGGAGAAACTCGGCGTCGAAGTCCAGTTCGGTAAGTATTCGTTCATGGTCTATAACGTCTGTGCGAAGATGACCATCTTCCACAACCTCGGGCACATCGACTGCGGAATCGAGATTGTGCCCGTTAAGGCTCTCGCGCTGGAGATGTCTTCGGGCGTCTCTTACTTCGAGCAGTTCGTCTGGGATTTACGACAGCGCGGCGTCGCGGACATCGACATTCCGGTTCTGATACTCGGCATTGACGTTTGAAACAGTTTCCAAAGGGTCTCCGTTTGTATACGCCGCCTACCAGCGCGCCGTCGCGCTCGGGCGGAAGTGAGAGGGGCCGTGAGACGTTTGGCCGTCATCGCCGTGCTGTTAAGCCTGCCCGCGGGGGCGGCGCCGCCCGCGGGCGCGCAGGGCCGCGGCTTAATCTTATTGAACGACCCGGCCGCGTCGCCGGAGGTGTACAGGGCGCCGCCGATGTCGCCGGAGGCGAGGCGCGAGGCGGAGGCGAAGCTGGCGGAGGCGCGCGCCGCCTACGAGAAGAACAAGGGCGACGCCGACGCGCTCATCTGGCTCGGGCGGCGCACGGCCTACCTCGGCCGGTTCGACGAGGCGATCCGGCTCTACTCGGAAGGCATCAGGAAGCACCCGCGCGACGCGCGGCTCTACAGGCACCGCGGCCACCGCCTCATCACCACGCGCCGCTTCACGGAGGCCGTCAGGGATTTGGAGAAGGCCGCGCGGTTGATAAAGGGCAGGGCCGACGAGGCCGAGCCGGACGGGCTGCCGAACGCGCGGAATGTTCCGACGAGCACGCTCAATTCGAACGTCTGGTATCACCTGGGGCTCGCGCGCTACCTGCTGGGCGACTTGAAGGGCGCGCTCGAAGCCTACCGCGAGTGCGTGAAGTTCTCGAAGAACCCGGACATGCTGGTCGCCGCCTCGCACTGGCTCTACATGACGCTGCGGCGGCTCGGGCGCGGCGAGGAGGCGCGGCGCGTGCTCGACCCCGTCACGGCGGACATGGACGTCATCGAGAACGGCGACTACCAACGGCTGCTCCTGATGTACAAGGGCGAGACGACGCCCGAGCGCCTGCTCGCCGACGCGTCGAAGGACAAGGGGGGCGTCTCTTACGCGACCGTCGCGTACGGGGTCGGCAACTGGCACATCTACAACGGCCGGCCCGGGAAGGCGCTCCGCCTCTTCCTCGAACTGATGCAGCACCCGCAGCGCACGAGCTTCGGCTACATCGCCGCCGAGGCCGAGCTGGAACGGATGGGTGTGCGCGGCTACCCGAGGGGGCTGCCGAACAGGACTATCTACTGAAGCCGGCGGGTTCGTTCAGGACTCGAAGGCCGGACGGAAGGAGGCTGTAAATGATGAGAAGGGTGCTGGTCGCAATCATACTCACGCTCGCCGCCGCGGCGGCCGCCTTCGGTCAGGCCAACGCGCAGGAGGCGCGCAAGGAGCTGGACCTCGGGGCGCGCGCCTACCGCGGCGGCCGTTTCGCCGAGGCCGAGCAGCGCTTCCGCCGCGCGCTCGAACTCGACCCCGAGGGGAAGAACACGCGGCTCTTCATCGCCCGCGCCGTCCAGCAGCAGTACAAGCCGGGCGTCCAGACGCCCGAGAACCTCGCGGCCGGCGAGAGGGCGGTCGCCGCCTACCAGGAGGTGCTGGCGAAAGACCCCGCGAACGAGGACGCGTACAAGGCCGTCATCTTCCTCCACGGCCAGATGAAGAACGAGGACCAGGTGCTTGAGTTTCTGCTCCAGAGGGCCAACGACTTCTCGCTCCCGAACGGGAGGCGGGCCGAGGCTTTCACGATCCTCGCCAGCAAGCGTTGGCAGTGTTCCTACGACATCACCGAGCAGAAGGAGAACAAGGCGACCGTGCAGAACCCGGACAAGGTTCTCGTCCAGTACAAGATGCCGGCCGACCAGGGCGACTTCCTGCGCGCGCGTCAGTGCGTGAGCGAGGGGCTGCAACTCGCCGAGCAGGCCGTCTCGCTCTCGCCGAAGAACGCGAACGCGTGGTCGTACAAGGCGAACCTCCTGCGCGAGGGCGCGAAGCTGGCCGAGATGGAGGGCGACGCCGGGCAGCAGGCCGAGTACATGCGGCAGTACGAGGAGGCGCTCGAACACCAGAAGCGCACGGCGCAGGGCGCGGCGGGTGCGCAGCCGGCGGAGGGGCAGGCCGCGCCGGCGGGCGGCGGCGCGGGCGAGCCGTCAGGCGACCCGGCGGCGAAGGGAAAGGTTGTCGTCTCGGGCGGCGTCCTCAACGGCAAGGCCGTCTCGAAGCCGCAGCCCGCCTACCCGCCCATCGCGAAGGCCGCGGGGGCGAGCGGGACCGTGACGGTGCGGATACTCGTGGACGAGGAGGGCAACGTCGTCTCGGCCGCGGCCGTCAGCGGCCACCCGCTCCTCCAGCAGGCGGCCGTCGCCGCCGCCCGCCAGGCCAAGTTCTCGCCGACGCTGCTCTCCGGGCAGCCCGTCAAAGTGACCGGCGTCGTCACCTACAACTTCGTGCCCGAGTGAAGACTAACCCCGCGCCCCGCCCGAAGTGACGGCGCGCTCGTACTCGTCGCCGAGGTCGAGGATTTCGCGGCGGATGCGTCGGCGCTCTTCGAGGAGCTGTCGGAAGAAGCTGCGCTCGCGGACGAAGAAGAGGGCGGCGCGCGTGCCCGCGCTGAAGCGGTCGAACTCCTCGCGCGTGCGCAGCGCCACGTAGCCCGCGGCGGGCGCGAGCGTGAACGCGGCCAGCACCCCCCACCAACCGGCGAACCCGTACGACACGAACCCGAGCGCGCCCCAAGTCAAAGGGAAGAGGAGGAGCGCGGCCGCGATCTTGAAGGTCGAGAGCACGTCGTCGTACTGGCGCGCGAACCGCGTCGCCAGCACGCCCGCGAGCTTGTAGGCCGGGTAGTGGAGGGCCGCGCCCGCGAGCGCGGCGGGCAGCAGCAAGAGGAAGGCGACGACGCGCGCCAGGAGCTTGCGCACGCGCGCGTAGTCGGCGACGGTCGAGGGCGAGAGCTGGCGCGGGTCTTCGAGCCCGGCCTGGCGCAGCTCCTCCTCGTAGGCGTAGACGCGCCGCTCCAGCGCTTCGAGCCGCTCGGCCGAGTGGCGGCGGTGGTAGGCGTAAGCCTCGACGAAGCGGCGGCGGCGCAGCAGCTCGCGCTCAAGGCTTTCGCCCTCCCCCTCCTCCTCGTCGCCCGCGGAGAAGATGCGCTCGGCGCGCGCCACCATCGAGAGCGCCTCGTGGCGGTCGGCGTTGAGCGTCAGGGAGCGCAGCCCTTCGGCGACGCGGTCGGAGAGCGCGCGCACGGCCTCGCGCGGCGGCTCGCCGTCGGGGTCGGGCGCGGCGGGCTCGACCGGGATGGGCTCGCCGAAGTAGAGGAGCGCGCCGCTGCGGAACGTCGCCTTCGCCGTGTAGTAGAGGCCCGCCGGGACGATCTTCAAGTCGAGCGCGGGGCCTCCCGCGGCGCCGGCGGCGCCGAGCGCGATGCGCGCCGCGCCGCTCTTGAGCGGGAGCAGGTAGGGCTCGCTGTGCGAGGCGCCCTCGGGGCAGATGGCGATGGTGCCGCCGCGCCGCAGGAGTTCGGCCGCGCGCGCGAAGGTCTCGCGGTTGAGGGCGGAGGTGTCGCCCGCCTCGTCCTGCCTGCGGTAGACGGGGATGGAGTCGAGCGCGCGGACGAAGAAGCCGACGACCGGCATGCGGAAGAGCGGCGACTTGGCGAGGAAGGAGACGCGGCGCGGCGCGAAGCAGAGGAGGAAGGCCGGGTCGACGAGCGCGTTCGGGTGGTTGAGGACGAAGAGGCACGCGCCCGCGCGCGGGACGCGCTCGCGCCCGACCACCTCGACGCGGCGGAAGAAGACGCGCAGCGCGAAGAGCAGCACGACCTTGATGACACGCCTCAGCAAGTTTGAGGGAAGCCCCCGCGCCGTCGAATGAGAAGCCCGGGGCGGGTCGCCCCGCGTGGGGGCGCCCGCTCCGGGCTCCATTGTACTAAAGTCGGGGCGGCTACTGGCGGCTCATGATGCCGCCCACGTTCGAGCCGAACCAGTCGCGGCTGGTGTAGTCCGTCAGCGTCAGCAGCAGCAGGATGAGCAGCCAGAAGAACATCGACGCGACGACGACCCAGATGAGCCGCGAGCTGTAGCGGACGTGCATGAAGAAGAGCAGCACGAGCATCATCTTCGTGACCGCGATGGTCATCGCGACCACGTCGTTCATCCTGCCGAAGTCCTGGTTGGCGGCGAAGACCGTGATCGCCGTCCCCACCAGCAGCGCCGCGAAGACCACGAAGTAAGTTGTGCGCGGTACGATGTGTTCCGACATAAGTAAATCCCGTGATGAGTGATGAGTGATGAGTGATGAGATAAGTGCTGTTTCTTATCACTCATCACTCATCACGCTCTTCAATGCCCCTGCCCGAAGTGCGCGCCGAGGAGGTAGAGCAGCGGGAAGAGGAAGATCCAGATGATGTCCACGAAGTGCCAGTAGAGCCCGAAGTTCTCGACGGGGCCGTGGTACTCGGGCGAGAAGCGGCCGCGCCAGGCCATCCACATGATCGGGAGGAGGATGCCGGCGCCGATGATCATGTGCAGCGCGTGCAGGCCCGTCATCGCGAAGTAGATCCAGAAGAACATCTGGTACTGCCCCGTGGTCACGCCGTGCGGGAGGTGCGATAGAATCTCCTGGCCCGGGTGGAACATGCCGGCGACCGGGATCAGGCCGTCCCGGTACTTGTCGTAGTACTCGACCGCCTTCACGCCGAGGAAGACGAAGCCGAGCAGGAGGGTCGCCGCCATGAACCCGACCTGCACCCTGCGCGACCTGCCGACCTGCGTCGCCCAGACGGCGAGCGCCATCGTCAGGGACGACGTGATGAGGACGGCCGTGTTGAAGGTGCCGATCTTCCAGTTGAGGTGGTTGCTGGCGGCCATGAAGGCCATCGGGTACTTCATCCGGTAGATGAGGTAGGCGAGGAAGAGCCCGCCGAAGAACATCACCTCCTGCGCGATGAAGACCCACATGCCCAGCGCCCCGGCCTCGCGCTGCTGCTCCAGGTTGTCGAAGTGGTGCGCGAGCGCCTCGTGCGCCGCCTCCGGCCCGTGGCCGTGCTCGATTGCCTCCGCGTGTGTCGCCAAACCGCTACCTCCTCTGAACCGGTGACGAGTGATGAGTGATGAGTGGTGAGAGAAAAGAAGGCCCGCCTTCTCTTTCCTGTCACTTATCACTCATCACTGACCACTCTTCCCCCTGTCCTCCGTCTCGACCCCGCGGTTGGCGGGGTGCCGGCCGCCGACGGGCTGGTCGGGGGCGCCGGGGCCGACGACCTGTAGCTCCTCGATGGGCCTGTACTCGTAAGCCTCCCAGGTGACGACGGGCGTCACGTTGAAGTTCTCGGTCGGGGGCGGCGAGGGCGTGCGCCACTCCAGGCTCGTCCCCGGCCAGGGGTTCGCCGCGGCGAACCGGCCGTAGCGCATCGACCAGAGGAAGTAGACGCCCGGGATGAGCAGCCCGATGCCGAGGACGGTCGCGCCGCCCGTGGACATCACGTGGAGCACCTGCCACATCGGCTCGTTCGGCGGGTAGGCGTGGTAGCGCCGCGGCATCCCCATGTAGCCCAGGAGGAACTGCGGGAAGAACGTCAGGTTGAAGCCGACGAAGACGACGAGCGCCGCGAACCGCGCCCAGCCTTCGGGGTACATGCGCCCCGTGATCTTCGGCCACCAGTTGTGCAGGCCGCCGAGGTAGCCCATCACCGTCCCGCCCACCATCACGTAGTGGAAGTGCGCGACGACGAAGTAGGTGTCGTGGACGTGTATGTCGAAGCCGAGCGCGGCGAGGAAGAGCCCCGTCATGCCGCCGATGAGGAACAGCCCGATGAAGGCGAAGGCGTAGAGCATCGGCGTGTCGTACGAGATCGACCCCTTGTACATCGTCGCCGTCCAGTTGAAGACCTTCACCGCCGAGGGGATGGCCACGACGAACGAGATGAGCGAGAAGATCATCCCGGCGTAGACCGACTGGCTGGAGACGAAGAGGTGGTGCCCCCACACCAGGAACCCGAAGACCGCGATGGCCAGGGAGGAGAAGGCCACGAACGAGTAGCCGAAGACGGGCTTGCGCGTGTGCGTCGCCACCAGCTCGGAGATGACGCCCATCGAGGGCAGAATCATGATGTAGACGGCCGGGTGCGAGTAGAACCAGAACATGTGCTGGAAGAGCACGGGGTCGCCGCCGAGCGCCGGGTCGAAGATGCCGACGTGCGCCATCCGCTCCAGCGCGAGGAGCAGCACCGTGATGGCGACGACCGGCGTCCCCAGGATCATGATGAGGGCGGTCGCGTAGTGCGCCCAGACGAAGAGCGGGAGGCGGAACCAAGTCATCCCCGGCGCGCGCATCGTGTGCGTGGTGACGATGAAGTTCAGGCCCGTCAGGATCGAGGAGAAGCCGTTGATGAAGATGCCGACGCCCGCGAGCGTGACGTACGTGTTCGAGAAGTTGGTCGAGTAGGGGACGTAGAACGTCCAGCCCGTGTCCACGCCGCCGAAGAGGAGCGCGGCGAAGGTCAGCACGCCGCCCGCCATGAAGATGTACCAGCTCAGCAGGTTGATCTTCGGGAAGGCCATGTCCTTCGCGCCGATCATCAGCGGCAGCAGGAAGTTCCCCAGCACGCCGGGGATGGCCGGGATCAGGAAGAAGAAGACCATCATGATCCCGTGGTGCGTGAAGACCTTGTTGTAGGTGTGCGACTGCATCAGGTCGCCGAGCGGCGTCAGAAGCTCAAGCCTGATGGCCGCCGCGTACGCTCCGCCGATGGCGAAGAAGAAGGTCACCGAGATCAGGTAGAGGATGCCGATCCTCTTGTGGTCCTTCGTCAGCAGCCACGACCAGATGCCGTAGTCGGCGTTCAGGTAGTTGACCGTCGGGAAGCGGCTGCGCCACTCGTGCCTCGCCGCCTCCGCCGCCGTTGTCGTGTTCGTGCTCATAAATGCGTCTTCCCTAAAACTGCCTTGTCCTTAAAGTCCCCGGCCTTAACGTCCCCGGCCCCCGGCCGCTCACTGCCGTCGGTTCGCGTTGCCGGTGTTGCCGGCGGGCGGCGCCTGCGGGGCGGGGCTCCCCTGCCGCTCGCTGGTCGGCCCGATGGGGTTCGCGCGCTGCTGCTGCGGCGGGATGCCGCCGGTGGTCGGCCCCGTCGTCGTCTGCGCGCCCGCGCCCGCGCCGCCCGGCGGCTGCCCCGAAGGCCCGAGCGAGCGGATGTACGCGACGAGCTGTAATATCTGCTCTTCGGAGAGCTGGCCCTGGAAGGTCGGCATGATGTTCTGGAAGCCCGCGGCGACGTGCGCCTGCGGGTTGAGAATCGACTCGCGGATGTAAGCCTCGTCCACGGTCACCCTGGCGCCGCCCTCGACCTCCTGCGGCTTGCCGAAGATGCCGTAGAGCGTGGGGCCGCGACCCTGCTGCCCGCCGGCCTCGACCTGGTGGCACGAGGCGCAGCCGCGCTGCTGGAAGAGCTTCATGCCCTGCGAGGCCGCCGACTCCGTGCCCGTCCCGCCCGCGAGCCACTGCTGGTAGGCCGCCTGCTCCATCACGTAGACGTAGCCGCCCATCCCCGAGTGGTTCGTCCCGCAGTACTCCGTGCAGAAGAGGTAGTACTTGCCGGGCTTGGTCGCCTCGAACCAGGTCTGCAAGTAGCGGCCGGGCACCACGTCCTGCTTGATGCGGAAGGCGGGGACGTAGAAGCTGTGGATGACGTCCTCGGTCGTCATCGTCAGTTTCACGCGCGCGCCGACGGGGACGTGCAGCTCGTTGATCTCGCGCTGCCCCGTCGCGTGCTGGAACTTCCACATCCACTGCTTGCCGACGACGTAAATCTCCATCGCCTGGTTGGGCGCGCGGTACGCCTTGAAGAAGATGGACGCGCCCCAGACGAAGATGGTCATCGAGATGACGAGCGGGATGATCGTCCACGTCAGCTCCAGCACCATCGAGCCGGCGATGGGGCGCGGCAGCTCCGCGGGCTGCCGCCGCCGGTACTTGACGGCGAAGAAGATGATGGCCGCCGAGATGGCCAGCGTGAAGAAGGCCGTCAGCGTCACGAGGTAGACGTAGAGCGCGTCCACGTGCGGCGCGAACGTCGACGCCTGCTCGGGCGAGAACGGCACGGGCAGGTTGATATTCGGTATCGGAATCGACTGCATCAAGTTCACCCGGACTCCCCTTCCCCCGAAGGGTTGGTACTGGCTGCCCCCGTCGGATTAGACCGGCCCGCCGACGCCCAACTCCTGCTCCCAGGTCTCCTCGCGCCGCCTCGACTTCCGCCGCAGGTAGAGGATGAGCGCGGCCAGCCCCGCGACCGTCAGCACGCCCGCCGCGCGCAGCACGCCCATCACCGGCGCGAAGCGCCCCGACACGGGGTCGTAGTGGTAGCAGAAGAGCAGGAGCGAATCGACCGGCGACCCGATCTTCCCCTCCGACGCCTCGACGAGCGCGAGCTTTAAATCCCGCGGCGCGTAGTCGATGCCGTAGAAGTAGTGCGACAGGCGCCCCTGCGGCGTCGCCACCATCACGGCCGAGGCGTGCGCGAACTGCTGCGACTGCTCGTCCCACGCGTAGCGGAAGCCGACCGACTCGGCCAGCGCGTCTATCGAAGCCTTGTCGCCGGTCAGGAAGTGCCAGCCCCGCTCGGCCCCCTCGCGCCTGTAGCGGCGCAGGTAGGTCTCCTTCTTCCGCGCGGCCAGCTCCGGCCCCTCGCGCGGGTCGAAGCTGACGGTGATGACCTCGAACTCCTTGCCCGCCGTGAACGAGAGCGCCTGGAACGCGCCGACCGCGCCGTTCAGGACCTGGTTGCAGAGCATCGGGCACTCGTAGTAGACGAGGGTGAGTGCGACCGGCCGGCCCTTGCCGAAGTATTCGGCCAGACGCACCTCGCGCCCCGACTCGTCGCGGAACCTGAGGTCGAGCGGTATCTGGTTGTTCAGACGCTGCTCGATGTCGACCTTCTTCAAGACCTCGGTCGAGTTGCCCGTCGGCACAGGCCCCACCGGCGGCTGCGCGTACTGCGCTCGAACAGTAAGCGGTAAGCAGTAAGCGGTAAGCAGTAAGCACAGACCTGCCGCCGCCCGCCGCGCGGGTGTAATTCCGATTAACTTCAACTTCAAATCACTTCTCACAAAAATTCTCATCCCCTAAAACTGCTCGCCGCTTACTGCTCACCGCCCACCTCACTGGTGCTTCTGTTCCGGCTGGTGGCCGGAGCCGGACTCGGCGGGCGTCGTCTCCTTCGGCGCGGCGTTCGGCGGCTGCGTCTGACCGCCCTGCGGCGGCTGGCCGGCGCGGCGCTCAAGGTAGAGGTCGATGGCGCGCTCGACGGGGATGCGCGCGGTGCCGGACTGCTCGTCGGCCCAGCCGTACCCCTCCAGCTCGCCCTGCCACTGCTCGTTGACCAGAAGGTATTCCGACCACGGCTGCGGCACGTAGCCGGCGTTGTCGGCCGTGTAGGACAAGTCCTGGCGCCTGCCGTCCTTCTCCACCTCCCAGCCGGGCGCGAGCTGGAGCCGCGGCTCGGGCGGCAGGCGCTCCGCCCCCTGCCGCGCCAGCGGCGACGGCGCCAGCTCCTGCGACTCCTCGCGGCCGCGGAAGAACTCGAACATCAGAAGCATCGCCAGGCAGACGACGACGGTGAAGAACGTCAGCCCGCCCACGAACCACAGCAGCGGGCGCACCGCCACGTCCGACTCCTCGTGCGCCACGTCCGGGTTCGTGATGTACGACACGTCCGGCGTCTCGTGGATGCTGTCCCGTCTGCGCTTACCGTGAGCCATAGAACCTCGGTGAATCGTAAATAGTGAATGGTGAATGGTCAGACTGCTTTTTCAATTTACTATTTACCATTCACCACTCACCCCCTCAGTGGTGTCCCTCCGCCGGGGCGATGGCCTGTTCGAGGTCTCGCTCGCCGAGCGGGAGCAGCGGGCGCGCGGCCAACTGCCCGAAGTAGAACCAGAGCCAGATGCCGCCCAGGCCGACGGCCATCGCGAACATCGGCAGGAAGCTGCGCGCGAGGTCGGCGGCGTGCCAGTCGGGCTCGCCGCCCTGGTGCACGGAGGGCGCGAAGAAGAAGACCAGGTCGACCACGCGCATGAAGATCATCAAGAGCGCGATGCGCCTCAAGGAGCGCGGCGCGCGCTTCCGGCCCCTTGAGAGCAGCAGCACGAAGGGCAGCGCGAAGTGGAAGAGGATGATCAGGAGCCCGACGAACTGCCAGCCGCCGCGCAGGCGGCGCAGGTAGAACGGTATCTCCTCCGGCAGGTTCCCCGCCCAGGTGATGAGGAACTGCGAGAAGGAGAAGTAGGCGTAGAGCATCACGAGCGCGAGCAGGAGCTTGCCCCAGTCGTGGAAGTGGAGCGGCTGGTAGGCGCGGGCCATCGGCTCGCGCCCGCCGAGGTAGGTCGCCACCGCGATCATGAAGGCCAGCGCGGACAGGCCCCACCCGGCCATGATGATGAGCCCGTAGATGGTCGAGAACCAGTGCGGCTCAAGCGACATCCCCCAGTCGATGGCCGCGAACGTCACCGTCAGGCCGAAGAGCAGGATGCCCGGCCCCGAGATGTCCTGCATCCTGCGCCGTATGCGCGGGTCGGCCGTCCTGTCCTGCGCCGCCGACCAGCGGCTCAAAATAAGCGCCAGGCCGAACCAGACCGCGAAGTAGACGACGGCGCGGAGGATGAAGAACCATGCGCTGAGATACTTGCTCTTGTGCTGTAGCGCCGGGTCGCCCGCGACTACCGCCGGGTCGGACCACTCGTAGACCGAGACGCCGTGGCCGCCCGCGGCGTGCCCGTGGTCGTGCACGAAGAGCGAGACGACGACCGGGATGAAGAGCACGGCGCAGAGCGGGATGCAGCGCGTCGCCGCCTCGAACAGGCGGCGGCTGGTGACGGCCCACGCGCCGCCCGTCATGTGCCCGAGGCAGAGCCAGGCGAGGCTCCCCACGGAGACGCCCGTCACGAAGAAGAAGCCAACGAGGTACGAGCGCAGGACGTGGACGAGCCCGCCGTAGCCGGCGGTCTGCCCCATCAGGAAGGCCAGCACGGCGCCGACGACGAGGAAGGCCACGCCGACGAGGAGCGCGCGCGTGCGGTAGCGCCCGAGGTCCGCGGGGGCGTCGAAAGTGTGTGTGGTCGTCGCTTCCATCCTAGTGCTGCTCCCCCCCACGCTGCGACTGCAAAGGCGTGCCGCCCCGGCCGTGCTCGCCCGCCGGGCGCTCGGCGGCCGTCCTCACCTTGTTCTGCTCTTCGGGCGAAAGCTCGTCCACCTTCAGCCTGCGGCTGAGTTGGAGCGCGCGCAGGTAGGCGATGATCTTCCAGCGGTCTTCGGCCGGTATCTGCGCCGAGTAGTCGGGCATCGCGCCCCAGCCGTTCGTGATGACGTCGAAGAAGTGCGACGCGGGCGTGCGGTTCTCCTGGAGCCGGTCGTCGTAGAAGGAGGGCGGGCGCTGGAAGCCGCGCCGGACGATCATGCCGTCGCCCTCGCCCGTCATGCCGTGGCAGGCGGTGCAGAAAATCTGGAAGCGTTCGCGCCCGCGCTCCAGGGCGGCCTTGTCAATCGGAACGGGGAACACGTCGGGCGCGCCCGTCATCGTCGCCTCGCGCGCGCCGGGCACCCCGCCCGAGACGTTGCCGCGCACGAGCGTGCTCGCGCCGGCCTGAGCCCCCGCGGCCGCGGCCGTCTGCACCGACGGCACCGACGCGCCGACGCCGCCCGCCTGCGCGCCGCCCTGCGCGCCGGCGCCCGGCTGCGCGGCCGCCGCGCCCGCGCCCGCCGCCTTGCCCGTGTAGAGGTAGTCCTCGCGGTCGCGGTACGCCCCCGCCCCGCCCGGCTGGCGCGGCACGGTGCCCTCGACCGTCGGCCGCGACGACGCCCCGTCGGGGAAGAATTTCTTGTCGCCCGGCTCGTAGTACTCGTACCGCGGCTGGTCCTGCATGTCCATGCGGCAGCCCGCCGCGAGTAAGCAGTAAGCGGTGAGCAGTAAGCAGTGGAAGAGTGCGCGGCGGCGCGGGCCGCACTGCTCACCGCTCACTGCTCTCTGCTCACTCCTCCTAGTGTTCGACATCTGTCACCTCACGCGCGTTGAGCGTGCGGAGGAACTCCGCCGTGCGCTCGCGGTCGAACTTGGGGTCGGTCGATTCGACGAGCACGAAGAAGCGGTCGCGCGAGGCGAGCGCGAAGTTCGGCGCGTTGAAGACCGGGTGGTACGGCTCGGGCAGGCCGTTCATCGCGAGCATCCCGAAGACGGCGAAGAGCCCGGCCCCCAGCACCGTCATCTCGAAGGTGATGGGGATGAAGGCGGGCCAGCTGTGGAACGGCTTGCCGCCGACGTTGATCGGGTAGTAGATGGTGTGCAGGTAGAACTGCATCAGGTAGCCGAGCGTGCCGCCGAGGATGCCGCCGATCAGGACGATGAGCGACATGTGCGTCCGGTGCACGCCGATGGCCTCCGACAGCTCCTCGACCGGGTAGGGCGAGAAGGCGTCGATCTTCGTGTAGCCCTCCTCGTGGACGCGCCGCGCCGCGGCGACCGCGTCCGAAGGGTTGTCGAACTCGGCCATCAGCCCGTAGGTCGCCGGCCGAACCTTCCTCTTCAACGCCACGACGCCACACCCCCTTTCGCCAAAGCCCCCCTCACGCCTCCTCCTCCTTGATCTGCGCCCCGGGCACCATCGTCCGCATCTCGAAGATGGAGATGACCGGCAGGAAGCGGAGGAAGAGCAGCATCAGGAAGAAGAAGAGCCCGATGGTGCCGAAGAACATCGAGAAGTCGAACACCGTCGGCCGGTAGAAGCCCCACGACGAGGGCAGGAAGTCGCGGTGCAGGCTGATCGGGATGATGACGAAACGCTCCAGCCACATCCCGACGTTGACGAACATCGCGATGCCGAAGAGCCACAGGTTCGAGTGGCGCACGCGCCGCACCCAGAGGAACTGCGGCACGATGACGTTGCAGACGATGAGCGCCCAGTAGAAGAGCGCGTACGGCCCGAAGAAGCGGTTCCGCATCATGAACTCTTCGTACGTGTTCGCGCTGTACCAGGCCGTCCACGTCTCCATCATGTAGCCGTAGGCCACGATGAGGCCCGTCGCCAGCATGACCTTCGCCGAGTTGCGCAGGTGGCGCTCGGTGATGAAGTCTTCGAGCCCGTAGAACTTCCTCAAGGGTATGACGAGCGTTAAGACCATCGCGAAGCCCGCGTAGATGGCGCCCGCGACGAAGTAGGGCGGGAAGATGGTCGCGTGCCAGCCCGGGATGATGCCGATGGCGAAGTCGAAGCTGACGATGGTGTGCACCGAGAGCACGAGCGGCGTCGAGAGGCCGGCGAGCAGAAGGTACGCCATCTCGTAACGCGCCCAGTGGCGCGCGCTGCCGCGCCAGCCCAGGGACGCCATGCCGTAGACTATCTGCCCGAAGCGGCTCCGCGCGCGGTCCCTCAAGGTCGCCAAATCCGGAATCAGCCCCGTGTACCAGAAGAGCGCCGAGATGGTGGCGTAGGTCGAGACCGCGAACACGTCCCACATCAAAGGGCTGCGGAACTGCGGCTCGATGCCCATCGTGTTCGGGTAGGGAAAGAGCCAGTAGGCGAGCCACGGACGCCCCGTGTGGAGCAGGGGGAAGAGCCCCGCGCAGGCCACGGCGAAGAGCGTCATCGCCTCCGCGAAGCGGTTAATCGAAGTCCGCCACGACTGTCTTAATAACAACAGAATCGCCGAGATGAGCGTGCCGGCGTGGCCGATGCCGATCCACCAGACGAAGTTGATGATGTCGAACGACCACCCGACCGGCTGGTTGTTGCCCCAGATGCCGATCCCCGTGAAGACGAGGTAGGTGATCGTGCCCATCAGCATCTGCACCAGCAGGAAGGAGAGGGCGAGCCCGACCCACCACACCATCGGCGTCCGCTTCCGGAGGACGATGGAGCTGATCTTGTCCGTCACCGTCCCGAACGTGTGGCCGGGCTCGATGACGGCGGGCGTGGTGTGTATGCCGACGTCCTCGTGCGCGAAGTCGTATTTCTCCTGCGACATCCCTTACGCCTCCCCCCCGTGCCCGCCTTCGGCACGGTTCCCGCTCTCGCCGCGCCCCGCGCCGCCCGTGCCCAGCTCCCCGTTCGGGTTGCGCACCGAGGCGAGGTACGCAGTCCGCGGCCGCGTGTTCAAGTCCGCCAACAGGTCGTAACGGCGCTTCTGCGCGTGGAGCTTCGCCACGCGGCTCGCCGGGTCGTTCAGGTCTCCGAAGACGATGGACTCGGTCGGGCAGGTGGCCTGGCAGGCCGTCTTGACCTCGCCGTCGCGCACCCGCCGCCCCTCCTTCTCCGACTCGATCTTCGCGTACTCGATGCGCTGGACGCAGTAGGTGCACTTCTCCATCACGCCGCGCGAGCGCACCGAGACCTCCGGGTTGCGCAGCATCTTCAAGCTCGGCGTGTCCCAGTCCTGGTAGAGCAGGAAGTTGAAGCGGCGCACCTTGTACGGGCAGTTGTTCGAGCAGTAGCGCGTGCCGACGCAGCGGTTGTAGACCATGTCGTTGAGCCCCTCGCTGCTGTGCACGGTGGCGTGGACGGGGCAGACGGGCTCGCACGGCGCGTTCTCGCAGTGCATGCAGGGCACGGGCATGAAGTAGACGCCGTCGGGCGACTCGGTCGCGCCGCGGAAGTAGGAGTCGACCCGCAGCCAGTGCATCTCGCGCGAGCGCGAGACCTGCTCCTTGCCGACGACGGGGATGTTGTTCTCGGCCTGGCAGGCGACGACGCAGGCGTTGCAGCCGACGCAGGTCGCCACGTCAATCGCCATCCCCCACTTGTACCCGCGGTAGCCCCGCTCCTCTTTCGGCGAGTAGTCGTACTGCGGGTACATCGTCTCGCCGCCTTCGGGCTCGCGGTTCTCGCCCGCGGGCTGCGGCGGCTCCTTCTTGTGCTCGCGCTCGGGCGCCAGCGAAGGGTCGTGCGCCCACTGGGCGAAGGTGCCGGCGCGGACGATCTCGCGCCCCTCCATGCGGAAGTGTATCTGCGTGCAGGCGAGCGAGTAGCTGTCGCCCGTCACCTCGACGCCCAGGCCCGTGCCCGACCACAGGGCGTCGGACGTGCGCAGGTCGTAGGCGTTGAAGCCGCGGCGGCCCTCGCGCAGGTTGCCGCCGACGCGCCCCGAGCGCCAGCGGCCGTAGCCGAGGTGGACGGTCACGACGTTGTCGGGCTGGCCCGGCAGGATGAAGACGGGGACGACCATCTCCGCGTGCATCCGGTTGTTCTTGTCGGGGAGCGCGCGCCCGCGGTAGGTGAGCCGCACGGTCTCGGCGTCGATCTCGCCTCCCTTCATCGTGAGGCGGTTGACGCGGCGCGGGTGCTCGTCCACGAGCGCGCCGTCGGGCGCGGTGCCGACGCCGAGCGCCTCGGCCGTGGCCGGGCTGATGAGCGCGACGTTGTCCCAGGTGAGCTTCGTCAAGGGCTTGGGCAACTCTTGCAGCCAGCCGTTGTTGGCGAAGCGGCCGTCGTAGACGGTCGGGTCCGTGCGGAAGACGATCTCGAACGCGCCCGCGTTCGCGGCGGGCTGGGCCGGGGCGGGGGCCTGCTGCGGGAAGTTCGCGCCGATGGTGCCTTCGGCGGGGGGCGCGGCCGGCGCCGCGCCCCCGCCGCCGGCCGCGGGCCTCTTCGCCGAGTTGGCGACGAAGCCGTCGTTGAGAGCCCTGCGCCACGCGCGCTCGAAGGCCGCGTCGGGCGTGGCGGCGGTCGAAGTCGCGGCGGCCGCCGTCGAAGTCGTCGGGGCCGCCGAGGGCGTTGTCGTCGAGGCCGCCGCCCCGCCGCCGCGGGCCGTGGGCACCGAAGCGTTCGCGGCCGGGGCGCCCTGCGCGGGGGGGGCCGCCTGCGCCTGGGTCGCGCCGCCCGGCATGCCCGTGACCATGTCGGTGGTCTGGCCCGCGGCGGCCGCGGCGGCGCCGGCCGTGAGCATGCCGCGCCCCTCGGTCAGCCAGTATTGGCGGACGATGTCGTAGCCGCGCCGGTCGGGGTTCTCCGTAAAGGCCGCGAGCAGCTCGCACGCGCTCTTGCCGTTGTAGAGCGGCGTGATGAGCGGCTGCTGGATGGTGACCGTGCCGTCGTAGGCGCGCGCGTCGCCCCACTCTTCGAGGAAGTGCGTCTGCGGGACGTGCCAGTGGCACAGCTCCGAGGTCTCGTCGTCGTACGGCGAGAGGTGGACGGCGAGGCGCACCTTCTTCATCCGTTCGGCGTCGAGCTTGAGGTCAGCCGGCGTCGTGTAGACGGGGTTGCCGCCGACGACGACGAGGATGTCCACGGCGCCCGCGTCGATCTCGCCGATGAGCGTGCGCAGCTCGTTGAGCTGGTCGGTCGGGTTCTCCTCGACCGGCTCGACGTACGTGACGGTCTTGCCGACGGCGCCGAGCGCCGCGTTCATCGCGTGCGCGAGGGCGTGTATCTCCGGCGGCTGCTCGTCGCCCGCGATGACGACGCAGGCGCCCTTGTGCGCGTTGAGGTCGGCGGCGATCTTGTTGGCCCGGTCGTCCGGCGCGGCCGCGCCGCCCGCGAGCGCGGGGCCTGACGCGCCGACGGCCGCCGCGAGTCCGCGCACGTACGCGGCGAACTGGCTGGGCTTGAGCGCGACGCGGTGGTCGGCGAAGTAGCCGGTGTTGGTCGGCGTCGTCTCGACGGCGTAGAGGCGGCAAATCTCGCGCGCGTCGCCGTCCACGGCGCGGCGGCGCGAGGCGAAGTCGCGCGCGTATCTGAGCGCGCCCGGTCCGCATTCGAGGAAGTTCGAGTCGAGCGAAAGCACGCGGTCGGCCGCGGCGAAGTTGTAGACCGGCGTCGCGAAGCCGCCCGTGGCCTGCCTGATGCCTAACGAACCGTTGTTGCCGCCCGCCGGCTCCCACTGATACCAGCGCGCGCCGGGGAAGCGGCGCAGGATGTCGCGCATCTGCGCGCCGACCGTCGGCGAGGTGACGGTCTCGGTCAGGAACCTCAGGCCCGCGCCCTGCTTCCCGCGCTGCCCTTCGAGCGCGGTCAGGATTTCGCCGAGGAAGGCCGTGTAGGGGCGCGGCTCGCCGCGGTTGATGACGTTCTGCGAGCGGTCGGGGTCGTAGAGGCCGAGCACCGAAGCCTGCGCGTAGACGTCGGCCGCGCCCGCGCTCGCCGGGTGGAGGTCGTTCCCCTCGACCTTGACGGGGCGCCCCATGTAGCTGCGCACGAGCAGCGGCGCGCAGCCGCCCGGGAAAGGCATCGCGGTGGCGAAGTAGAGCGCCTTGCCGGGGACGATCTCCTCCGGCTGGCGGACGTACGGGACGATGGTCTCGGGCGGCTGGTACGAGCAGCCCGTCAGCCCGGCCAGCGCGAGCGACGCGCCCATGAGCTTGAGGAACGTGCGGCGGTCGGCGCCCTCGTCCCACTCGGAGGCGTGCTGCGGGAACTCCCGGTGGAGAAGCTCCTCGAACTCCCGCGTCCCGGCCAGCTCTTCGAGGCTCTGCCAGTACTCGCGCCCGCGCTTGTTCTCAAGCTTCGCGCGCACGCCCTCGATGGAGACGGGCCGCCTGCGAATCTGGTACAGCTCGGGGAAAGTGTCTTTGATGTGCATCCTGCTTATCCTGGGCGGTCTATCTGTGGCACGTCGAACAGCTCGTCAGCGTGCCCGCGTCGCGGACGCGGTACTCGCGCTTGAGCCTGAGCCCCAGCTCGCGGCGCGAGGGCGCCAGGTTCTCGCCGAGGCGGTTCTCCGCGCTGGCCGTCACGCCGCCGGCCGCGTCGCCCTCGATGTTCCAGGCCATGTTGGTGACCTGCTCCTTCGGGCGCAGGTAGCGCTCGGGCTCGCGGTGGCAGGCGAGGCACCACTCCATCTGGAGCGAGGCGGCCTGGTAGACGGCCGGCATCGTGTCCACGCGCCCGTGGCAGGAGGCGCAGCCCACGCCCTTGTTCACGTGGATGGAGTGGTTGAAGTAGACGTAGTCGGGCAGGTCGTGGACGCGCGCCCACTCGATGGGCTTGTTGTCGCGGTAGCTGGTGCGGACGATCTCCAGGTACGGGCTCTCGTTCCAGATCTGCGAGTGGCAGTTCATGCAGGTCTTGGTCGGCGGCATGCCGGCCGTGTTCGAAGACTCGACCGAGGTGTGGCAGTAGCGGCAGTCGATGCCGTCGTCGCCCGTGTGGTGCTTGTGCGAGAACTGGACGGGCTGCTGCACCTCGATGAACTGGCCCGTGTTGTAGGAGGAGCGGTTGATCTCGGCGAGCACCCAGAGCGAGGCGGCGACGAGGAAGACGCCGCCGAAGATGCTGACCTTGGCGATGGTGTTGGTGCTGTGGTGGAAAATCTGCATGCTCTTCCCCGAACCCGTCTTGTGACTCTTGGCACTAGCCCGGCGAGACGGAACCCTCGCACTCCGGTCGGGCGCACACGCGCGCCGCCTGCGGCCTTCCGCCCGACGGCGGGCCGACGCGCGTCCGCGAAAGCCCTTTACGGCCGCACCACCAAAATTAAGAACTTCTTGAAGTGCCTTAGTGATACTACTTTTTCCCGCGCCGGGCAAGCGCTAATCCAAAATTCGGGTATGAATATTGACCGGCGCCGCACATTAAGAAAACTTATAAAAGGCGGTTCGCGAGGGGCCGCGCTTCATCCGGCGGCGTGTCTTCGGGGAGGGCCGCGCCGGGAGGGCCGAGCCGCGTTTGTTGCAGGATGCCGTAAGTCTAACCCCCCCGCACCGAGGCCGGCGGGTATCTGCTTGACGAGGAATTAAGTCTTGACAAGGAATTGAGTACGGAGTACAAGTTCCGCGCGCCGTCGAACTCGCTCCATCCTCCTCGACGGCGCGCCGCCCCGGCGTCTCGTCACCTCGCACCCGGATCCGCCATCTACTTCGGCAAGTTTTTCGTCTTGGTTCAACCGGTTAACCCCCTCGGGAGTAACTCACACTCTTCAACGACTCACCTGACAGGAGGACGTGACTATGACCAACCTGCGGAGATTCGGAGTTCTCACCCTCGGCCTCGCGAGCGTCCTCGCCGCCATGTTCCACAGCGGTACCGCGGCGAGCTATAAGCAGGGGTCGGGGAAGAGGGGCAGGCCGGGTCGCGCTCCCCTGACCGTCCTTCAATCGTCGAGAAAATTACTCGAAGCGAGTCCGGAGAAGAAATCTCTGGCCGCGCCGACAAAAACCGGTCAGTATGCGCTCTCGCTCGGCGCCGACGGAAGTGTGACGGCGTTCGACAGGGGGGGTAAGTTCGTTAAGAGAATCCCCCTCTCGGCCCGGGACGCCCGGGCCTTAGCGGTTGACTCGTCGAATAATATCTACCTCGCCGGCGCCGATTCCGTATTGCGGGTCTTCAACTTTGAGGGGCGACAGTTGAAAGAATTTCCGATCCCCGACGGCGGGTCGGTCGGCGTCCTGAGCGACGGCAACGTGGTGGTCGCCGCGCCCTCGGGCGGCAAACTCCTCCACCTGTTCAGCCCGGCGGGTGAGCCGTTGAGCAGCTTCGCGGACGTTAAGGCTTATGACGCCGACGCCCGGGAGAACGAATTCCTCAACCGGGGTAAGGTCGTGGTCGGGCCTTCGGACGAAATCTATCTGGTGTCGGTCTACGCCCCGCTGCCTTACGTCGCCCGGTTCACGGAGCGGGGGGCGCTCATTAAGGAATTTATCGTGGACGGGGACGCCGTCGCCTTTCAGAAGGAGAAGGCGGACGGATTCCTCGCCGAAAGGAAGCCGAACATGACGGGGGGCGTGACGGTCATCAACTCGGCGGCCGTGGAGCCCGCCACCGGCCACCTCTGGGTAGCGTTGAACGGCCTGTCCACCACGGCCACGCTCTACGAGTATGACTCGTCCGGCGTCAAGTTACGCGAGTACGCCCTTTTGGGCGCTTCGCCTTCGGGTAGCAGGAACATCACCCACCCGAAGGACATTATCGTTGACGGGGCGTCCATCCGAGTCCTGTCCTGGGGGGAACTTTACGACTTCAATCAAAGCGACGCCGTCGGGGGCGCAGGTTCGGCCCGGAACCGGGCGAAGGCGGGGCGGTGGGCGTGGGACGTGTTCCTCGTCACCGGGCGGTAGACGCGAGTCGATAGGTTCAAGGCGGGGGCGCCCGGCGGACTTGAGTGCCGCCGGGCGCCCCCGCCTTTCACGTCGTCTACCGGCGGCCGAAGACGAGGAAGAGGGCGGCGAGGACGAAGAGGATGAACAGGACGAGGAGGGCGATCTTCCAGACGCTGTAGGGGCGCTCGCCCTGCACCTCGCCGGTGCGGCCGTTGACGACGACCTGGTAGACCTTATCCTGGAAACGGTAGGCGCCGACGTAGACGGGGAGCAGGAGGTGCTTGAAGGTGACGGCCGAGTAATGCGTCGAGACGTTCGAGACGCGCTGCTCGTCGCCGCCGATGTCGCGGCGCACGTCGGCGTCGATGGCGGGCGCGGCCGTCTGCTTCGCCAGCTCGAAGCCCTCGGCGAGGCTCACCTGGTAGCGCTGCGCCTTGTAGCCCGAGAGGTACGCGGGCTCGTAGGCGGTCAACTCCTGCAAGTCCCAGGGCTCAAGCGCGGCGAGGCGCTGGGGCGGCAGGGACTTCGTCGCGGGGACGAGGATGTCGTCGAACCAGCGCTCGACCTGCCCCGCCGCGGGGTGCCAGCGCGTGTGGCGCACCTGCCGCGTCTGCCGCACCTCGCGCCCCTGCGCGTCGCGCTCGGTGTAGTGCTCGGTCGTGTAGTAGTGCTCGCCGCGCTCGCCCGTGTAGCGGCTCACCGTGTAGGCGTCGTAAGTCCAGAAGGGGATGTAGACGCCGCCGATGCCTTCGTGCGCGGCGAGCTTCTTCAGGGCGTTCGGCGCGAACCAGCGCGACCCGATCCAGCGCCCGACGAAGCCGGTGGCCGCGTCCTGCGTCACGCGGAAGGGGAGGACGCCCTCGGGCGCGAGCACGGGGTCGGCCGAGCGCGGCTGCGCGACCAGGGGGCTGCCGCAGAAGTCGCACTCGCCGGCGACCATCGGCGGCGTGAAGGTGACCGTGGCGCCGCAGGTCTGGCAGGCGACTTCGAGCGCGCCCTCGGCGAGCGTGCCCATGCGGTCGGCGTGCAGTTGCAGGTACTGTTCGTAGGAGCGCTCCTCGACCGTGCCGCCCGTCGGCTCGATGCGCTCCTGCCGCCCGCAGTACGGGCAGGTCAGGTTCCCGCCCTCCGGCGCGAACTGCAAGTCGGCCCCGCACCCGGGGCAGCGGAAGCGGTGGACTTTCTGTCGGGGAACTGTTTGTTGCATGGGGATGATCGTGTCGGGAGGTTATCTCAAACTTGAACTTTAATGACGCCTGCGTTCAACGCGGAGGCGCAGAGGACGCAGAGGGGGCGCGGAGGATTGCATGATTTCGACGCTCAACCCTCTGCGCAACCTCAGCGCCCCCTGCGCCTCCGCGTTGAACGAATCTCACTAAACACTCGATTAACATCTTCACCTCACTCACCGCGCGAGGCCGACGCAAGGGCGGAGAGCTGCGGGTTGGAGCTGCGCCGCCAGACGAAGCCGTCGAGGACGTAGTGCGTCGCCTGCGGGAGCGCGAGCAGCGGGACGAGGAAGACCTTCAGCGACTCCCAGTCCCACGCCCCGCCGAAGAGCCACGCGCGCTCGTGCCAGACGCCCCTGTCCCACAGGAGTTCCTCCGCGTAGGCCAGCACCCACAGCGTCGCGAGGAAGACGGGCCAGCGCGCGAGACTCCGGTAGACTCGCCCCGCCCGCGGCGCGCGCGCACGCGCGTACCACCAGACGAGCGCCGCGTAGGGGACGCCGTGTATGACGACGTTCGTCACCGTGAAGGCGTAGTCGGAATCGTAAGCGACGACGCCCGCGTACCAGCAGACGGCCGTCGTCAGGACGACCAGATCCTTCCCGGGGTTGCCGCGCCCCCCGAACAGCCACGAGTGCGCCGAGCGCACCGCGTACGCCCCGAGCGCGAGACAGTAGAGCGCGAACGCGAACGACTCGACCCACGCGGGCGCGGCCGCGAAGTCGCCCGGCAGGAACCACCAGAAGCGCCGCGGCAGGTGCGCGTGCCAGTACGCGAGCGGGTAGAGGGTCGCCATGTAGACGGCCGCCGCGTCCACCCACCAACCCGCGCGCCCGCGCTCGCCCGCGCGAGCGCGGTAGAGCGCCACCCAACCGTACTGCTGCCGCACGAAGTGGAAGACCGCCAGGTACGCCAGCGCCCGCCAGAAGAGCGCCTCCGATTCGGAGTAGAGCGCCACCGACAGCGCCAGCGCTATCGACGGCGCGAGCACGTAGAGCGACAGCCGCCGCCTCAACTCTTCCCTGTCGAAGTAGACGCGGAACGCCGTCGCGTAGACGTGCGCCACGTCCACCAGAAGCACCGCCGGCACCCAGGCCCAGTCCGGCGACTCGCCCTCCAACGCGCCCGCGCGCGCCCCGACCCACAGCAGCAGCAGGGAGACCGCCGCGCTCCCGCCGAAGACGCACACGTCCACCCGCGGCGAGAAGAGCCAACACGAATTCGGTCGTGAAGCGGACTCCTCGCGCGGCGGCGCGGCCGACAAGGTTTCGGCGGCCGGGACTGCTTCGACGCTGGTTAAGGGTTCGGCGGACATACGCGCGCGGCGCGGCTGAGTTTATACTGTGCCCACCCTGTTTGAGAAGATGTTAGACGTCAGATGCTAGATGCTAGTTAAAGCGACATGCCTTAACTAGCATCTGACATCTGACATCTGACATCTCTTATAGACCGATGACCGAACAGAACGGACGCGCCGAGACGGCGAAGCGGAGGCGCGCGCGGCGCGCGCTCGAACGGCAGTTGGACTACCAGCGCGAAGGCCGCGAAGGCGCGCGGGCACGAGGCGGACTACGTCGAGGCGATGCGGCAGCGCTCGGCGCGCGTGCGCGAGAAGCTGGAGAGGGTGCGCGCCATCGCGCCGGACGCGCGCGTGCTCGAAGTCGGGAGCGGCGCGCACGGGCTCGTCTTCTTCTTCGGCACGACGCGCGGCGTGGGCGTAGACCCTCTGGCCTGCGACTACGCGGCGCTCTTCCCCGAATGGCAGCACCGCGCCCGCACCATCGCCGCCGGGGGCGAGCGACTGCCCTTCGCCGACGCTTCGTTCGACGTGGTGCTCTGCGACAACGTCGTCGACCACGCCGAAGACCCCGCGCGCATCGCGCGCGAGCTGACGCGGGTGCTCGCCCCCGGCGGCCTCCTCTACTTCACGGTCAACTTCCACCACCCCGTCTACGCGGCGGCCGCGCGGCTGCACTCCGCCTGGAACGCCGCGGGCCTGGGGCTGGAGATCGGCCCGTTCGCAGACCACACGGTTCACCTCACGCTCGGCGCCGCGCGCTCGCTCTTCGACGGCCTCCCCCTGCGCGTCATCACGGAGAGCGGCAACGTCTCCGACGCCAAGCGTCTCGCGCGACTGCGCCCGCCGCGCCACGCGGGCGACCGCTTGAAACGCCTCTTCTTCAAGAACGCGCTCTACGAACTCGTCGCCGAGCGCATTCCCTGAACAACGAGGCGCGCGCCCGCGTAGAGACTCCTAGCGGCCGTCCGGCCCGAGCATCCCCGCACGGAAGAGGTCAAAAGATGTTCTGTCCCAGGTGCAGCCAGCCACAGCCCGAAGACGCCGGGCGCTTCTGCCCGCGCTGCGGCTTCCCCGTCCGCGAGGTCAGGGAGTTGGTCGGGCGCGAGCAGGCGCGCGGGGCCGGCGAGGGGCGCGCGGGTGACGAGGGGACGCTCCCGGCGCAGAAGGACTTGGCGACCGGCGCGCTCGTGATGTTCGCGGGCGCGGTCTTCGCGGTCTTCTGGGGGCTGATCTGGTCTCGCGGGCCGGCGGAGGTCGCGCTGCCGCAGACCTTCTTCATCCTCGGCTGCACGTTGGCCTTCATCCTCACGCTCTTCCACCCGCTGCTCGGCGCGCTCGAACGGCTCTCCTCCGGCGGCGTGCCCGCAAACTACACGCAGAGGCGGCGCGACGGCGTCAACCTCGGGGCGCTGTTGATGTTCGTCGGCCAGCTCAAGGCGCTCGTGCTCACCTCGCTCATGCCCAACGGCCCCGAGAAGGGGCTGACGACGTTCGCCCTCATGGCCGGGTTCCTGCTCCTCGTCCTCCTGCTCCGCCCCATCCTCCGCGCCGCACGCGCCCTCCTCTCCAGACGCGGCGCGCGCGCCGACGCCGACCCGGCCAACGCCACCGCCGAACTCGACCCCGCGCGGGCCGCCGCGCTCCCGCCCGCGCAGAGCGTCCCCGTCGACGGCTTCGCGCGCTCGCGCCCTGACACCGCCGAGATGGCCCCCGCGCCGAGCGTCACCGAAGGCACGACGCGCAACCTGCGCGAATAGGCGTCTGCCGGCGACTGCGTCGGGACTGACGCGGCGGCAAGAAGGTTGACACGCACTTTTGCCTTTCCGTATCGTACCCGCGCCGCCCGCACGCGTCGTCCGTGTTCCCGCCAGCGGGCACGTCTGCCGCCGGCCTCACCTTTCAAAGCCGGGTGACTGACCATGACGGATAAGATCAGGGCGCTCGCCGCCAGCATCGCCCAGAGGAAAAGCGCCGGGGTCGAGCCGTTCGTCCTCCTCGTCGGCGCGGGCGCGTCCGTCGGCTCGGGCTGCTCCACGACGGCGCGGCTCGCCGACGACGTTCTACAGAGCTACGAGCGCACGCGGTTCGAAGAGTGGCAGGCGTCCGTCCAGACGGCCGCCGCGCTCAGCCCCGAGTTCGGCGAACTGAAGTCCAGGGAGGTCGCGCGCCTCAAGCTCGAAGCCTTCTACGAGCGGTGGGCGCGGCTCGACCCCGACACGAAATTCGCTATCCTCAACCGCCACCTCTTGCAGGGCGCGGCGCCGTCCGCGGGCTACAAAGACCTCGCGCATCTCGTCACGGAGGGCTACTTCGCGCTGGCGCTCTCGACGAACCTCGACAACCTCCTGGAGCGCGCGCTCAACGACGCGGGCTGGCGCGAGCCGGAGCACTTCGTGGTCTCGGTCAACGGCCGGGACAAGCCCGAAGAGGTGCGTTACCAGTTGGAGTCGGCTCGCCCGCCCTTCAAGCTCGTCAAGCTGCACGGCACGCTGGCCTCGCCGGGCAGCTACGCCTTCACCCCGGACGAGATATTCAGGTTCGAGGAGGCGGTCAGGCCGGAGCTGGCGCGCTACCTCAACCGCGGCCTGCTCGTCGTCGGCCACAGCGTCCAGGACAGGGACATCGACGTGCTCTTCGAGAAGGAGGGCGGCGAGATACACTTCGTCAACCCGGCGCCGCCCGAGCCGGGCGGCCGCATCGACAGCGTGCTCAAGGTGCGCGGCTACGGCAGCATCATCTCGGGCGACGAGGCGCGTTTCGACGACTTCTTCCGCGAGCTGCGCGCGCACCTCGAAGCGGGCCGCGGGGGCGGGGCGGCCGCCGCCGACTCCGCGCCCTCCATCGAAGGCTTCCTCAAGGGCATCGGCTACGAGCACGAGCTGAAGGCGCCGCGCAGCCGCTTCAAGAACCTCCCCGCGCTCTACGTCAAGCCGACCGAGTACGACTCCATCCGCCGGAAGCTCGAACGCGAGCACGTCGTCTTCATCATCGGCGAGCCGCACCTCGGCAAGACCTACACGGCCTTCCACCTGCTCTGGGAATACTACCGGGAGGGCTACGAGCCTTTGCACATCAGGCACGACCGCCTCGTCGCGCTGCTGCACCAGCACGAGGACGACCTCAGGAAGCTCCTGGCGCAGGTCTTCGTCGGCGAGGGGAACGTGCCGCGCGTCGTGCACTTCGACGACCCCTTCGGCGAGACGATGGAGCGCCGCACCGAGCGCACCAACGTCTTCGCGCGCGGGCTTGAGACGTTACTCAAGCGCGCGCGCGACAACGAGCACGGCCGC
>DASVQJ010000111.1:0-7902 GCA_036389235.1 Pyrinomonadaceae bacterium | reverse complement strand
GGAGAGCGAGGAGGTGTTGGTGGCGAAGATGAAGTCCGCGGCGTTCAGCCGTTCGACCTCGCCGAGCGTCTCGCGCTTGAGTTCGAGCCGCTCGGGCACGGCCTCGATGAAGAGGTCGCTCCCCGAGGTCTCTTCCAGACTCGTCGTCGTGCTGATGTTGGAGAGCGCGCGTTCGCGCTCCTGCTCCGAGACCTTGCCGCGCTCGACGCCCTTCGACAGATTAGACTCTATCGCGCTGAGGCCCTTCGCCGTCAGCTCTTCCGACACGTCGCGGAGCGTGACGGTGAGCCCCGCGGCGGCGGCGGCCTGCGCGATGCCGTGCCCCATCGTGCCCGCGCCGAGGACGGCGACGCGCCGCACCTCGAAGACGGGCGGCTGCGTGGGTGTGCTCACCTCTTGCGGCTGAGTGCTCAAAAGGTCTTCGCGGCCGGGGCTGGTAGAGCGCCCGCGTGGTCAAATTCGACTACTTCCGGCGCGAGCAGTTATACTACACGCGCCGAGAAAAAGGCTACCACCAGCGCGCCGCGTCGGTACGCGCGCTTACAGACAAATCCCCCGAGGAGAGTTTCAATCTAAGGCATGGCGAAAGAGACAATGCACCGCGAAGTCGTCATCGTCGGCAGCGGCCCCGCGGGCCTGACCGCGGCCATCTACGCCGCCCGCGCCGAACTCCACCCGCTCGTCGTCCACGGCCCGCAGCCCGGCGGCCAGCTCACCATCACGACCGAGGTCGAGAACTACCCCGGCTTCGCCGAAGGCATCCAGGGCCCCGAGCTGATGCAGCAGTTCGAGGAGCAGGCCAAGCGCTTCGGCACGGAGTTCCTCGTCACCTTCGTCAACAAGGTCGATTTGAGCCAGCGCCCCTTCACGCTCTGGACGGAGGAGGGGCACGAGGTCAAGGCCGAGACCCTGATCGTCGCCTCGGGCGCGTCGGCCAAGTGGCTCGGCATCCCGGGCGAGGCGCCGGCGCCCGAGGGCCTGGGCGGCCTGGGCGTCTCGGCGTGCGCGACGTGCGACGGCTTCTTCTTCAAGGGCAAGCCCATCGTCGTCGTCGGCGGCGGGGACACCGCGATGGAGGAGGCGACGTTCCTGACGCGCTACGCCTCGCGCGTGACGGTCGTCCACCGGCGCGACTCCCTGCGCGCGTCGAAGATCATGCAGGACAAGGCGCTCAAGAACCCGAAGATCGACTTCATCTGGAACGCCGAGGTGAGGGAGATACTCGGGAGCCCCGAGACCGGCGTGACCGGCATCAAGCTTGAGGACAACAAGACGGGCGAGGAGTCGGAGTTCGCGTGCGAGGGCGTCTTCATCGCCATCGGGCACAAGCCGAACACGGACGTCTTCAAGGGCTGGCTCGACATGGACGCGGTCGGCTACATCAAGACCGCGGGCGTCTCGATGGCGACGAACATCCCCGGCGTCTTCGCCTGCGGCGACGCGCAGGACTCGGTCTACAGGCAGGCCGTGACGGCCGCCGGCACCGGCTGCATGGCCGCCATCGACGCCGAGAGGTTCCTGGACTCTCTGCCCGTCGCCACGGCCACCGGCGAGGAGGTCACCATCGAGGGCGAGATCGTCTCGGCCGACCACGAGCAGATCACGATGCCCGGCGGCGAGGTCGTCTCGAACCACCCCGACGAGCCGCAGCCGCCCGCCGACGGCGCCAACCAGCCCGCCGTCGTCTACGCCCGCCCGTCCACGGAGCTTCCGTCTTAAGGCGCAGCCGAAGTTAACCGCGGAGACACGGAGGCACGGCCGAGGGCATTTGGCCGTGCCTCCGTGTCTCCGCGGTTTTACCCGTTCTCGATTAAGCCCGGCTGCGGCTCAACAACTGTAGCACTTCACGTCCGGCCAGATTTCTTTGAGCGGGCGCTCGGGCTTGCGGCAGGCGTAGAGGTAGATGAGGAGGGCCGGCTCGCCCGCCGGGTCGAAATTCTTGAGGGCCTTCATCTCTTCTCTCCGTGCGCGCGGGCTCAGTGCCCGGCCTGCCACGCCCTCAACTTCTCCGAGGGGTAGACGAGGAGGAGGATGTTGAGGAGGAGGCTGTCCCTGATCCAGAAGAGCAGGACGACTTCGGTGAGCGCGAAGACGAGAAGGGTCTTGAGCGCGCCGAGGCGGCGTGCGAGGAGGAAGCCGAAGGCGCAGGCGATGACGTCGCCGAGCGAGTTGACGACCGTGTCGCCGTTGTAGCCGAGCGCGGCCGTCGTCTCGCGGTAGCGGTTGATGACGAACTCGGTGTTCTCGAACACCTCCCACAGGGCTTCGGCGGAGACCGCGAGCGCGAGGCGCCAGCGCCGGCCCGCGCGCCGGAGGACGAGCGCGAGCAGCCCCGCGAGCGCGAAGCCGTGCAGGACGTGCGTGAAGGAGTAGGGGTCGAAGAGCTGCTGCGAGGTCTCGGAGCCCCAGGCGTCGCCGAGCCAGGGGCGGAAGCGCCCGCACGAGCAGAGCCACAGGCGCCCCTGCCAGCGCAGCACGAAGGCCGCCGCCGCCGGCACCGCGGCGGCGGCGAGCCACGGCCAGACCCTTCTCTTCAAGTCCTCTCGCGCCGAAGCGTTCTCCAAGATGTCGGGCTCCCGAATCGGAAGGGCGGCGTCAGGGTTTGACGGCGCGCGTGGCGACGTAGGTCGGCATGAACTCGGCGACGCGCAGGCCGCGGTGGCGGTCTTCGTAGAGCGCGGTGAGCCGGAAGCCCGCGTCGAGCTGGCCGCCGATCTGGTCTTCGAGCGTGTGGCTGAACTCTAAGGGCTGGCCCGAGGCGAGCAGCCTCTCGCGCTCCGCCCCGTCCAGACTTTCGACGTCGGAGTAGGGGAGCTTGTACTTCACTTCGAGCCGCTCCTGCCGTTCGTCCTGCAAGTCGAAGATGTAGATCGAGGGGTTGTTGAAGCCCGCGAGCAGCAGCCCGCCGCGGCGGAGCACGCGGGACGCCTCGCGCCACACGGGGCGCACCGACGAAGCGAAGACGTTCGAGACGGGGTGGAAGACGAGGTCGAAGCTCTCGTCGGCGAACGCGGAGAGGTCGGCCATGTCGCCCTCGAAGGTCTGTAGGTCGAGCCCCTCGCGCTCCGCCACCAGACGATCCTGCGCGAGCTGCGCGGGCGAGTTGTCGAGCACGGCGACGCGCGCGCCGGCCGCCGCGAACGTCGGCCCCTGCTGCCCCCCGCCCGAGGCGAGGCAGAGGATTCCGACGCCGCGCATCTCCGCGGGGAACCACTCGCGCGGCACGGGCTTCTGCTCCGTGAGCAGCACCGCCCACTCGCCCCGCCGCGCGGCCTCGATCACCTCCGGCCCGACGGGGCGCGTCCAATCGTTCCCGAGCCCGACCTGCCTGTCCCACGCGCGGCGCTGGTGTTCGAGAAGGTTCATAGAAGAGTCAGGCAGTTGTCGGAATAAATGTAGCGTGTACGTCGAACGCCGCGGAGCGGCGGCCGAGCTTAGCCCGGCCTTTCAAGGCCGGGTCAGGTGTGACCCGAAACCCGCCGCGTCGCGTCGGCGACGCCTGAGACGGCCTGGCCCGTTCGGGCGTCGCTGACGCAGCGCGGCGTCCTGGTTACCGCCGTCTTCCCGGCCTTGAAAGGCCGGGCTAAATTCAGACGCCGCTGACGCGGCGTCTGCCTATGACGCGGTGACTGCCTACTGCCGGTTGCCTACTGCTTTTCCCCTTCCAGTTTCTTTAACATCCGGGCGGCGTTGTCGTTCTTCGGGTTCAGCTCCAAAGAGCGGCGGTAGTTCTTGACCGCCTGCTCCCTGTCGCCACTCTGGGCGTAGGCGTCGGCGAGGCTGTCGTAGACGTTGAAGGACTGCGGGTAGAGTTCGGCGTTGAGGGCGAAGACGGCGACCGACTCGCGCAGCCTCCCGGCGCGCAAAAGCTCGTAGCCGAGAAGGTTCAGGCGCTGCTCGGAGACGGCGGCGTTGTCGGGCTTCTCCTTCTTGATGCGCCGGTAGGCGGCGACGGCCTCGTCCGCCTTGCCCGCTTGCAGAAGCTCGTACGGGATGGGCGCGGCGTCCGACAGGCGCGGCGACTCCGACGTGTTGTTGGGGCCGACGAGGAGGACTTTGGCGGGCGCGTCCCCGGCGGCGGGCACGAAGGTGGCGCGGACGGGCGTGTCCAGGCGGACGAAGGTCGTCTCCGAGACGGGGAAGAGTTCGACCTTCGACCCTTGCGTCGGCTCGACGAAGAGGCGGCCGCCCTCGGCCGTGACGTTGAGCACGCGGTCGGGGTTGAAGAGGTAGCGGCCGGCGTAGGAGGCGAGCCGCTCGGGCGCGACCGAAACCGTCTCGACCTCGGGCGGCAGGAACTCGTCCCAGCCGTACTCGCGCGCGACGGCGCGGAAGATTTCGCCGATGATCTGGCCGTTGTCCGAGTTGACCATCACCACCGCGCCGTAGCCCTTCTCGCGGTGGACGAGGAGCTGCGCGCGGAAGCCCTCGTCGGCGCCGTCGTGGCCGAAGTAGAGCTGCTGCCCGCGCTTCTGGACGAAGAAGCCGAGGCCGTTGTCCGCGCCGACGAAGGGCGTGACCATCCGCTCGGCCGTCGCCTTCGAGAGCACCTTGTTCGACTTGCCCTGGAGGGAGAGCTGCACCTCTATGCCGAACTTTGCGAGGTCGGTCGGCGTCGTCCAGAGGCCGGCCGCGGCCATCTCCGGGTAGACGTGGAACTTGCCCTCGACGGGCCGGCCGTCGCCGCGGTAGCCGGTCGCGGCGAGGCGCGCGCGCGCCGCCGGGAGCGGCTGCTCGTAGCCGCTGTCGTCCATGCCGAGCGGGCGGAGCACCGTCTCGCGCGCGATGTCGGGGAAGGGCCTGCGCTCGACGTCCGTCAGCAGGAGTTGCGCGACGGTGGTGCCGCCGCCGGAGTAGCGGAAGCGCGTGCCGGGTTCGAGGTCTACGCGGACGGGCGCGGTGTTGGCGGGCGCCGCGCCGTCGAGCACCTGCGGGACGGTCGGGAGCTTTTCGCCCGCGGCGTAGCCGGGGAAGCCGTGGACGGTGAGCCCGGCCGTGTGGCTGAGGAGGTTGGCGAGCGTCACCTTCTTCTTCGCCGTGAACTCGTTCTCGGGCAGCTTCCACGAGACGAGTTTGGCGTTCACGTCTTCGTCGAGCGAGAGCTTCCCCTGCTCGACCTTCTTCAGGACGGTCATCGCGGCGACGGGCTTGCTGATCGAGCCGGCCTGGAAGAGCGTCCGCTCCGTCACGGGCTCGCGCGCCTCCGCGTCTTTGAAGCCGTAGCCTCTGGCCCACTCCACCTTGAAGTCCTTGATGACGGCGACGCTCACGCCCGGAATCTTGTAGTGGCGCATCCGCTCCTCGATAGTCCACGCGGGCGCGCCCTTGAGGAGCACGGGCGGGAGCAGGCCGCGCTCGACGCGCGCGCGCCTCGCCTCAGCCGCGCCGCCCTCCTGCGCCGCGGGCCGGGCTACGGGTAAGAACAGGGAGATGGCGAGAGAGAGGGGTAGGAAGAAACGTTCTAATTTCATGTCGAAGTCTTTCAGGTCTGCGGGCGTTGAGATTGGCGGCCGACGCGCGGGTCGGGCTCTCGGCGTGTGTGGCTGCCAGCAGAAGGAACGAAGACCCGAAGGGGAAGGTTCAAACTGTTTCGTGCCGCCGTCAGAGCAGCACGATGGAGTCGTCGGTGGGGGCGCGTCGGGGCGGCGGCGCCGACGCGGGGCGCCCCGCGCGCGGGCAGGAGTCGCAGTAGGACTCGTGGCGGCTGAGCCGGTCGTCGCAGTCGTTGCAGTCGAGCGCCTCGCCCGCGGCGCGCAGCGCGTCGAGGAGCGGGGTGAGCAGGCGCCCGCGCTCGGTGAGCACGTACTCGACGTGCGGGGGGCTGCCGCCCAGGTCGCGCCGCTCGATGAGCGCGTCGTGCTCCATGTCGCGCAGGCGATCCATCAGCGTGCGGCTGCTGATCGGTTGGAGGCGCGCGAGCAGTTCGGTGGTGCGGCGCGGCGCGGACGCCAGGTCACGCACGATGAGCAGCGTCCACTTGTCGCCCACGACTTGCAGAACGCCCCACACGGGGCAGCCGTCGCCCTCACGTCGTCGCATCTCCGCCGACCTCCCGGAAAATAGTTCGTTACTGCGTGGGCGCGCCGCGGGTGTGTCTGCGGCGCGGGTTCTCACGTGCGTTCGGTTGAAACTCCGCCGGAGGCCGGAAGCTTAACACAAAGCCGCCCCGCGGCGCCCCGGGAATCTTTCGCCGCCCCCGCTTGCGGCGCGAGACCGACCGGTCTATGCTCGTACCAACCTCACAGACTTCACCGGACGAGACCGACAAAGACCTCATGACCTACGTCGAACAACGTAAACACGAGCGGGTGACTGTGGACTTGCACGTCCACTGGGGCTGGACGTACGACTGCCCGTTTCAGGATCGCATCATCAGCCTCAGCGAGGGCGGCTACTTCCTCCGCACGGAGCGCGGCGCCCCGCGCGGCCAGCCCGTCTTCATCAAGTTCTGGCTGCCCGAGCAGAAGACGCTCTGCGGCGAGGTGCGCTACCACCTCGAACGCTGGGGCGTCGGCGTCGAGTTCAAAGGTCTCTCCGAACGGGAGACGGCGCTCCTCGCCGCCCTCGTCGAGCACTACCGGCAAAGCAGTAGACAGTAGTCAGTAGACAGTAGAAGAATCGCCGTCCGTAGAATCGTCAGGGTTGTCACCGTCAACGAACGCGACGCGGGGCGCTACTGACTACTGACTACTGTCTACTTCCTTTGCCTTTTCCCTCCCGCCTTCTTTATCATTGTCCGTAGCCCCAGACCCCGGCCCCGAACCTCATCCCAGAGTCGTAGCGCCGGACTTGTGCGGCGGCGCGAGAGGTTTTACGTCGCCGTTTATGAAGACCGAGACGTCGAAGGTCGATGCGTCCGCGGGCGCGGGCGAGGCCGGGGCTCCGCTCATCCTCGTCGCCGACGACGAGCCCGTCAACCTCGCGCTCATCAAGCGCAGGCTCGAATGGGAGCACTACCGCGTCGAGACCGCGGAGGACGGCGGCCAGGCGGTCGAGGCCGCGCGCCGCGTGCTGCCCGACCTCATCATCCTCGACGTGATGATGCCCGTCCTCGACGGCCTCGGGGCCTGCCGCCTGCTCAAGGAAGACCCCGCGACGCGCGACATCCCCGTCATCTTCCTCTCGGCCCTCGACGACACGGACACGAAGGTGCGCGGCCTGGACCTGGGCGCGAACGACTACGTCTCGAAGCCCTTCCGCGTCGAGGAGCTTTTGGCGCGCGTGAGCGTCGCCATCCGGCTGAAGCTTGAGCGCGACCGCCTGCGCCAGCGCGCCGAGGAGCTGCGCCGCTCCGCCGAGGCGGCGAGCGAGATGTCGATGACGGACGCGCTGACGGGACTCCTTAATCGCTACGGCCTGCACCGCGCGCTCCAGCGGGAGCTTTCGGAGGCGCGGCGCTACTCGCGCCCGCTCTCGTGCCTGCTCATCGACCTCGACTTCTTCAAGGCGGTCAACGACACCTACGGCCACGCGGCGGGCGACACGGCGCTCCGGCAGGCGGCGCGCGTCATCGCGGACTCCGTGCGCGGCTCGGACGTGGTCTGCCGCTACGGCGGCGAGGAGTTCCTCGTGCTCGCGCCCGAGACGGGGCTCGGGGGCGCGCTCTCTCTCGCCGAGAAGATACGGCGGGCCTTCGCCGCGCGCCCCTTCGGCGACGCCGAACGCGTCTTCCCCCTCACGCTCTCGGCCGGCGTCGCGCAGCTCCGCCCCGCGGAGTCCGGCAACGACATGATCGCGCGCGCGGACGACGCCCTCTACCACGCCAAGCAGACCGGCCGCGACCGCGTCGAGGCCGCGAGTTAAGCGAAGCCAACTCTAAAAACATTAACCACAGAGACCCGGCGGCACGGCTTTAAAGACTCTTATCTTTAAAGCCGTGCCGCCGTGTCTCTGTGGTTAACC
>DASVQJ010000110.1:0-25974 GCA_036389235.1 Pyrinomonadaceae bacterium | reverse complement strand
CAAGGCCGGCTCCTTCCGCGGCGAGTCGGCGTTCACGACCTGGCTGCACCGGCTGACCGTCAACCAGGTGTTGATGCACTTCCGGCGGCGCGGGGTGAGGGTCGAGCAGGTGACGGAGGACGGGGAGAGCCCGCAGCAGGTGGTCCAGGGGACGGAGAACCCGTCGCAGATGCCGGTGGTGGACCGGATCGCTCTGGACAAGGCGGTGAGCCAACTCCCGCCGGGGTATCGCGCGGTCTTCGTGCTGCACGACGTGGAGGGGCACGAGCACGAGGAGGTGGCGCGGCTGCTGGGCTGCTCGGTCGGGACGAGCAAGTCACAGCTCCACAAGGCCCGCATGAAGCTGCGGAACCTGCTGACGACCGGCAAGAAGTCTCGGAGACGCAGGGCCGCCACGCGGGCCTCGGCGGCCTGAGTCGGACGCGAGAGATAGAGTTTGAAACCGGCGCGGGGGCATCGACAGGTTATGGCCGTCGATGCCCCCGCACCGGTTTGTGTATGTCGCGGGCATTTGCGACGATGAGTCGCGATGCCGGAGGGTTCGAGAGTCCTGCGGCTGGGCGACATGGTTCTGCGCCGCGGGGGTTCGTTCGCGCAGAGGCTCGTCCAGGCCGTCATCAGCGTCGCGCTGCGCCTCTTCTTCCGGCGCATCGAGACGAGCCGCGCCGGGCTCGTCCCCGGGTCAGGCCCGCTCGTCTTCGTGCTCAACCACCCGAACGGGCTCATCGACCCGGGGCTCGTCTTCGCGGCGCTGCCGCGGCGCATCTCCTTCCTCGCCAAGTCCACGCTCTTCCGCATCCCCGTCGCCGGCTGGCTCCTGCGCACGGTCGAGGCGCTGCCGCTCTACCGACGCGCCGACGCGGGCGAGGACGTTTCGCAGAACCTGCGCACGTTTGAAGCCTGCCGCCGCCTGCTGCTCCGGGGCCGCTGCGTCGCACTCTTCCCCGAAGGTCTCTCGCACAACGAGCCGAAGCTCCAGCCGGTCAAGACCGGGGCGGCGCGCATCGCGCTCGGCTCGAACGTGCCGGGCCTGAAGATCGTGCCCGTCGGCCTCTACTACACTTCCAAAACTTCTTTCCGCGGCGAGGCGCTGCTGCGCTTCGGCGAGCCTTTGGGGGTGCCCTCGGTCGAGCCGGACGAGGGCGGCGAGCCGCCGCGCGAGGCCGTGCGCGAGCTGTCGGCGCGCATCGAGGAGGCTCTGCTCGGCGTGACTCTGAACGTCGAGACGGAGGAGCAGTTGGACGCGGCGCGTAAGGCCGAGCGATTATTCTCCTCGGTCTACGAGGGGTTGAACATGAGATTGCCGCTGGCCGAGCGTTTCGACTTCCTGCGCGGCCTCTCGGCGCAACTCTTCGCGCGCCTGTCGGCGGCGGAGGGCACGGAAGATTTGCGCCGGCGCATACTGCGCCACGAGGCGGAGCTTGAGCGCATCGGCATCGCGCCCGAGAATCTTTCCCTCTCAAGACACTCTCGCTGGTACGTGCTGCGACACTTCCTTCTGCGCGCGTTAACTCTTCTCCTGCTCTCGCCGCTGACAGTCGTCGGCGCCGTCCTCCACCTGCCCGCGTACCTCGTCTGCGCGCTGCTCGCGCGGCTGTTCCCGCGCCACGGTGTGGACGAGATAGGGCCGACGGTAAAGATTCTGGCGGCGATGCTCTTCATGCCGCTCACGTGGCTCGGCGTGTCGGCGTGGGCGTTCGTGCGCTGGGGGTGGCAGGCGGCGCTCCTCGCGCTCCCGCTCTCGGTCGTGTGCGGCTACGTGGCGTTGCGCTCGCTGGAAGAGCTGTACGACATGCGCGGGTGGTTCAAGGCTCTGCTGCTGCTCGTGCGCCGGAGGCAGCTCTTCCTGCGGCTCCTCATCGAGCGCCGCGCGCTTCGGGACGAGATGCGGCGCATGGAAACTCCCGGCCCCGGCTGAAGCGGTGTTATCATCTCGGCCCGTGAAGATGACAAACAAACGCCTGCTACTTATCAGCAACGGCTCCGAGCTGATCGGCGACCGCCCGAGCGAGTTCTTCCACGACGCGCTCGGGGACTTCCTCGGCGCGTCGGTCAAGCGTGTGCTCTTCGTCCCGTTCGCCGCGGTCGTCAGCTCGGAGGACGCGTACCGGGACAAGGTGCGCAGGCACTTCGGGCCGCTGGGCTACGAGGTCGAGTCGCTCCACGAGGCGGCGGACGCGCGCGCGGCGGTCGGGGGCGCGGACGCCATCGCCGTCGGCGGCGGGAACACGTTCAAGCTGCTGCGCGGGCTATACGACGCGGGCGTTGTGGAACTCGTACGCGAGCGCGTCGAGGCCGGCATGCCTTACGTCGGCTGGAGCGCGGGCTCGAACGTCGCCTGCCCGACCATCAGGACGACGAACGACATGCCCATCGTCGAGCCGCCTTCGTTCCGCGCGTTCGACCTCGTCCCCTTCCAGGTCAACCCGCACTACACCGACTACCACCCGCCCGGCCACATGGGCGAGACGCGCGACGAACGCCTCGGCGAGTTCGTCCACGTCAACCCCGGCGTCCGCGTCATCGGCATCCGCGAGGGCACGATGCTCCGCGTCGAGGGCGGCGGCGTCAAACTCCTCGGCGGCAAGCCCGCGCGCTACTTCGTCAAAGGCGAGGCCCCGCGCGACATCGAGCCCGGGGAGTCCTTCGACTTCCTCTTAGACGAATGAGACAGTATCAAGACCTTCTCAAGACCGTCCTCGAACGCGGCACGGGGCACGACGACCGGACGGGCGTCGGCACCGTCTCCTACTTCGGCTACCAGACGCGCTACGACCTGCGCGAGGGCTTCCCCATCGTCACCACGAAGCGCGTCCCCTTCCGCTGGGTCGCGGAGGAGCTCTTCTGGTTCCTCTCCGGCGACACGAACGAGGCGACTTTGCGCGCGGCCGGCGTGGACATCTGGAAGGAGTGGGCCGACCTCGAACACACGGGCCGCTTCGGCCGCGCCGAAGGAGACCTCGGCCCCGTCTACGGCTACCTCTGGCGCTCGTTCGGCGGCCACTACCCGCGGCGCGACGGCGTCGACCAGATAGCGCGGCTCGTGAACGAGATCGGGCGTAACCCCAACTCGCGCCGCCTCATCGTCACGGGCTGGGACCCGCGCGTCGCGGACGAGGTAGACCTGCCGCCGTGCCACACGCTCTTCCAGTTCAAGGTCGAGCGCGAACGCGTGCTCCACTGCCAGCTCTACCAGCGCTCGGCCGACGCCTTCCTCGGCGTCCCCTTCAACATCAGCTCCTACGCGCTCCTGACGCACATGCTCGCGCACGCCTGCGGGCTCGAAGTCGGCGAGTTCGTCCACACCTTCGGCGACCTGCACGTCTACAGGAACCACCTCGCGCAGGTCGAAGAACTCCTCTCGCGCGAGCCGCTCGGGCTTCCGCGCCTTGAGATACGCGACGAAGGCGGCGCGCTCCGCGGGCTCGAAGGGTTACTGAGCTTTCGTTACGAACACCTGAACCTGGTCGGCTACAGGTCGCACGGCAAGATCGAGGCGCCCGTCGCGGTTTAGAAGGAGAGAATGAGTATCATCGGCATCGTCGCCGTGGACGGGAACCGGGCCATCGGGAAGGGCGGACGGCTCCCCTGGCACTACCCGGCCGACCTGAAGTTCTTCAAAGCGCAGACGACCGGGCACGCGTGCGTGATGGGCTACAGGACGTGGCTCACGCTGAAGAGGCCGCTGCCGAACCGCCTGAACGTCGTGCTGACGAGGCGCGCGGAGGTGGAGCCGCGCGAGTCGGTCGTCTGGCTCCGCGACAAGCAGTCGGCGCTCTCGCTCTACGGTTACCTCGACCGCGACCTCTTCGTCATCGGCGGCGCGCAAATCTTCGAGATGTTCCGCGCGGAGATCGACCGCTGGCTCGTGACCGAAGTCCCGCTGTCGGTCGAGGGCGCGGACACCTTCATGCCGCCCGACTTCCTCGAAGGCTTCCGGCCCGCCGACACGCGCGACCTCGGCGACGGCCTCAAGGTCACCTCCTACGAGCGCGCGCGCCCTTCAGAACAGCCTGCCGCCGCGGAATAGAATCAGGTAGCCGTGAATCAGCATCGGGAGCGAGCACGTCACGGCCGCGGTCAACAGCGCCGCGGCCGTGACGCGCCGACTCTTCAAAGCCCTCGCGAACAGCCAGAGGTAAAAGGGCAGGTAGAGGAGCACGGCCGTGAACAGGCCGGGGACGTAACGCTTATCGACCAGAGCCCCGGCGATGTGGAAGAGGGCGTTGGCGAACATCAGGAAGCAGAGCCACGCGAGCGCGGCGCCGAGCGAGAGGGGCGTGCGCGAGAACCACTCGAACGCGACGACCGCGAGCGTGACGGAGAGGGCCGTGAGGTTGACAGTCCAGAAGAGTGACGGCGTGATGCCGCGCGCGACGTGTGAGTTGAACCAGCCGACGAACCCCGGCGACTCTTCGAGGAAGTGAACGACGAAGATGGGCGGCGCCAGCAGAAGCGCCCGGGAAACGTCCTTCATCGGACTCACTCAAGGCGGGCAGGCCCGGCCCTCTTCAAGCGCCGGCCCGCGCCGGCCGGCGGCAGGCGGACGGTGAAGGTCGAGCCCTTCCCCTCCCCCCCGCTCTCGGCGCGGACGGTGCCGCCGTGCAGCTCGACGAGGTGGCGCGCGATGGCGAGCCCGAGGCCGAGCCCGCCGTGCCTGCGCGTGGTGGTGGCGTCGGCCTGCCGGAAGCGCTCGAAGATGTAGGGCAGGAACTCCGCGTCGATGCCGCAGCCGTCGTCGCCCACGACGACCTCCACGTACCTCCCCGCGCGCCGCAGGCGGACGCAGACCGAGCCGCCCCCGTCCGTGAACTTGATGGCGTTGGCGAGCAGGTTCCACACGACCTGCTGGAGCCGGCCGGCGTCGCCCGAGACGTGGCGCGCCGCGGGGTCCAGCGTCACTTCGAGCCGGACGCCCTTCGACTCGGCCGCGAGCTGCACGGAGTCTACGGCGGCGTCGACGACCGCGGCGAGGTCTACGGGCGCGACGGTGAGGCGCACCTTGCCCGCGATGAAGCGCGACGCGTCGAGGATGTCTTCGACGAGCTGCGCCTGCGCCTGCGCGTTGCGCTCGATGGTCTCAAGGCCGCGCCGCGCCGTCGCCTCGTCGAGCCCCGGATGGCGGAGCATGTGCGCCCAGCCGATGATGGCCGTCAGGGGCGTGCGCAGCTCGTGCGAGACGGTGGCGAGGAACTCGTCCTTCAGGCGGTTGGCCTGCTCGGCCTCGGCGCGCGCGACCTGCTCGCGCGAGAGCAGGAGCTGGCGCTCCTCGGCCTCCCGCTCCAACTTCTCCTTGAGCGCGCGCAGCGCCGACTCGGCCTCTTTGCGCTCGGCGATCTCCGCTTCGAGCGCGAGCGCCTTGCGTTGCAGCTCGACGACGGCGCGCAGTCGCTCGTCCTGACCCGAGAGCGCCGTGTAGCTCTCGGCCGGGATGACGCGCGAGTGCTCGGCGCAGACGTGGCCGAGCGGGCCGGCCTGCGCCGCGCCGCCGAAGTGTCTCATCGGGTAGGCGCAGAAGAGCCGGAACGGGCGCCGCCGCTGCAAGCCGTTCCAGAGACTTTCGAGGCGGATGGCGGCGTCGCGGTTCCCGTCCGCCCAGAGCAGCGCGACCATCTCGCCGAAGACGCGGACGCGGCGGCCCCCGCCCGCGCGCTCGACGAGTCCGCCGACGACCTCCTCGAATCGCGTAGACTCCGGCGACCCTCCGACCATGAGCTTCGAGAGGGTCTCGGCCGCGTCGAGCGAGAAGAACTGCCCGCGGCCGCGCGCCGCACGCGGGTCGTGGCCGCGCGCTCTCAGGTGCGTGTCGAGTCCGGCCCGGCGCGCGCCCGTGGCGACGACGACGCACGCCTCGCCGGCCGCGAGCCCCTCGCCGACGTAGCCGCCCAGCGACCCGAGCAGGAACTCGTCCGACTCGTAGAACTGCACGAAGTGCTCGCCTTCGCACGCCGCGTCCAGGCCCGCCCGCGGCGCGGCCTCGCCCGCGGGAATCGCCGGCCCGCCGCGCCCGCCGTCGTTAATAACTTGAACCAAAGGAGCGTCCTCCGCGTGAGGGTTCACGCCGAAATGATAGGGTGCCATGCGAAGGGTTAGTCACGACGCGGTCGGGTCACGTCTTGACTGACGCGCGCGTCAGCCCGGAAGGGGATGGTCAACGTCCGCGAGGGTTGCGAAGCTCTCGCGCATTCTACGCCGCCCGAGTCCTTTTGAGAAGCCCCGGGTGGGGCGCCTTAAAAACCCCTCACCCCCGGCCGTAGTTGGGCACGTCGAGCATGTCGTGGCGGGTGATGATGCCGGTGATGCGGCCGAACTCTTCGACGAGGACGGCGGGGTGGCGGCGCAGCAGGCGCGTCACCTCGGGGGAGCTGGACTCGACGTCTATGACCGGGAAGCCCGGCTCCATCAACTGGCCGACCGCGGCGTCGAGCAGGCCGCGGTCGCCGAGCACCTTGGCGAGCAGGCGGTTCTCGCGCACGGAGCCGACCGACTTGCCCTCCTCGATGACGGGCATCTGCGTGACGCCGTGCTTGTCCATCTGCGCGAGCGCCTCGGCGACCGTCGCCGCCGGCTCGACGGAGAGGACGCGCGGGCGCTCGCCCGCGGGCTTCGTGGAGCTGATGAGGCCGGCCGTCATCTTCTGCGGTTCGAGCAGCCGCTTCTCCTTGAGCCACTCGTCCGAGTGGTGCTTCGTCAGGTAGTGCTCGCCCGTGTCGCAGACGATGAAGACGACGACGCCCGACTCGTCCAGGCCGCGCGCGACCTTGAGCGCCGCGGCGAGGTTCGTCCCCGTCGAGCCGCCGCAGAAGATGCCCTCCTTGCGCCCGAGCTGGCGCGACATCTCGAACGACTCGCGGTCGGTGACGTTGACGATCTCGTCCACGTAGCGCATGTGGACGTTGGCGGGGACGACCTCCTGCCCGATGCCTTCGACGAGGTACGGCGTCGCCTCGTGCGTGCGGCCGGTCTCCTTGTACGTCTTGAAGACCGAGCCGTAAGGGTCCGCGCCGACGACGCGGATGGCCGAACTCTTCTCCTTCAGGAACCGGCCCGCGCCCGAGATGGTGCCGCCCGTGCCGAGCCCCGCGACGAAGTGCGTGATGCGCCCCTCGGTCTGCTCCCAGAGTTCCGGCCCCGTGGTGCGGTAGTGCGCCTCGGGGTTGTTCGGGTTCGAGTACTGGTCGGGGTAGAAACTGTTCGGCGTCTCGCGCGCGATGCGGCGCGCGGTCTCGACGTAGTGGTCGGGCGTGCCGGGCTTGGCGGTGGCGGGGACGACCACCACGTCCGACCCGAGCGCCTTCAGGTAACGAACCTTCTCGACCGAAGCCTTCTCGGTCATGACGAAGATGCAGCGGTAGCCCCTGACCGCCGCCGCCAGCGCCAGCCCGATCCCGGTGTTGCCGGAGGTGGCCTCGACGATGGTGCCGCCGGGCGTCAGGGTGCCCTCGCGCTCGGCCGCCTCGATCATCGAGATGCCGATGCGATCCTTGACCGAGTAGCCGGGGTTGAGGCTCTCCATCTTCGCCAGCACCGTGGCCTTTAGCCCCTGGGCCATGCGGTTGAGCCTGACGAGCGGCGTGCGCCCTATGAGATGGAGGACGTTCTCGTGGTAGTTCATAAGTTCTCCGCTTCGATGTGTGGAGCAGGATTAAGACGTACCCACTTATACAACGGAACTCCTTCCGGCCGCCAACGGCCGCGCGGCGCGCGGGAGTATCTCGACGCGCGAACGTTTTGCTGCTATCGTGTGCGCACCTTCTGGCCGCCTTCTAAACGTGATGGAAAGCACAGCCTTCGCCTACGCGGGACTGACGGGCAACGCCCTCATCGACCAGCTCGACACGGACGTTTCGCGCCGGCTGCTCGCCTTCTCAAGGATGGTGCGACTCGGGGCGCGCGAGACGCTCTACGCGCCCGGCGGGGCCGCGCGTCACGTCTACTTCCCGGCCGGCTGCGTCGCCGCGGCGTGCGCGTCCGCCGGCGACGACGCCTGGGTCGAGACGGCGCTCGTCGGGCGCGAGGGGCTCGTCGGGCTCGGCGCCGTGCTGGGCGAGCGGCGCGCGTGCGAGCCGGCGTGTGCGGTGCTCCCGGGCGACGCCGTGCGGGTCGAGGCCGCGGCGCTGCGCACGCTCTTCGCGGAGAGCGCGCAGTGGCGGCGCCTCGTGCTTCGCTTCTACGGCGCGCACGTCCGGCAGGTCTCGCGGCGCGCGGTCTGCAACACGCGCCACCGCCTGGCCGAGCGGCTCGCGACCTGGCTGCTCATGCTCTGCGAGCGCGCGGACTCCGACGACCTGCAACTCACGCAGGAGGCGGCCGCGCGCCAGCTCGGCGTCCGCCGCGCGGGCGTCAACGAGTGCGTCTCCTACCTCGAAGGACGCGGCGTCGTCGAGCACAGGCGCGCGCGCCTCCACGTCCTGAGCCGCGAGGCGCTCGCCGCCGCCGCCTGCTCCTGCCACGCGCCCCTCAGCGAAGAGGCGCGCTGGCTCGAACGCGTCGTGCTGTGAAGACGACGGGAGGCGGGAGGCCCGACGGCAGGCGGCGTCTGAGCTTTAATAAGGCAAATTCATCAACGGTTGGGACGCCCGTTAAAGTTACCGAACGTACAGACCCGGCGGCCGGCGAAGGTTATAATTCTCACACTTTAGCAAGGGGGAAAGGTCGGGGGGTGCGCCGCGCAACGCGAGGAGCGCCCCCCGTTCTACAACCCGCCCGCACCCGACCTTCTTCTCCCGGACTGTGAGGCAAGCTTGACGCTCCCTTACTTTACTCAAGACTCTCCGACCGGGCCGGCCGGGCGTGCGCCCGCGGACTCCGCACGCGCGGAGAGCCTGCTGCGGGAGGCGACGACCGTGCTCGTCGCGGAGGACGACGCGGACATCCGCCTGATGATGTTGACGCTGCTCGGCATGAAGGGCTACAAGACGGCCGAGGCGCGCGACGGGCAGGAGACGCTCGACCTGGCGCGCGGGCTGCGGCCCGACGTGATCCTGATGGACTTGCAGCTCCCGCGCCTCAACGGCTTCGCCGTCGCGCGCTTCGTCCGCCAGACCGAGGCGCTCCGCCGCGTGCCCATCATCGTCGTCTCCGCACACGACCCGGCCAAGCACCGCAACCTCGCCCTCGCCGCCGGCTGCAACGCCTACGTCCAGAAGCCGATTGACTTCGACAGCCTGGACGGCCTGATCCTCGACCTGCTGCGAAGAGATTAAGACGGTCAGCCTTTCGGCGCGTCGTAGGCGCGGAAGGCGGGGACGCTGTGGAACTCGCCCGTCTCGACGACGTAGGCGGTGAGTTTGTAGCCGTAGACGCAGCCCGTGTCGAGGCCGATGGCGCGGGGGCCGCGGCGCGGCGCGGCCGAAGGCCAGTGGCCGAAGAGGGCGACGCGCTCGCCGTCGTAGACCTCGTACCAGGGCGTGCCCTCGCGGCTCTCGCGGTCGGGGCCGAGCGTGCGCAGCGCCGTGAGGTCGTCGAGCGTCTGCTCGCTCAGAGTAACCCCGGGCCGCAGGCCCGCGTGGACGACGACGTGCGAGCCGAGGTCGATGTAGCCGGGGAGCGAATCGAAAAACTCCGCGTAACGCTCGCGCCCCTCCTTCAACTCTTTGGCGCACTTCTTCTGCGCCGGCTTCAGGTGCTTCTTCTTGCGCTCGCCCTTCCAGTATTCCAGGAGCGCGCGGTCGTGGTTGCCGACGACGGACGAGAAGCGCGCGTCCCGCATGAAGAGTTCGAGCACCTCGCGGCTCCGCCCGCCCTTCGTCACGAGGTCGCCGACCGAGATCAGGCGGTCGGACTCCTTGAGCCCGACGCTCCCGACGAGGGCCAGCAGCTCTCCGTAACAGCCGTGTATGTCGCCGACGACGACGGTGCGCGACAACCTTCTCGGACCCTCCCGCTTCGAGTTCGGACTTCTTCTTTTTCGATTACAACACAGCCCTCCTGCGCCCCACAAACGGCCCGGCGTTTGCGCCGCGCCGCTTCTGTGGTAAAAGACAGCGGCGCCCCGCGGGGCGCCTCTCTTATGCTGAGCATCGACGGGTCATACGGCGAGGGCGGCGGGCAGATCATCCGCACGTCCCTGGCGCTCTCGCTCATCACGGGCAAGCCGTTCCGCGTCTACAACGTCAGGGCGCGGCGCGACAAGCCCGGCCTCCAGCGCCAGCACCTCACGGCCGTCACCGCCGCCGCCGCCATCGGCACGGCCAAGGCCGACGGCGCGCACGTCGGGTCGAAAGAGTTCAGCTTCGAGCCCGGCGCCATCCAGCCCGGCGAGTACAAGTTCACCATCGGGACGGCCGGCAGCACTATGCTCGTCCTGCAAGCCGTCCTGCCGCCGCTGATGCTCGCCGACGCGCCGAGCCTCCTGCTCTTCGAGGGCGGCACGCACAACGTCAAGGCGCCGCCCTTCGAGTTCATACAGAAGAGCTTCCTGCCGCTCGTCAACCGCACGGGGCCGACCGTGACGGTCGAGCTTCAGCGCTACGGCTTCTACCCGCCGGGCGGCGGCCGCTTCAACGTCTACGTCGAGCCCGCGCAGGAGTTGCGCCGCCTCGACCTCGTCGAGCGCGGGGTGGTGCTCTCGCAGCGCGCGCGGGCGCTGTGCGTCAACCTCCCCGGCCACGTCGGCGAGCGCGAGCTGGCGGTGGCGGGCGAGCAGTTGGGATTCATGCCCGACCAGCTCGACCTGGAAATCTCCGACAACGCCCTCAGCGCCGGCAACGTCTTCACCATCGACGTGCAGAGCGAGAACCTGACCGAGGTCTTCACCGGCGTCGGCGAGCGCGGCGTGCGCGCCGAGCAGATCGCCGCCCGCGTCGTGCGCGAGGCGCAAGCCTACCTCGACGCGGGCGCGCCCGTCGGCGAACACCTCGCCGACCAGCTCCTCATCCCCATGGCCCTGGCCGGCGGCGGCTCGTTCACCACCTCCACGCCCACGCCCCACACCACGACCAACATCGAGGTCGTCAAGAAATTCCTGCCCGTCGAAATCAACACCACCCGGTTGACCGAAGACGTCTGGAAGATCGAAGTCTTCGGCTAACTCCCCTTCTGAATTAACTGGTCGGCCATCAAGGCGACGGCCGCCGGGTCGAGGTTTCGTTTGAAGACGATGGTGTTGGGCGGGACGTTCGTCATGGGGTCGCGGGTGCCGCGCAGCTCGTCCCAGGCGGCGAGGATGAAGTTGGTGAGGCCGGCGTGGTCGAACTCCAACAGCCTTTCGCGCAGGTGCTCGGGCGTCCAGAAGCCGAGGAGTTCGAGGAAGACCGCGTCGCCCGTCTCCGCGTGGCGCAGCACGTAGTCGGGGATGAAGGCGGAGTCGCCGAGGTCGATGACGACGCCGCTCGGCTCCAGAGTCCACGCGGTGACCGCGCGCGGCCAGGCGCCGGCGAGCTTCTCGACGACGGGGTTCTCGTAAGGCGTGACTTCGTGGTAGTGCGAGCGCAGGCGCGTCTGCTCGCTCGTCAAGTCGAAGTAGGCGACCTGTCCGCCGCGCCCCTGTATCTCGGCGCGCATGCGCCAGCGCTTGCACAGCAGCAGCGCGGGCAGGAAGACGGCCATCTGGATGCCGTACTTCTGCGAGCGCTGGAAGATGGAGGCCGGGCCGTCCAAGCGCACCTCGTAGCCCTCGCGCGAGTTCCCCCTCACCGTGTGAATCAGCCTGTAAGCCTTGATGGCGCCGAACAGCTCGCGGAAGCCTTCGGGCGCCTGCGGCTCAAGCCACAGGCGCATCTCGACCGAGCGGTAGAGCAGCGCCTGCGCCTGCGCGACGTTGTAGAGGTCGAGCAGCTCGCCCGCCGTCAGCGGCTCGAAGGAGGCGAGCCGCTGGTTGCCGGGCAGGTCTGCGTAGAGCCCGCTCGACAGCGCGGCCGTGTCGCAGGACAGCTCGCGCGCGGCTTCGCCGACGAGCTCCGCCCTCGTCTCCGCGCTGATTACCGGATGCCTCTCGCGCGCCTTGAGGAAGAGCGCGCGGCGAATCTCCGCCGGCTCCGCGGGCGCCGAGGTCTCGAACTCGCAGCGGTCGGTCAGGAGCTTGATGAGCCCGCGCAGGATGCGGTAGTCCGTCCCGGTCCCCACGTACTCCTGCAAAGACTCTTCGAGCGCCCCGCGCGTCCGCCCGTCGTGTGAGCCGAAGAGCGCGATCAGGTCTTCGGCCGCGCGCAGATACTCCTCGTCCTCCGCGTCGATGTAGCGCGGGTTGATGCGGTCGCCGCGCTGCCAGCTCATGGCGAGGTCTGCGGTCAGCATATTCGGTTACACCAATGCGGCGTCTTGAGCAGAGGGCGTTTAACCACAGAGGCACAGAGAGCACAGAGGCTGCACAGAGGGTTGCACTTCTCTGTGCAATCTCCGTGTCCTCCGTGTCTCCGTGGTGAACTCAAGTAACTTTAGTCCCGGGATTAATAACAAATGACAGGCATCACAGACCCGAGAGCGGCGGGTTCTCCTTCTCCCCGCTCTGCCCTCGGAACTGCTCGCCCGCGCCGCGGCGGCGGCTGATGTGCTCTTCGGTCGTGTCCTGCGTGACGACCTCGTAGAGGATCGCCTCCTTGCCGGGGAACTTCCTTAAGATTCTCCCGAGCCGCTGGACGTGCTCGCGCGTCGAGCCGGAGCCGGAGAGCACCACGGCGACCGACGCGTCGGGGATGTTGACGCCCTCGTTCAAGACCTTCGAGGTGACGAGCGCGAGCACCTCCCCCTTGTTGAACGCTTCGAGCCACGCGCGCCGCTCCTTCACGCCGGTCTCGTGCGTGATGGCGGGGACGAGGAAGCGGCGCGAGATGCGGTAGACCATCTCGTTCTCCGCCGTGAAGACCAGAACCTTCTCGCGCCGGTGTCTTTGCAGGAGCTCGCCGAGCACGCGCATCTTCGAGTCCGTCCCCAGGGCGATGCGCTTCGACTCCCTGTAGGCCATCATCGCCCGCCGCCCCTCCTGCGAGCGCGCCGACGCGGCGACGAACATCTGCCAGCCGCTCAGGGAGCCGAGCCCGATCCCCTTCCCCTTGAGGAACGCGCGGAAGACCTCGCGCTCGCGCTCGTAGGCGGCGCGCTCCTCCTCCGAGAGGTCGACGCGCAGGCGCACGACCGTGTAGTCGGAGAGGTACTCGCCGGCCAGCTCGTGCGTCTCGCGGCGGAAGACGAAGGGGCCGACGAGCCGTTCGAGCAGCGCGTCCTCGCCGTCGGCGCGCTCGGGCGTGGCGGACAGGCCGAGCCGGAACGGCGCGATGCACATCTCCGCGGCGATGCGGTGGACGCCCGACGGCAGGTGGTGGCACTCGTCGAAGACGACGAGGCCGAACCGGTTCCCCATCCGCTCCATGAACCGGAAGGCCGAGGCGTAGGTCGAGACCGTCAGCGCGCCGACCTCGAAGTAGCCGCCGCCGATGAGGCCCACCTCGGCGTTGAAGCAGGAGAGCAGGAGGTCGTACCACTGGTTCATCAGGTCGAGCGTCGGCACGACGACCAGCGTCGAGCGCTTCACCTGCTCAATCGCCATCTGCGCGACGAGGCTCTTGCCGGCGCCCGTCGGGAGCACGACGACGCCGCAGTGGTGCGCCCTCTTCCACTCTTCGATGGCCTCCTGTTGATACGGACGCGGCTCGACGAGGAACTTGGTCGGGAAGTCGAAGCGGTGGTAGGCGCGCGCGTGGTCTTCGTAAGGGGTCTTCGACCGCACCAGCTCGCTGACGACCCGCCGGTACTCCCACGCGGGCGCGCGCCAGCGCATCACGCGCGCGTCCCAGCGGAAAGGCTCCGGCACGCGCGCCCCCGCCCCCGCGCCGTCGAGCAGCAGCGTGCCCGCGTCGAACCGGAGGACGAGCGTCGTCTCGTTCATGCCACCTGAAGGTATGAAAAGATTAGGCAGGCGGCCGTTCTTCGCCCGCTTGCGCGATTATGGCAGATTCATTCACCGCAGAGACACGGAGGACGCGGAGGCTGCACAGAGACATTCGACTCTCTGTGCAGCCTCCGCGTCCTCCGTGTCTCTGTGGTGAAAACCAAGAGCCGCAACTTCCAACCAACGATAACAATCACGCGGCGCGCTTCGCGAGCATGCCTTGCAGCAGCGCGACCACCTCGCGGCGGTCTGCGGCGGTCAACTGCTCGATGGAGTCCGCGCCGTACTTCTTCCGGAGCCAGCCGGCCAACTGCTCCTCGGTCTTCCCCAGCGCGCGGCACGCGGCGCGTATCTCTTCGTCGAGGTCAACGCCGACTTCGCGCGCGACCGCGGTCGCGTTGAAGTGCATGTCCTCCACGTCCTGCGTGAAGAACTCGGAGGCGTTGACGGCGAGCAGCACGGCCCCAACCAGCGACCTCTTCTGGGCCATCTTCTGAATCGTGTTGACCTGGTCGGCGATGTCGGGGTTGAAGACGCGGCCGGTCTGCTGGCTCTCAATCGCCTGGTCGCCGTCGGGGTACTTGGCGCCGCAGCCGCCCTTCTTCTTGAAGCAGACCCAGCCGCCGCCGTACTCCTCGCGGCCTTTGATGATGGCGGCTACCCCGCAGGCGGGGCAGGCGCGCTGGGCCTCGCGCCAGCGGTACTTGCCCTCGCGCGAGTTGCAGGAGGCGTCGCCCTCGGCGATGAGCACGTCGCCGCGGAAGAGGCGGCAGCGGTAGAGGTAGTAGAAGAAGGGCTCGCCGCCGTGCCCCTCGCCCGTCCAGTCCTCGATGCGCTCCAACAGCTCGAAGCGGGTCGAGAGGCCGAAGAAGGTCGTCAGCTTCTCCGCGCCGGGCTTGAGCAGCGTGCGCTTCTCCGTGCCGGGGATGACGCCGTAGTCCACATCCTTCCTGAGCACGCGGCTGACGAACTCGGTCACCGCGTTGTAGCGCTCGACCGCCGACTCAATCGACATCGCCGGCATGAAACGCGCCCGCTCGACCGCCACCAGCGCCCGCCCCGTCTCGTCCGCGTCCCTGTACCCCTCGCCCATGTTCGCTATCCTCGTCGGGAGACTGAAAGGGAACGGTATCTTGTCAAAATTTATTTCCCTTACTCGAATTCTCGGCCGGGGTTAAGTATTGTAAATTCCACGGCACGTGTAGACCACAAACGTTCGGATTTTTCAAAGGGACGACGTGGTCAACGACCATGCCTTCGGGACATTTCTCGTAAACCCGCTTCAAGACCGTCCGGCTCATCCACCTCGGGCAAGCACGTCTTCGGTACGCCCGGCGTTCCGCGGTGTAGGCGTTCTTGCGATCCGTGTGAACGCGATTCCATCTCCTCGCATATACACTTTTGGCCGCACGCCGCTCGGGTTGAATCTCTCGCTTCCGTTCGTATTCTTGATAATGCGACCTGTTAGCCCGGTAGTTATCTGAAACATCGCGCTTTGTACAAGTCTTACACTTATTCAAGCGACCGTCCGCCATTCGCGGGTGTTTATAGAAGTTGTCAATCGGCTGAGTAACCCCACACTTGAAGCACTGCTTTTCCATGTCGAGCTACTCAGCCGTAAATGGTTGAAGGCTAACGACTTACCCTAAAAGGGAATTTCGTCATCCTCGATGTCTTCTCCGCCGCCCGCGGGGGGGCGTCCGCCGCCGCCGCGCGCGCCGCCGCCACCGCCCGCGGGCGCTCCGCCGCCGCCCGACTGCTGCGAGCGCACGGGGATGCCTTCGACGCCGCCGCCGCCCGGCCCGTCGATGAACTGCACCTCCGAGGCGTTGACTTCGAGCGACTGGCGCGGCTTGCCCTCGCGGTCAGTCCACTCCTCGACGTGGAGGCGCCCCTCGACGTAGACCTTGCGCCCCTTCGTCAGGTAGCGCGAGACGTTCTCGGCCTGCTTGCCCCAGGCCGACACGCGGAACCAGGTGGTGATGTCCTGCTGCTCGCCGCTCTTGTCGCGCCGCCGCTCGTTGGTCGCCACCGAGAACTTGCAGACCGCCGTGCCCTGTGGGGTGTAGCTCAACTCGGGGTCGCGCCCGAGGTTTCCGATAAGGATGATCTTGTTGTAGGACATTTCTCTCGCTCCTCGCGTTCACTCGTCCGCCTCGCGGGGCACGGCCCGCCGCGGCGTTGCAGTCCTGGCACATCGTATCACACGCAACAGGCGGCGTGTAAAGCGCCTCTGTGCCGTTAGGGGGCCAGCCGTTCGCGGCTGGCCGCGGATGTTCTGTCGCGGGCCGGGCGTGGCGGCGCGTCGGGCGGCCCCCGTCTGTTTACTACTCGCGCCGCCCCACGTCAACGCTCAGGAAGTCGTGCGCCAGCTCCGCGTCGGGGAAGACGGCCTGCGCCTCGCGCAGAAGCTCTTCCGGCCCGGTCTGGTTGCCGGGGAAGTAGCGCGGGCTGAGGTGAGTCAGGACGAGCCGCCGCGCGCCGGCCTCCTTCGCCACGCGCCCGGCCATCGAGGCGGTCGAGTGCGTCGAGCGCACGGCGAGCCCTTCGTCGGCCTCGGCGAAGGTGGCCTCGTGGATGAGGAGGTCGGCGCCGCGCGAGAGTTCCACGGCCGAGCGGCAGTAGGTCGTGTCGGTGCAGTAGACGACGCTGCGGCCTTTCAAGTCCGGGCCGCAGAAGTCCGCGCCGTCGAAGGCGCGGCCGTCGGGCAAAGTCACGCGCTCGCCGCGCTTGAGTCTCCCGTAGAGCGGCCCCGGCGGGATGCCTTCCCCCCGCGCGCGCTCCACGTCGAAGTGGCCGGGCCTGTCCTTCTCGTCCACGCGGTAGCCGAAGGCGGGCAGGCGGTGCTTGAGCGGCGCGCAGGTGACCGCGTACTCCTCGTCCTCGAAGACCTGCCCCTCCCTCACCTCGACGACTTCGAGCGGGTAGGAGGTGTGGAGCTGCGTGCGGCGGCTCACCTCGCGCACGTACTCCGGGATGCCGCGCGGGCCGTAGACCGTCACGCCGCGCGCGTGCCCCGCCATGCCGCACGTCGCCAGCAGGCCCATCAGCCCGTAGACGTGGTCGCCGTGCATGTGCGTGATGAAGACGCGCGTGACCTGACTGATGTTGAGGTCGCTCCGGAGGAGTTGGTGCTGCGTCCCCTCGCCGCAGTCGAAGAGCCACACCTCGCCGCGCTGCGGCAGCCTCAGCGCCACGCACGACACGTTGCGCGCGCGCGTCGGCACCCCGGCGCTCGTCCCTAGAAAAGTGATCCGCAAAGCTCCTCACTCCGTTCGGGTGAGCAGTGAGCAGTTGAAAGAGACCGTGCCCGACCCGCCTTGCCTTAAAACTGCTTACCGCTCACCGCTCACCGCTTACTGACAAACTCGTTGCCTTCGACCCAGAAGCGCCAGGGCTTGAGCGCGTCTTCGGCGGCGTAGGCGACGCCGATGCGCGGGCCGGAGGCGATCTGTTCGGGCCTGAGCCTGACGCCCGCCTCTTCGAGCCAGACGCGGGAGCCCTTCGCCAGGTCTTCGCCGTCGAAGGTCAGGTCGAGCCCCAGGGCGCGGCAGAGCTTGCCGGGGCCGCTGGTCAGCTCGCGCTCCTTCGAGACGGGGCGCCGCTCCCTCATCAACTCTATTCCCTCCTCCGGCTCGACGGCGCGGACGAGGACGGCGTGCGGCAGGCCCTCGGGGCCTGTGACGACGTTGAACTGGTGGTGCATGCCGTAGACGAAGAAGACGTAGGCGGTGCCGCCGGCGGCGAACATCGTCTCCGTCCGCCGCGTGCGCCGCCCGCCGTACGAGTGCGCCGCCCTGTCCTCGGCGCCGAGGTACGCTTCCGTCTCGACGACGCGCCCCGAGACGCGCGCGCCCGTCCCGGAAGGGACGACGAGCCGCTTGCCCAAAAGCTCGCGCGCCACGCGCAGCGTGTCGGCGCGGGTGTAGAAGTCGCGTTCGAGTCTGGGGCGTCCGGCGGAGCGGGGCATGCTTTCAATCTGAAAGTCGGGACTTCAAATCCGAAATTCCGTCTACTCGAACTGCTTGCGGAACTCTTCGAACTGGCGGCGCATCTCGGCCAGCTCGCCGCCGAGGCGCTCGACCTCGGCTTCGAGCCGCGTCACGCGCTCCGACTCGCCCGCGCGGGCGCGCGGGGCGGGCGAAATAGATTGGGCCTCGCCCTCATCTTCGACGACGGGCTGGCCCGAGAGCAGGTGCGCGTAGCGCGCCTCCTTGCGGCCGACCTGGCGCGGGAGTTTGGTGACCAGAGGCTCGTCCCTCTGCGTCAGCCCTTCGAGCGTCGCCTCGGCCTCGCGCAGGTCCGCGAACTCGTACATTCTCCCCGCGCGGCCCCGCACCTCGCCCACGGTCTGCGGCCCGCGCAGCATCAGCACGCAGAGCGCGGCCAGCTCCGGCGGCGAGAGCGAGAACACCTCGCGCATCATGTGCTTGTACTTCGGCACGCGGCTCTCCGCGCCGTAGAAGATGTAGACCAGGTTCTTCAGGCGCAGCGAGTCAACGGCCTCCGAGACCTGCCGCTCCTCGTACTGCACGACGGGGTCGCGGTTCGAAATCTGGTTGCACGCGTGGACGAGCGCGTTCATCGTCAGGGGGTAGTAGTCGGGCGTCGTCACCTGCTTCTCGGCAAGCGAGCCCAGCACGCGCACCTCCGCTTCGCTGAAAAGTGTCTCCATAGTCGGTGCCTTCAAGGGGGCGCCCGGCCGCGCGCCCGCGACCCAGAATTTCATTGACACCGTCTCAAGGTCAAGTGTATAAGCCCGACGTTCCGGTCTGTTGCTCCCTTCGCACGAACGCGCCGCGCGCCCGCGGGCCGACTGCGGCGCGGCAGCCCTTCACAAACCTAGATACACCCCGGCGTCTTCGAACAGCTCTACGGGTGCCACGGGGGCACCGAGGGCTTCAACGGGAAGCGCGCGCCGCGCGCGGGCGACACGGCCCTGAAGGAGATTCACATGCCAGAGACCAGACGGCCCTCGTGGGGGCACCTCGAAAAGCGGTTCGGCGGGAAGGCGGGGGAGGCGCCGCGCAAGCTGCTGGCGCTCGACGGCGGCGGCATCCGCGGCGTGCTCACGCTTCAGGTGCTCGCCCGGATGGAGGAGATTCTGCGCGAGCGCAGCGGGCAGGGGGACGCCTTCCGGCTGTGTAACTTCTTCGACTACATCGGCGGGACGAGCACCGGCGCCATCATCGCCGCCGGCCTCGCCATCGGCATGTCGGCGCGGGAGCTGTCGGACTTCTACGTCGCCACGGGGCCGAAGATGTTCGAGAAGGCTTTCATCCTCGAACGCCTGCGCCACCTCTATAAGAAGGAGCCGCTGACGGAGGAGTTGAAGAAGACCTACGGCGCGAAGACCGACCTCGGCTCGAACCGGCTGAAGTCGCTGCTGCTCGTCGTCACGCGCAACGTCTCGACCGACTCGCCGTGGCCCATCAGCTCGAACCCCTTCGCGCGTTACAACCACCCGGCGCGCAAGGACTGCAACCTCCAGATTCCGCTCTGGCAGCTCGTGCGCGCCTCGACGGCCGCGCCCGTCTTCTTCCCGCCGGAAATCCTCCAGTGGGACCCGAAGGACGCCTCGCGCACCTTCCTCTTCGAGGACGGGGGCCTGACGCCCTACAACAACCCCGCCTTCCTCCTCGCGCGGATGGCGACGCAGGAGGCGTACGGGCTCAACTGGAAGACGGGCGAGAACCGCCTGCTCGTCGTGTCGGTCGGCACGGGCTCGGCGGCGAAGTCGAACGCGGACATGTCGGGCCGGAACGCCGTCGAGAACCTCGTGAGCTTCCCCGGCGCGCTGATGTACGGCGCGCAGGTCGACCAGGACATCAACTGCCGCACGGTCGGCCGCTGCGTCCACGGCGCGCCCATCGACCGCGAGCTGGGCGACCTCATCCCGCGCCGCGGCGAGGGCGACGACCGCAAGCCCGTCCCGCTCTCCGAAGACCTCGGCCGCGCCTTCCTCTACGCGCGCTACAACGCCGAGCTGTCGGAGGAGTGGCTGGCCTCGCGCGGCCTGGGCAAGATCGACCCGGAGGACGTTTCCAAGCTCGACTCGGTCGAGCACGTCCCCGACCTCGTCCGCGTCGGCAAGGCGCTCGCGAAAGAGGTCAAGCCCGAGCACTTCGCCCTCGAACGCTTCGGCCAGTTCTACTGAGGCCCCCGCCGTCTAAAGGAGCAGCCATGCGAGCCTTCATCATCCGCCCGTTCGGGAAGAAGAACGGCATCGACTTCGACGAGGTCGCGCGCAAGCTCATCTCGCCGGCGCTCGAAGCGGTCGGCGCACAGGGCCGGGAGACGCTCGACATCGTCGAGGCGGGCAACATCCGCGTGGACATGTTCCGGCGGCTGCTGACGGCCGACCTCGTCGTCGCCGACCTCTCGATCCACAACGCGAACGTCTTCTACGAGCTGGGCATCCGCCACGCGCTGCGCGACCGCAGCACCTTCATGCTGCGGTGCAACGCCAGCAAGTTCCCCTTCGACCTCCAGACCGACCGCTACTTCACCTACCGGAAGGAGAAGCCGGCCGCGAGCCGCAAGGCGCTCATCGCGGCGCTGCGGCAGACGGCGGAGCTGATCGAGAAGGACCCGAACGCGAAGGACAGCCCCGTCTTCATGTCGCTGCCCAACCTGCGCGAGCCCCCCCCGTCGCAGTTCATGATCGTGCCGCAGGACTTCGGCGAGGAGGTCGCGCGCGCCGCCGCCGAGAAGCGGGCCGGCGACCTGGCGCTGCTCTCCTACGAGGCGAGGGGGTTCGAGTGGGAGACGCGCGGGTGGCGCGCCGTCGGCCACGCGCAGTACGACCTCAAGGCGCTGGCCGGCGCCAGGGAGACCTGGGAGCAGGTGCGCGCGCTGGAGCCCAACGACCTCGAAGCGAACATCCTGCTCGGCACCATCTACGAGCGGCACGGCGACCTGACGGGCTCGACGCAGGCGCTCGAACGCGCCCTCGCCAATCGGGAGATCAAGCCGGCCGAGCGGGCCGAGGCGTACGCGCTGCTGGCGCGCAACGCCAAGACGCGCTGGCGCAGCCAGTGGGAGGCGTCCCCGGCCGGCGAGCGCAGCGCCGCGGCGCTGCGCTCGCCGCACCTCCTCGACTCGTTCGAGAACTACGAGCGAGCCTTCTACGAAGACCTCAACCACTTCTACTCGGGCCTGAACGCGCTGGCGATGCTGAAGGTGCTGCTCGGGCTGGCCGGGGCGCTGCCGGAGGTTTGGAAAGAGCGCTTCAAGAAAGCCCCGAAGGCCGACGGGGAGCTGGAAGAATACGCGGAGCACGCCGGCAAGCTGGCCGGCGCCGTCGAGCTCTCGCTGGCCGCGGCGAGGCAACGCCTGGGGTGCGGCGGCAGGAACGACGTGCCGGCGAAGGTCAAGCCCGGCGAGCGCGACATCTGGGCCGAGATCAGCGCCGCCGACCACGCCCTCCTCACCGCCGACGGGCCGCGCCCCTACGTCGCCGCGGCCTACCGCGACGCCCTCACGGGGGCGCCGCCCTTCGCGGCCGAGTCGGCGGGCAGGCAGCTCGCGATCTACCGCGACCTCGGCGTGCTCGGCGACAACCTCGCCGCGGTCTTCAAGGTGGTGGGCGAGCCGCCGCCTTTGCCCCCCGTGGGCGTCCTGCCCGCCCCCGTCCCGCCGCGCAAGCGCGTCCTCGTCTTCGCCGGCCACATGATTGACGCGCCCGGCCGCAAGCCGCCGCGCTTCCCCGGGGAGATGGAGGGGGTCGCGAGGGAGAAGATTAAGGAGGCCGTCGAGCGCGAGATGGCCGCCGGCGCGGGCGTGGCCGGCGCGTACGCCGGCGGGGCCAGCGGCGGCGACCTCCTCTTCCAGGAGGTCTGCGAAGAGCTGGGCGTCGAGACCCGCCTCTACCTCGCCATCCAGCCGCAGCAGTACGTCGTCTCCTCGGTCGAGAAGGCCGGCGAGCAGTGGGTCAAGCGCTTCTGGAAGCTCTACAACGCGCGGGAGGCGCAGGGGCGCGTGCGCGTGCTGAGCGAGGCGGCCGAGGTGAAGGACGAGCGCGAGCACCTGCCCGCCTGGCTGCGCGCGAAGGAGGGCTACGGCATCTGGCAGCGCAACAACCTGTGGATGCTCTTCAACGCGCTCGACGAGGCGTGCGACCCCAAGTCCGAAGACCCGAACATCACGCTCATCGCGCTCTGGGACGGCGAGGCCGGCGACGGCCCGGGCGGCACCCGCGACCTCATAGATAAGGTCAAAAAGCTCGGCGCGCGCGTCGTCCGCCTCGACACGAACGTGATCTTCAAAGACGAGGCCGGCGGCGCCGCGGCGCCGCCGGCCCCACCCCGCCACGACCGCACCGCGCCCCGCGGCGCGAAGAGATGACCGCCATGCCCCTCAATTTCCTGAAGACGCTCGACGCCGACGACATCTTCATCTCCTACTCGCGCCTGGACGGCGAGGCGTACCTCACCGGCCTTGAGGCCGCCCTCTCGTCGCGCGACTTCTCCTGCTTCACGGACAAGCTCGGCACGGACGCCGGGCGCGTGCCGCCCGAGACGCTCTACCGCAAGATCGGGCTCTGCAAGACGCTCGTGCTCCTCGCCACCCCCGGCGCACTTAAGAAGCCCGAAAACATCACCCCCGAGCTGGTGAAGTTCTCCGGGGCCAACGGCACTTCGAGAATCATTGCCGTCAGCTTCGACCGCGGGGGGCAGCTCGACGCCTTCCCGGCCGAATGGGACCCGCTCGTCGGCGGCAAGGCGCGCCAGCGCGAAGACCCGCAGGCGCTGACGACCGGCCAGCCCTCGGAGGAGGCCGTCAAGCAGATCGTCAGGGCGTCTTCCTACATGAAGAGCAAAGACCGGCTGCGCAAGTACCGCAACCGCGCGCTCCTCGTGCTGGCGGCGCTCGTCCTCCTCAGCGCCGGCGCCGGCGGACTCGCCTTGTACCAGCTCCGCAGCGCCGGCGAGGCCCTCCGGCGGGCCGGGGAGGCGACGGAGAGGGCGAACACCGAGCAGGCGCGGGCCGAGCTGAAGACTAAGGAGGCGCAGGCCGCGCAGGCCGAGGCCGAGCGGGCCGAGGCCGAGGCGAAGAAGCAGAAGGATATCGCCGACACCGCCACCGCCGACGCGAAGGCCAAGACGAAGATCGCCGAAGACGCCGCGCGCGCGGCCGTCGAGGCGTCGGCCCGCGCGCTGGCCGAGCAGCGGCGCGCGGTCAGGCAGCAGACCATCGCCGCGGCGCGCTCGGACGCCAACCGCGCGCAGACGCTCATGCGCCAGCGCCCCGAGGAGGCTTCGCGCAGCCTTAAGGTGGCCGTGGAATCCATGAACAAGTCCGTCTCCGCGCGCTTCCACTCCCTCGAAGCCGACACGGCGCTGCGCGAGAGCCTCGCGCTCACGCCGCGTCTCTACGACAGCCGGCTGTTCGCGAGCGGCGAAGAGGCGCACGACGTAGGGGCCTACGCGCTTAGCCCCGACGGCGGCAGCTTCGGGTGGCTCTCCGAAGGGAAACTGCACGTCGGCGCGACCGGAGGCGAGCCGTCTGTGTGCGTCTACGAAGGCCAGGCGCTCGCCTTGAGCAACGGGGCGGCTCGCGTGGCGGCGGTCAACAACGCGGGCGCCGTCGAGATCATCGACATGAAGACCTGCGCAAGCAGCGCGGTGGCCCCCGCGCCGGTCAAAAACCCCGGCCGGATCGCGCTCAGCCCCGGCGGGCGCTACCTCGCCTACGCCAGCGGACACGGCAAAGGGTCTGAAAATATCGTCTCCGTCGCGGACATCGAGAGCGGGAACGTCGTCACGACCTTCGAACAGTATGCGGCAGCCCCGGGAGACAAGAACGAAGGCGCGTCGCGGGACGCGGCGGCGCGGCGCGGGCGGGCCGGAGACGCCGCCCCGGGTGCGCGGGAACGGCTCGACGTGGCTGTCAGCGATCTGGCCTTCGGCCCGACCGGCGACCTGGCCCTCGGGGGGAGCGACAGAAGCCGGACGGGGCAAGACCTCGCCGGGCGGGTCATCATCTGGCGGCTGCGCCTCTACCCGGTGGGCTTTGACCCGAATCACCCACCCGCCGAGCGCGCGCTGGCCGGGGAGGATTTCGCCAACTACGAGGTCGTCCGGCAGCAGGAGGCCGTCCAGGCGGTCGCCCCCGGCCTCGACGACACCTGCTTCGCCACGGACAAGGGCGTCTGGAAGAAGACGCCGGGCCGGGTTGACTTCGAGCCCGTCGCGCGGCTCGGCTACCGCGTGAAATGGCCGACGCGCTCTTACGTGCAGAAGCTGGCCTTCCGCCCCGACGGCGAACGGCTGACGCTAATCAAGAGCGTCGAGGGGCCTCGGAACTGGGAGTGGATAGAGGAAAGAAGGCTGGAGACGTGGGACGCCGCCGGCTACCGAAACCTCTGGCGGGCTTTCCCGGAGAAGGAGGTCACGGGCGTCGGCTTCGCGCCCGCCGGGCAGTTCGTCGCCGCCATGACCGGGGAGGGCGCGTCGGGCGGGCCGGCCGCCGTCTACAGTACGGCCGACGGCACAAAGGCCGGCCCCCTGACCTACGCCGCCGACACCGGAGGGAGGCCGGCGAAGAACTTGAGCCCGGCCGCGGACTTCCTCATCCAGGCCGACTCGGAGACCGCCGTCGTGTGGGACGTCTGGGGGGGCAGGAAGACTGCCGTCACCCTCGACGCCACCCTCGAAGAGGTGGAGGGGGCGGCCGTCAGCCCCGGCGGCAGGTTCTTCGCCCTCTCCGGGATGAACGCGGATAAGAGGCGAACGGTCGTCGTCTACGGCCGCCGCGCCGACGGCGGCCCGTACCGCAGGTGGAAGGTCATCTCTCAGGACGAAATCCGCAAAGAGACGGGCGCCGACCAGCAGGAGGAAGACGAGGAATTCAGGATAATGAAGATGTCGCTCTCCGCCGACGGACTGCGGCTCGCGGTGCTCTACGACTATGCCGACGAAGACCGTTTCGTGCGCGTGTGGGACGTGGCCGGACAGAGGAACATCTCGCCGCCCTGCATGAAAGCGTCCACGCAGGACAAGAAGAGGCGGTGTGAGGTGAGAGTTCACGCGGACGGCGTGTGGCTCAGCCCCGACGGCCGCTTCGTCTTGGCGAAGGACAACAGCAACCTCGGCGCGGTGTTAGACCTCTCGAAGGGCGAAGGGGCGAAGTTCGAGCTGCTGCTCGAAGACACGGTGGTCACCTCGGCCGCCTTCAGCCCGGATAGCCGCTACCTCGCGCTCGGCACGGACGAGGGCGTCGTTCACGTCTTCGAGAGCGAAAGGCCCGCGGACGAGGTCGCGCTCCTGCGGCACGACGGGACGATCTCGGCCATCGCCTTCAGCGAGGGCGGCAGGTACGTGGCCACCGCGAGCCACGCCGAGGGCACGCAAACCTACCCGGTACGCGTCTGGCCCTTGCAGCCCGACGAACTCCTCGACAAGGCGGGGGAGCGGCTGGACGACCTGTGCCGGGAAAAACTCTACGAGGCGAGCGGGATCACCTGCCCCCGCGCCTCCCTTTCACGGCCGCGTCGAGGCCCGCATCGAGGGCAGTGACCACTTCGAGGACGGTCTCGGCGGCGCCGACGAAGAAGTCGCGGGTGAGGGTGTCGAAGTCGTCGGTGGGCTTGTGGTAGTCCTTGTGGTCTTCGACGCCGAAGTAGACGAAGGGGACGCCGGCCTTGTGGAAGGCGAACTGGTCCGACTGGTTCGTCCAGTCGTCGTGCCCCTGCTCGGGGCGGTCGTGGCCGAGCAGGAGGCGCGCGGGCGCGTGCGCCGCGATACGTTCGAGCAGGGGCTTGAGCGCGGGCGTGTGGTAGGCGCCCGACGCGTAAAGCTCGCCGCGCTCGCTGTGGCTGACCATGTCCATGTTCACGTCGAGCGCCACCTCGCGCTTCTCCGCGCGCAGTTGTTTGACTAAGGCTTTCGCGCCGACCAGCCCCTCCTCCTCGGCGTCGAGCGCGGCGAAGACGAGCGTGTGGCGCGGCGGCTCGCGCGCGAAGTGCGCGGCCAGTTGCAGCAGCACCGCGACGCCCGAGGCGTTGTCGTCCGCGCCGTTGTAGACCTTCCCCCCGCGGACGCCCAAATGGTCGTAATGCGCCGTGACGACGACGAGGCTCTCGGGGTTCGAGGCGCCGCGCACGTAGCCGACGACGTTCGCGCATTTGAGCGTCCTGCCGCCCG
>DASVQJ010000109.1:0-24197 GCA_036389235.1 Pyrinomonadaceae bacterium | reverse complement strand
GTAGAGGTCGGCGCGCTCCGGGTAGGGGCCGACGAGGCCGTCAAGGTAGCGCGACTCGAACTTGTGCGTGTCGCCGACGAAGATGGTCAGGTCGCTCAGGCCGAAGTGGCTGGCGCCGGCCTTGAAGAGGTCGCGGAAGGTCAGGGCGTTGAGCGTCGTGAAGCCGCCGGCCGAGCCGCCCGTGATGACGCAGCGAGCGGGGTCCGCCTCGCCGCGCTCTATCAGGTAGCGCGCGCCGTTGACGCAGTCGTCCACGTCCACGACGCCCCACTGGCCGTTGAGGCGCTGCCGGTACTCGCGCCCGTAGCCCGTGCTGCCGCCGTAGTTCACGTCGAGGACGGCGATGCCGCGGCTCGTCCAGTACTGCGTCTCCAGCCGCAGCGTGGACGAGGCCGAAGAGGTCGGGCCGCCGTGACACTTGACGAGCAGCGGCGGGCGCTCGCCCTCGGGCGCGACGAAGTCCGGGTTGCGCGGCGGGTAGTAGAAGGCGTGCGCGGTGCGCCCGCCCTCGGTCGGGAACTCGACGGCGCGCGGCGCCGAGAAGTAGGCGGGCTCGACGGCGACCTCGCTCGCGCGGCGGAGGACGTCCGTCTCGCGCGTCCCCAGGTCGAGCTCGACGAGGGCGGCGCGGTCGGTCGGCGAGCCGGCGCGGAAGACCGCGCGCAGGTGGTCGGCGCGGACGTAGGTGATGTCCGTGTAGGGCAGCTCGACGCGCTCCAGCGTCTTGCGGCGCGTGTCGAGCAGGCCGAGGCTCCAGTCGCCGCGCCGCGCGTAGGCGCAGACGATCAGCTCGTCGGAGGCGAAGGCGTAGGTGGACATGGCGAAGAGCCACTGCGGCATCCCGAACTCGGCCTCCGCCTCGTGGACGGCCTCCGCCTCGCCGCCCTCGTTCAGCCGGTAGATGTTCCACCAGTTGTTCCGGTCGGAGACGAAGTAGAGCGTGCCCCCGGGCGACCACTCGGGCTGGAAGATCGACTCCTCGGCCCCGCCCGCCACGCGGCGCGACTCGCCCAGCGTGCCGTCGGCGTTCAGCTCGCCCACCCACAGCTCGCTCCCGTCCCAGGGCATGTTCGGGTGGTTCCAGGTGAGCCACGCGAGGCGGGTCCCGTCCGGGCTCAGACGCGGCGTCGCGTAGAAGTCGTTGCCGGAGGCGACGACCCGCCCGCCCCCCTCGTTCGACGCGCCGTCCTCGTTGAGCGTGACGAGCGTGTTGACGGCCTCGGCCCCCTCCCCCGTGTGGTCTTCGCGCACGGCGTAGAGGCGGCCGCGCACGGCGTCCGCCACGAAGTCGCTGTAGCGGAACTTGCCCTCGGGCGTTAAGGCTTGCGGCGCGGTCTCCGTCCGCTGGCGGTAGACGCGCTGGTCGGCGAAGTTCGCGAAGTAGATCGCGCCGTCGTGGACGGCGAAGTCCCCGCCCCCGTACTCGTGCACGCGCGTCCGCGCGTTGAAGCCCTCCGGCGTCACGTCCGAGACCGTGCCGTCCGGCGTCCGGCGCACGATGCAGTTGCGCCCGCCCTCCGACGGCCGCAGCTCGACCCAGTAGGTGTCCGCGCCGTCGAGCACGACCTGTCCCAGCCCCCTCGACGCCGACACGATGAGGTCGGACGTGATCGGCGACTTCCACGACCCGTAAGGTGCGACATGAGGCTCAGCCATTCAATCTCCTCCGCGATGAGTGATGAGAGGGAGACAAGGCCCGCTCATCTTCTCATCACTCATCACTCATCACTCATCACTCACAAATTCACCCCGCGGCGCTCGGGCGGCGGGACGGTGGCGCTGAAGTCTCGGGCGAAGCGCGCCGAGTAGTCGTCGAGCAGTTCGCGCACGCGCGCGAGGTCGTGGGAGCGTACGACGAGGCCGACGTGGTGGGGCTTGTCCACGCGGAAGACGATCTCGGGGTCGTCGTACCCGCTCGTGTCGGGGCGCTCCTGGCGCGCGAGCGAGAGGGCGATGCCGCCGTACTCCCTGCGAGGTTCGAGCCTGCCGACGCGCGCGCCGCGCGCGTGCGCCACCTCGACGCGCGCCCACTCGCGCCAGAGGTTGTGGCCGGTCGCGGCCTCCAAAGTCTCCGCGATGTAGGCGCCGCCGACGCGCGCGGCCACTTCGAGGAAGTAGAACTCGCCGTCCGCGGCGCCCCTGATGAACTCGGCGTGCGCGGCCCCGCGTTTGAGTCCGAGCGCGCTGAGCAGCTCAGAGTTGAGGCGCGTCAGCTCTTGATACTCCCGCGAGTCGTGGTCGAGCGTGTGGGTCGTGAAGACGCCCCCGCCCTGAACCACTTCGAGCGGCGGGCGCCCGTAGCGGCTCGCGCCCGAGAAGATGATCTCGCCCCCCTCCACGACCGAATCGACGTGGAAGACCTCGCCGGGGACGAACTTCTCAAGCAGGTAGTAGGAGGACTTGTCCTGCAAAGCCTCGCGCGCGTCGAGCGCGTCGATGGCGCGCCAGACGTGCTCCGACTCTTCGAGCCGGCGGATGCCGGAGGCGGAGACGTCCGAGCGCGGCTTGACGACCCATGGCGGCGGCACGCGCTCCATGTACTCGCCGACCTCCTGGTAGTTGAAGAGCGGCACGAAGTCGGGGACGCGCAAGGACGCGTCGCGGGCGCGCTGTCGCATGGCGAGCTTGTCGCGGAACAGGCGCGCGCGCGAGCCGTCGAAGCCCGGCAGGCGCAGGTGCTCGCGCGCGAGCGCCGTGGTGACCACATCGAACTCTTCGAGCGCGACGAGCGCGTCGATCTTCTGCTCGCGCGAGAGGTGCGCGGCCGCGTGGACGAAGAGGTCGGCGCCCGCGTCGTCCGGCAGGTAGTGGACGGCGTCGAGCGAGTCGTGCGGCCAGGGCTCGCGCCTCGTGCGCTCGCGCGTCAGCAGCTCCACGCGCGCCCCCTGCCGCTTGCACTCGCGCGGGAAGTCCGCGCCCTTGAAGTAGCTCGCCACGCAGACGACCTTCACCGCCCTCCGGGACGCTTCCGCCAAACGCGACTCCTCAGCTTAAGGTTAAGACTTGCGCGGGAGAGTATAGCAGGAGAGGGTAGACAGTGGTCAGTGGACAGTAGTCGTTAGAAAAAGAGGCGGCGCGTCTCGGCCTTCAAGCCGGGCGCGCCGCGTCGTCTTTCTACCGGCTACTGTCTACTCCCCGTCAGTAGATGTTGAAGTTGTACTCCAGCACCACGTACTGCGAGACGGAGCGTCCGTCCTTCTCGGCGGGGGTGAAGCGTATCTGGCGCGCGGCGGCGATGGCCTTCTCGGTCAGGCCGTCGGGCAGACCCTTGACGACGCTGATGCCCTGGATGGCGCCGGAGGCGTGCAGGACTGCGCGGAGCCGCACGACGCCGGTCACGTTGTTCTTGCGCGCCTCTTCGGTGAAGCCCGGCTCCGGCTTGAAGGTGATGAGCGCCTTGCGCGTCACCTCGTTCTGCCTGAAGGGGCGCGAGTAATCGACGCCGCCGCCACCGCCGCCGCCGCCGGGGCCGCCGCCGCCCAAGTGGGCGTCGCCGCCGCCGGTGTTAGAGCCACGGCCCGGCCCCAGGCCGGTGCCGTCGCCCGTGCCCATGCCGCCGCCCGAGCCGTCGCCCATGCCGCCCCCGCGACCCGGCCCGGAAGAGGGCACGGTCGCCGTCGAGTTAGGCAGGCCGTAGGGGATGTCGCGCGGGTCAACCTTCGCCAGCATTGGATCGACGTTCATGTTCGGCATCACCGCCAGGTGCGGGTTGACCGGCGGGGGCTTCGGCGCCGGCGTCACGATGGGCGGCACGAGCTGCGCAGGCGGCAACTTGCCCGCGGAGGCCGGGGCCTGCTCCTGGCGCCCGCCGCCGCCGCCGCCCGCAGGCTTCTCGTACTTGGGCTTGGAGCCGCCGCCCTTCCCCTCGTTGGTGCCCGCCGTGCCCTTCTCCGGCGTCGGCTGCTCCTTCGGAATCTCGTTCTCGACGTAGCCGACCAGCTCAAGGTTCTCGTACGGGTTGACGCTGGCCGTCTGGTCGCACTGCTTACCGAACCGGCTCATGATGTCGCAGCGGTTTTCGAGGGCGAAGATGAAGACCAGGAAGCCCGAGACGAAGAGGATGGCGGCCACGCTCGCCAGCGCGACGTTCCGCTGCGAGAAGAACTTCCAGCCCGCCGCCCCGTAAGCCCTGGCCGAGCGCTTCGAGAACCCGACGGGGTCGCGCTTGAACTCGGGCCACGTCAGCTCCGCGTCGTGCCCCACGGCCTTCAGCTCTTTGACGAGGCGGCGCGTGAGCCCCTCGTCTTCCAGGAAGGTCAGGTGGAACTCTTCGCGGCCGTCCGGGGCCGGGGGGACGCCCGCGCCGGCCGCGGCGGCTCCGGTCGCGCCGGCGGCCCCCTCATCCGCGGCCGAGGCCGTGTAGGCGGCCGTCGAAACCTCTGTGACGAACGACTCGTCCGACGCCTGGGGGGCCGCGGGGCGCTCGCCGGGGGAGCCCAGGGGCGTACCGTCCACCGGGCAGAAACCGAACTTATCGGCGAACTCCTCTTGGCACGTAGGACACTGTTTCATTTTCTAAGGAACCTCCCGTCGAACCACGCGGGGAAAGGGTAGCCCGTGCTGTACCCAAGTTACAAACTTTTTCCGAACCATTCAAGCCCCGGAGCGGAGCCTTGCGTGCGGCGTGCGTGCGGGCGGGTCGTCCGCAAGGTGCTCTCTGAACAGCTTTTGATGCCCCGCCCGGCGGAATCTTTGCCAAGCGCCCGCGCGCCGCCCGGAAAAAATACAGCCCCCCCGCCGCCCGCCGAGGCATTTGACGCTTCCCGCGCCTGCATCTAAGATTTCCGGGAACTGCTCCCCGTTGCCGTTTAGCTTTAGCAGGGCGGGCACAAAACCGGGTCAGAACCGCCCGCGGCAGCGGGCGGCTCTCAGGCGACACGGCGCCCTCGGGTTATGACGGCCCACCCGCTACCGCGGGCGGTTCTGACCTGTTTACCCGTCCACATCGCATTATAGTTATGAAAAGCTCAAAGAGTCCGAAATGCGGCCGGCGCCGACCGCCGCTGCGAGCCCTGACCGCGCTCGTCCTGCTCTGCTCCGCCTGGGTCGCCGCGCCGTCACAGGCTAACCCGGAGCCGCGCCGCGAGGTGCTTCTGAACGGTTTGAGGATTCTGCTCTGGAGCCGGCCGGCCGACCCGAACGTGCTCGTCAAGCTGCGCGTGCACAGCGGCGCCGCCTTCGACCTCGCCGGCAAGGAGGGCCTGATGGCGACCCTGGTTGACGCCATGTTCGACCAGCAGACGCGCGACTACGTCACAGAGGAGCTGGGCGGCCGCATCGAGGTCGTGCTCGGCTACGACGCCATCGACATCACGCTGGCCGGGCGCGCCGCGGACTTCGACCGCCTGCTCGAACTCGCGCGCAACGCCGTCACCAACCCGCAGCTCACGCCCGAGAACTTCGAGCGCGTCCGCGCGGCCCGCATCAAGTCCCTGCGCGAGACCCCGCCCGCGGCGGCCGAAGCGGCCGACCGCGCCGCCGCCGCGCGGCTCTTCGGCACGTACCCCTACGGCCGCGCCACGTCGGGCACGCCCGAGTCGCTCGCGCGCGCCGAGCGCGGGGACATCCTGCTCCTGCGCGAGCGCTTCCTGAACCCGGACAACACGACCCTCGTCGTCGTCGGCGGCTTCGAGCCGAAGCGCGTCATGCGCTCGATGCGCGAGTCCTTCGGCGGCTGGCGCAAGAGCGACCGCGCCGTCCCCGCCACCTTCAAACTTCCAGACCCGCCCGACGAGCGCACGCTGGTCGTCAACCAGCCGGACTCGGCCGCGGTCGAGCTGCGTCTCGCCCTGCGCGGCTTCGCGCGCACGGACATCGACTCGCCGGCCGCGCAGGTCGTCGCGCAGATCGCGCGCGAACGCTGGCTCGCCGCGATGCCCGAGCTGAGGGAGCGCGCCGCCTACGCCCGCCATGATTCTTACCGCGAGAACGGCATCTTCCGCATGGGCGCGACGCTCAAGACGCCGGCCGAGGCCGCGAAGGCGCTCGAAGCCGCGCGCAAAGTTCTCGGCGACCTTTCGACGGGCGCGCCGGCCGCCGCGGAGTTGGACGCGGCGAAGCAGAAGGCCGCGGCCGCGCTCGGCGCCAACGCTCCGGGCGACGAGACGTTCGCCAACGCCTGGCTCGACGAGCACACGTACAAGAACGCCGCCGCCGCGTCGGGCGCGCTCGCGCGCGCGGCGCAGGCTCTCCCGGCGGGCGAGGCCCAGCGCGTCGCCGCGCGCCTCTTCCTGCACACGCCCGTCGCCACGGTCGCCACGGGCGACGCCGCGCAGCTCAGGACGGAGCTGGCGCGCGTCGGCAACGTCGAGGTCTTCGGCGAGGCGGCCGCCAGGCCACCTCAAACGCAGCCCACGCCCAAGCCGCAACAGCCGACGCTACAGTTGAAGCGGCCCTGAAGGGGGCGTACCAATCGCCCCCAACTCGCAAACAAACCGCAAGTTAACTGCAACCAACCGGCGCGCGCCTTCGCTTAACCTTGCTGCGTAATTCCCCTGAGACGGTTGATTCGAAGGTCGAGCACGCGCGGCGCGTGCGGGCGATGTTCGCCGGGATTGCCGGCCGCTACGACCTCTTGAACCACCTGCTCTCGGGGAACGTTGACAAACGGTGGCGGCGCGAGGTCGCGCGCAGTTTACGTTCTTCGCTCATCGGTGAAGCGCGCGTCCTCGACGTCGCCTGCGGGACGGGTGATCTCTCGTTCGTGCTCGCGGACGCGGGCGCGGGGCGCGTCGTCGGGTTAGACTTCTGCCGCCCGATGCTTGAGGTCGCGCGGCGCAAGGCCGAGGCCGACTCCCGCACGGTTCCCTTCGTCGAGGGCGACGCGCTGAGTCTCCCGTTCGCGGACGAGACGTTCGACGCCGTCACCATCGCCTTCGGCCTCCGGAACCTGGCGGGCGTGCCCGAAGGCTTGCGCGAGCTGCGGAGGGTCTTGAGGCCGGGGGGCCGGCTGGCCGTCCTCGAATTTTCGAGCCCCGTCGTGCCGGGCTTCCGCGCGCTGTTCCGCTTCTACTTCACGCGCGTGCTGCCCCGCATCGGCGGCTGGGTGAGCGGCTCGCGCGGGGCGTACGAATACTTGCCCGACTCCGTGTCGCGCTTCCCCGACCAGAAGCGTCTGGCCGAGTTGATGCGCGAGGAGGGTTTCGAAGGAGTCGTTTATAAGAATCTGACGGGCGGGATTGCCGCGCTCCACACGGGAGCGCGCGCCGCATGAAGTTTAAGGGCTTGGCCGCGCCTCTCATTGGTCGCGGCCACTGGACTAGCCCGGCGAATTCAGCCTCTTTGGTGGTTGTCGGGGCCGCCGTCGAGGATTTGAGTTCGTCGGGCTAGGTTTATTTGGGAGGGGTGTCGGGTTTTAGGTGTCAGGTGTTGGGTTGGCGTCTTCCCCCAGCACCCGGCACCTGGAACCCGACACCCCTTCATCCTTGCTACACTCAATGTTATTATCGGTCCGCAATCCGAATTCCCTTCTAAGTTGATTTTGATGAAGCGCAAGCTGCTCGACATCGCGCGCCGTCTGCTCATCCTGCTGCTCGTCGTGTGGACGGTCGTGAGCCTGGTGACGATTCTGATCGAACTCGTCCCGGGCGACCCGGCGACCGCCATCCTGGGCGACGCCGCGACGCCCGAGGCGCTCGCGCAGTTCAGGCAGAAGCACGGGCTCGACCGCCCGGCCTTCTTCTTCTCCTACACGGCGGACGAGGAGGGCGGCGCGCGCAGCTTCAAGTGGAACGGGGCGGACAACCGCTACGTCGATTACTGGCGCTCTATCTTGCGCGGCGACATGGGCAACTCTTTCCGCACCGACCGCCCCGTGCGCGAGCTGATCCTCTCGCGCTACGGCGCGACGATACAGCTCGCGCTGGCGGCGCTGCTCGTCGCCGTCGCCATCGCGGTGCCTTTAGGCGTCGTGGCGGGGACGAACCGCGGGAACTTACTCGACAACGCGCTCTCGGTCGTCGCGCTCGTCGGCATCAGCCTGCCGAGCTTCGTCATCGGGCCGCTCCTCATCTACGTCTTCGCCGTGTGGATGGGCTGGCTCGACCCCTCGGGGCGCTTCGGCTGGTCGAGCATCATCCTGCCGGCCGTCACGCTCGGCGCGGCGCTCTCGGCGCTCCTGACGCGCATGGTGCGCTCCTCGGTGATCGAAGAGATGGGCGAGGACTACGTCCGCACGGCGCGCGCGAAGGGGTTGGGCGAGCGCACGGTCGTCTACAAGCACGTCCTGAAGAACGGCCTCATCCCGGTCGTCACCGTCCTCGGCCTCCAGCTCGGCGTGCTGCTCGCGGGCGCCATCATCACCGAGAAGATTTTCAACTGGCCCGGCATCGGCCTGCTGCTAGTCGAGGAGGGCATCAACAAGCGCGACTACCGTCTGGTGCAGGGCTGCGTCCTCGTCATCAGCGTCACCTACATCCTCGCCAACACGCTGACCGACCTCCTCTACCGCAGGCTCGACCCGAGAATCAGAGTCTCATGAACCGACTTGCCATCTTCGGACTCGTCTTCATCGTGCTGCTGGTGCTGGTCGCGCTGTTCGCGCCGTGGATCGCGACGCACGACGTGGGCGCCACAGACCTGCTGGCGCGCTACAAGGGGCCTTCGGCCGAGCACTGGCTGGGGACGGACGCGACGGGGCGCGACGTCTTCTCGCGGGTGGTGTACGGGGCGCGCATCTCTTTGCAGGTGGGGCTGGTGGTGGTCGCGGTGTCGGCCGCGGTGGGGACGTTCATCGGGGCGCTGGCGGGCTACTACGGCGGCTGGATCGACCGCGTCGTGTCGGGCTACGTCTTCAACGTCTTCCTCGCCTTCCCCGGGCTGCTGCTCGCCATCGCGATGGTGGCGTTCCTCGGCGCCGGGCTCGGCAAGCTCATCCTCGCGCTGTGCGTCATCGGCTGGGTCGGGTACGCGCGCGTGATGCGCGGGCAGGTCTTGAAGGTGCGCGAGTACGACTTCGTGCAGGCCGCGCGCGCCCTGGGCGCGCGCGACTGGCGCATCCTGCTCTTCCACGTGCTGCCGAACGCGGTGCAGCCGCTCATCGTGCAGGCGAGCCTCGGCATGGCCGGCGCGGTGCTCTCGGAGGCTTCGCTCTCGTTCCTCGGCCTGGGCGTCCCGCCGCCCGCGCCTTCGTGGGGCGCGATGCTCGAAGAGGCGCGCGACCTCGCCACCCTCAGCCGCGCGCCGCACGCGATGCTCGCGCCGGGCCTCGCCATCGCGGTGACCGTCCTCGCCTTCAACTTCCTCGGCGACGGCCTGCGCGAATACCTCGACCCGCGCCAGCGGAAGAGGTAGATGCTGGATGCTGGATACTATTAAAAGCAAAAGCCGTGTCTTCATTCTCAACTGCCGCAGAGTTATGAACACTAACATCTAACATCCGGCATCTAACATCTATTCCCATGCGCGTCTGCTACACGCCGCGTTACTACGCCGACATCGGCGAGGGGCACGTCTTCCCCATCCGCAAGTTCGAGCTGGTGCGCGACCGCCTGGTCGCCGAGGGGACGCTCGCGCCCGCGGAGATTTACGAGCCGCGCGAGGCGCCGGTCGCGGACGTGCTGCTGGTGCACACGGACGACTACGTGACGCGCCTGCGCGCGGGTTCTTTGACGCAGAGGGAGGTCAGGCGGCTCGGGCTGCCCTGGTCGAAGGCTCTCGTGCGGCGTTCGTTTCTGGCGACGGCGGGGACGTGCGCGGCGGCGCGGTTCGCCTTAGACGAAGGGGTCGGGGCGAACCTCGCGGGCGGGACGCACCACGCCTTCCCCGACCACGGCGAGGGCTTCTGCGTGCTCAACGACGTGGCCGTCGCCGTCCGCGTGCTGCAAAGGGACGGCCGGGCGCAAAGGTTCGCGGTCGTAGACCTCGACGTGCACCAGGGCAACGGGACGGCGCACATCTTCGCGGAAGACCCGTCGGTCTTCACCTTCTCGATGCACGGCGCGAAGAACTACCCGCTCTTCAAGCTCCGCTCCACGCTCGACGTGGAGCTGCCCGACGGCACCGCCGACGAGGAGTACCTCGCGGCGCTCGCGCGCCACCTCCCGCGCGTCTTCGGGCACGAGCCCGACCTCGTCTTCTACCTCGGCGGCGCAGACCCTTACGAAGGCGACAAGCTCGGGCGCCTCTCGCTCACCTTCGGCGGCCTCCGCGCGCGCGACGAGATGGTTCTGCGCGAGTGCCGCGCGCGCGGCGTCGCGGTCGCCACCGTCATGTCGGGCGGTTACGCCGCCGACGTCGGCGACACCGTCGAGATACACTGCAACACCATCCGCGCGGCCAAAGAGATATTCGACGGAGTAGGCAGGTCAGTACCGCCCGCGGTGGCGGGCGGGTCGTCGTGATGCGGTGCCGGCGGGTGATATAGACCCACCCGCTACCGCGGGCGGTACTGACCGCTATATAATTCGCCCCGCATGTGGAGACTCATCTGGAAAGTCTTTAAGACCGGCGCGCTCGTCCTGCTCGCGCTCTTTACGCTCTTCGTCGTCTACGAGGTCTTCACGTTCCCGCGCGTCTCCGACCTCCAGACGAAGAACCCGGAGACGACGAGCATGATCGAGACGCGGCTGAAGGAGGCGCGCGAGGCGGGGCGCGAGCCGCGGCGCGTGCAGCAGTGGGTGCCGCTCTCGCGCATCTCGACGAACCTCCAGCGCGCGGTGCTCGCGGGCGAGGACACCAACTTCGTCGCGCACCACGGCTTCGACTACGAGGCCATCCAGAGGGCCTGGGAGGCGGGGCAGAAGGAGGCCGAGCGCGAGGCGAAGCAGGAGGGCGACAACGACCCCTCGGACTGGATTCCCGACCTGAGCAAGTTCCGGCGCGGCGGCTCGACCGTCTCGCAGCAGTTGGCGAAGAACCTCTACCTCTCGTCGGAGCGCACGGCCGCGCGCAAGGTGAAGGAGGCGGCCATCACCTACTTCCTCGAACGCTCGCTCACGAAGTGCCGGATACTGGAAATCTACCTCAACGTCATCGAGTGGGGCGACGGCGTCTACGGGGCGGAGGCCGCGGCGCAGACCTACTTCCGCAAGCCGGCCGCCAACCTCAGCCCGCAGGAGGCGGCCTACCTCGCCGCGATGATCCCCTCCCCGCTCAACATCTTCAACCCGCAGAAGAACCCGCGCCGCGTCCAGCGCCGCCAGCGCGTGCTGCTGCGCGGCCTGAACTCGGTGCGGGTGCCAGCGTGTTAGTAGACAGTAGTCAGTAGTCAGTAGAAGAGAGAAGCGGCGCGCCTCAGTCTTTAGACCGGGCGCGCCGCTTTGTCTTCCTACTGGCTACTGGCTACTGTCTACCGTCTACTCCTCACAGCGCGAACTCGCGCGCCAGCCGCAGCTCGGCCTTGCGCAGCTCGTAGCGGCCGCGGCCGAGGTTGCCGTCGGGCTTCATGGCGAGGACGACGAAGTACTCGGCGGAGAAGAGGCGTGCGAGGACGCGGGCGCCCTCGAAGTTGACGAACAGCTCCTGCGGCGCGCCCAGGCCGGTGTTGGTGCCGGCCCGCATGGCGCTGCGGACGAGCGAGGTGACCTCGGCCGCCGCCACGTCCATGTTCGCGTCGCTGCCCTCGGGCAGGAAGACGCGCTCGACCGCGATGCCGTCCATGCCCATGATGAGCGCGCCGGTCGCGCCCTCGGTGCGTTCGACTATCTCTGTGAGTGCCTGCTTGAACATCTCTGCTCTGGTCCTCCTTTACGGGCGGGGCGGCGTGGTCGCCTGCGGCTCGCTCGTCGTCGTGGCCGCCGGGGCCGGCGCGTAGACGGGCTGGACGAGCGAGTTCGTCGGCGACTGCTGCTGGGGCGTGGGGCCGGCGGGGACGGACGTGGCCGGCGTGTTCGTCTCGGGGTTGCCGAGCGGGACGGGCTGCGAGATCGTCACCGAGCGCGTGCCGGTCGCGGGCTCCGCGTCCACGCGGCGGCCCTGGTAGTCCGGCCGGTAGATGCGCGGCGTGATGAAGAAGAGTATCTCGTCGGTGTTGCGCGTGACGGCCTTGCGCTTGAAGAGGTTGCCGAGCACGGGCACGCTGGCGAGCCCCGGCGTGCGGTTCGTCGCGTCGGTCTCGCGGTCGTTGAGCACGCCGCCGACGACCGTCGTCCCGCCGTCGGGCACGAGCACTTCGGTCTGCATGCGCTGCGTGTCGATGCCGGGCGTGCCGAGCGCGTTGACGATGGTGCGGTTGACCGTGTTGTTCTCCATCGTCACGCGCAGGATGACGGTGCCGGCGTCGGTGATCTGCGGCGTGATGGAGAGCCGGAGCGGGACGGAGACGAAGGTCGTCGTGAAGATGGCCGAGCCGCCGCTGGCGCCCGTCTGCGGCGTGATGACGGGGATCTGCGCGCCGCTCTCGATCTGCGCCGAGCGGTTGTTGAGCGCGGTGACGCGCGGCGAGGCGACCACCTTCGCCTGGCCCTTGGCCTCGGCGGCGGTGATGAGCGCGCCGATCTGCGCGGTGCCGAAGATGCCGGTCGTCAGGCCGATGACGGTCGTCGGGCTGCCGGCCCCGAGGCCGGCCGAGGCGCCGGGCGTGCCCGCCAGGCCGCCCGGGATGCCGCCCGGGTTCAGACCCGACGCGCTGTTCGGGAAGTTCTCGAACGTGATGCCGCCGCCGCGCCGGTTGTTCAAGACCGCGGCCGAGAGCTGGACGCCGAGGTCGCGGCTGAAGCTGCGGTTGGCGACGACGATGCGCGTCTCGATCTCGACCTGCGGCTCGGGCTGGTCGAGGAGCGTGATGAGCTTGCGGACGGCCTCGATGTTGTCGCGCACGTCCGTGATGATGAGCGTGTTGCTGCGCGAGTCCACCTCGATGCTGCCGCGCCGCGAGAGCCTGCGCTTGATGATGGGGAGGATGCCCGCGTCGCCGCCCGACCCGGCGCCGGCCGCCGAGGCGCCGCCGCCCGTGAACGAGTCGGCGCCCGCACTCGACGAGGCCAAAGAGCCCGCGGCGCGCGCGTAGTTGAGCCGGACGAACTCGGTGAAGAGCGGCTGGTTGAGGAGCTGCGCGTCGCGCAGCGCCGTGCGCGCCGTCTCCTCCTCGGCGCGAATCCGCGCCTCGTCCTTGAGCACTTCGAGCGTGGCGACGCGCAGGATGTTGCCGTTGACCTCGACGCCGAGCCGGTTGGCCTTCAGGATCGAGTCGAGCGCGAAGTTCCACGGCACGTCCGTCACGTTGATCGTCACGGGCACGCGCTGGACGGAGGCGTCCACGACGAAGTTCACGCCGTACTGCTCGGTGATGTAGTTGAGGATGTCGCGGATGTCGGCGTTGACGACGTTGAGGTTGATGGGCTCGCCGACGAAGCCGGCCTGGCCGAACTGCGCGCCCTGCGTGGTCTGCGGGGTCGTGCCGCCGTTGGCGGGGGCGGGGGTGGGGCGCGTCTGCGCCGGGTCGGCCGGGGCGCTCGGAGCGGCGGCGTCGCCGGGCAGGAGTTCGAGGACGAGGTAGCTGCCTTCGAGGCGGGAGCGGTCGCGCGCGGGCGCGCGCAGTGCGACCTGGAGGCTTGAGACGGGCTCGCCGTCGCGCAGCGCGTGCCTGACGGTCAGGCTCTCGACCAGGGGCGACGAGACGCCGTAGGCGGGCGAGAGCTGCGAGCCGTCCACGCCGGGCAGGTCGACGACGACGTGGAGCGCGTCGGGGCGCCGGACGGCGTAGGGCATCGGGGCCGTCCCCTCGATGGTGATGAGCGTGGCCGCGCCGGAGACGGCCGAGCGCACGGAGGTGGCGACGGGCGGCTTCGCAGCCGCCGCGCCGACGGGGCTGCTGCCGAGTGCCAGTGGGCCTAACGCGGCGACGAGCAGGAGGACGAGCGCGCCTCTCACCGCGGCCGCGGGTAATTTTTTGGTGTGTGCCATGTTCTTCATTCCTTGGGAGACATCGCCGCGGGCCGCTCTCCGCCACGCGCTAACGCTCGTTCGGGCTGGCTCCGAAAAGCCGGCCCTTAAAGCGCGCGCCGCACAACGCGGATGGCCCACGGCCATGTTGTCAAAGTAAACGCCGCGGGGCGCGGCCCTCTGGAAAGGTTCTTCACCTCCGTTCGAGTTCAGGCGGGACGAGGCGACGGTGGGCGGGTCGGTCTTTCTTTACGCGGGGGCTTCAGGGTCTCCCCTGCGGCTGGGCTGCCTGCGGGTCGGCGGCCTGCTGCTGCTGGCCGCCGCCGGAGCCGGCGCCGCCCTGCTGCTGCGCGGCGCCGGCCGCGATGGCCTTCAGGGCCTCGACGAGCTGTGTGACGTCCGACTTCTTCTCTTCGGCCGCGGGCGCCGCGGGCTGCGCCTCGCGCAGCGCGGTCAACTGGTCGGCGGCCGAGGGCTGGACGAGGGGCTTGGTCTCGACGGCGACCACGCTGCGGCCGTCCGTCCACTTCGTCTGCTTGCGGAAGACGAGGCGCGACTCCTCGATGGCGACCAGCATCCCGTCGTAGAACTGTTCGCCGGGGTAGACGACGTAGGAGAGCTTGATGGGCGTCGCCTCGACCATCGCGGCGTAGCCGCGCGGCGTGCGGAAGATGCCCTTGACCCGCACCTCGGAGAGCAGCAGCGCGGTCGTCGGCTTCGGCGCCGCCTGCTGGAGGTTCATCGCCGCCAGCTTCTCCGCCTTGTACTTGTCGATGCGCGCCTGGATGTTCGGCACGGGCGCGGGCGCGGCGACCTTCTTGTCGACCTTGCGCCTGACGGGGGGCTTGAACTTGGAGAACGGGTCGCGCTGCGTGGCGCGGTAGGCGCTGCTCGCGGTCTGCGCGGGCGCCGTGGCCGCCGCGGCGGCGACGAGCGCGGCCGCCAGGATTCCCTTGAGCGTGCTGGGCGTGTGTCTGTTCTTCATAAACTCTTCCTGCGTTCCGGCTGCGACGTTTGCTCGCTGCGGGCCGCCGGTGGCGTGCGGCCCGCCCCTCTTACTCGGCGGACTCGGCCTTCGGCGCCTTGTCCTTCTTGTCCTTCTTGTCCTTCTTGCCCTTGCCCTTCTTCTCCTCGGGCTCCGGCGGCGGGGCCTGGAGCTTCTCGGGCGAGACGTAGTAGGCCGTCACGAGGAACTCGGCCGCGACCGTCTGGTTCGACTTCGCCTCGCCGGGGGCCTGGTCCCTCAGCTTCGTGACCTTGAAGTCCGTGATCGAGACGATGCGCTGGTAGGAGGCCATCTGCGCGAAGAACTGGCCGAGGCTGTTGTAGTTGCCCGTGACCGCGACCGCGACGGGCTTGCCCGTGTAGAAGTCCTGCTGCACCTCGTCCTGCGGCGTGAACTTGGTGAGCGTCAGGCGGCCCTTGGCCCGGTCCTGCACGTTCTGCAAGACCATCGTCAGCTCGCGCTGCTCGGGCAGCAGCAGCTTGAGGTCTTCGTAGTCGGCCTTGGCGCGCTCGTAGTTGGCCTTGAACTCGTTGAGCCGCTGCGAGGCGACGACGGCGCCGGCGTTGGCGCGCCGGAGGTTCTCGACCTTCGCCTCGACCTGGCGCGTCTCGGCGCGCGTCGAGCGGGTGACGAAGTACCAGAAGGCGCCGTAGACGACGAGCGCGGCGCCGCCGAAGACGGCGAGCTGCACGTACCAGGGTTTCTCTTGGAGGGCATCGAGTTTGAGCATCGTTCGTTTCCTTCCGGTTCGGCCGCTACTACTTCTTCCTGCCCTTCTTGGCGGGCTCGGCCTTCGCGTCGGCCTGCGGCTGGTTCGGGCCGTACTTGCACTTGATGGTGAACGTGAAGACTTCGGGCTTGAAGGCCGGGTCGATGGGGCCTTCGGCCGCGGTGTAGTCGGCCGGGTTGACCTCGGCCCGCTTGCGCTCGGCCGCCAGGCTCACGTTCAGGAAGAGGCCGTCGGAGAACTCCAGGCTGCGGCCGAACTGCGTCACCGCGTACTCGTTGGGCGACTGCCCCTCGATGGTCAGCTCGCCGCCCTTCTGCTCGATGGCGTTGAGGCGGAAGTCGGGGTCTTTGGGCAGGCGCGAGTTGAGGTCGGAGAGGAGCGAGACCGGGCCCTGCTGCGAGCTGCGGAGCCGCTTGATGACCTCGATGCGCGACTGGATGTCCTTGAGCTTCTTCTCCAGGTCGGCCTGCTCCTTGTTGACGGCGGCCATCTGCTCGGCGATCTGCTGCTGCTTCTCCAGGTCGGCCTTCGCCTTCTTCTGCGAGGCCGCGGCGCTGTAGAAGTCGAAGACCATCGCGAGGCCGAGGAGGACGCCGACGGACGCGCCGAGCATCCAGAAGCGCGCCGCCGGGTTGGCGACCTTCGCCTCGACGACCGCCGCGCTCGACTGGTGGCGCTCGGTGACGGAATCCAAAAGGTTGACCTTGATCATTTAAGCATCCACTCCTCTCAGGGCGAGCCCCACGGCGACCGCCATCTCGGGCACGACCTCGCGCATGTACTCGGGGTCGAAGCGGCGCGCGTCCACCTTGATCTGGCGGAAGGGGTCGAGCCGCTCGACCGGCATCTCGAAGCGGTTCGAGAGGAACTCGGGCAGCCCCCGGAGCTTCGAGCCGCCGCCCGAGATCAGAATCTTCTGGACGCTGCCGTCGTTGTCGTCGGCCGTCGCGCGGTAGAAGTCGAAGGTCTTCGAGATTTCCAGCGCCAGCATGTCCGAGACGGATTCGAGCGCGGCCTCGATCTGTTCGGCCTGCACGTTCGAGGGCGCCTCGCCGCCGCGCTTCACCTGCTCGGCCTGCTCGTAGGTGAGCCCCAGCTCCTTCTGCAACACCGACGTGTACTGGTTGCCGCCGACCGAAACGTCGCGCGTGAACACGCTGCGCACCCCGCGCAGGATGTTGATGTTCATCGTCGAGGCGCCGACGTTCAGCAGCGCGACCACGAGGTTCGCGGCCGGCTGGTAGTTGACCTCGTAGCAGTTCTGCAGCGCGAAGGCGTCCACGTCGATGACGGCCGGCTGCTTGCCCGCGAGCTGGATGGCCTGCTTGAGGTTGGCGACGAAGTCGCGCTTGCAGGCGGCCATCAGGACGTGCAGCGAGTCGGCGCCGGAGCCGACGACCTGGTAGTCGAGGCTCACGTCCGAAATCTCGAACGGGATGTGCTCCTCGGCGTGCCAGTCGATGGAGCCTTCGAGTTCTTCCCTCGTCATCTGCGGCACGATGATGTTCTTGACGATGACCGAGCTGCCGGAGACGCCGGCGGCCACGCGGTCGGTCTTGAACTGGTGCTTGGTGAAGACGCCCGAGATGACGCCGGACACGTCGTTCAGCTCCATGATCTGGCCGTCGACGACCGTGTCGGGCTGGAGCCCCTCGAAGCCGAGGTTGACGAGCGAGAGCGAGCCGGCCTTGCCGGCCAGCTCGACCGCCTTGACCGAGCTCGAACCGATGTCCAGGCCCACGAGGCCCTTGTTGCCGAGTTTCTTTCTGAACATAGCCTATCCGTTCCTCGAAGACTTTGACTGTCGCTGCCGGTGGAGTTGGCGGAGGCGCGCGCGTGCGCGCAGGACCCTCGCGTGCGTCGTGCGCCAGGACGGCGGCGCTTGCGTGCTCTGTGTGTCGGACTTCATCGCTCGCGGATTGCTGCGGCGCGCCGTGCGGGCGCGCGGGAGTTTTGAGGCGGGGTTTAATGCTGACTTACGGGCTGAAGCTGTGTGCGTCCGAAGGCGGGAGTGCGTCGCGGGCGTCTGTCGCGGGAGTGGCTCCGCTGCGGCTCAAAGAATCTCCCCTTCGGCAACCCGGCCGAGTCGAAGCTGCTCCACTTCGACTCCCGTCGGCTTTGCGGCCCAGGCTCGCGCCTGGTGTGCCTTTCTCGGTTGAGTTTCAAAGGCGGCGCGCGGCCGGGTCGTCTGACCCGCTTCCGCGGCCGGCCGCTACTTCTCAAGGGCGCCTCGTCCGACTCGCGCGCACAGGGCGGAGAGTGGGCGAAACACCTTCCACAGAGACTATAAGCCACACGGCCAAACCATGTCAACCAGTATTTTGCCTGGTTTAACCCAAGATATTTCTTAATTTAAAAGGCTTTCCTGGATTGTTGGCGAGACTTTTCCAGAAATTTTCCTTGCTTATTCGGACATTCGGCGGGCGGTTCAACACAAAGACGTAGCCGCTTTAAGAATTTGAAATCTCAAATTTGAAATCTCAAATCAAAGCTCTGCGTCCCCGTGTCTCCGTGTTCCAAATCCGCCAAGCCTACATTCTTGCCTCGCACTCGCGGCGAAAGTTACGATGAACGGTATGCTCACTCTACGGAGGGCGCTCGTCGCCGTTCTGCTGCTGGCCGTGCTCGCCTTCGCGTGGCTTTGGCTGACGCGCCCGCGGAGAGTGGACATGGCCGCCTACGCCCCGGCCGACGCAATCGTCTACGCGGAGGCCGACAGCCTGCCGGCGATCATCGACGCCTTCACCTCGGCCGACGCGTGGCGCGAGCTGGCGCCGGCCGCGGGCGTCGAGGCGCGGCCGGGCTGGACGGGCTGGCTGCCCTCGTTCCTCTCCTTCACGGGCCTCGGCCCGAGCGACGCCGTCGTCCTCTCACGCGCGCAGGTCGCCGTCACCGTGCTCGGCTTCCGGGCCGCCGAAGAGTCCGACACGACTCTCAAGTTCACGCCGCGCGCGGCGCTCGTGGCCGAGACGCACGGCCCCGCCTGGCGCGCGCGTGCGGCCGTCGAGAAGCTCGTCGGCGACTTCGCGCGCGGGTCTTTCGAGCGGCAGACGTTCGAGCGCAAGGAGGTCGACGGCGTCCCCTTCTACCTCTGGGCCGAGCAGGACGGGGCGCGCCGTACAATCGTGGCGGCGGTTGACGAAAGCGTCGCCGTCGTGGGCAACGACGAGGCGGCGGTGCGCGCGTGCCTCGACGTGCGGCGCGGCGCGCGCCCGAGCCTCGCGGGCGACGAGCAGTTGAAGGAGATGCGCGCGCGCCTCGGCGGCGGCGCGCTGGCCTTCGGCTACGCCCCGCGCGGGAGCGCGGCGAAGGCCGTCGAGGTCTTCGCGCCCGCCTTCGTCGGCGGCATGTCGCAGGAGCCGCACGTCCAGAGCGTGCTGGCGACCTTCCTCCCGCAGTTCATCAACCAGACGCTCGGCGCCGCCGGCTGGAGCGCGCGCGTGAGCGACGGCGTGCTCGAAGACCGTTACTTCCTGACTCTGCCCGCCGATGTCGCGCGGCGACTGGAAGGGCCTTTTGCGCCGGCCGAACACCCTGCCGACGACGCGACCCGCGTGCTCCCGGGCGACGCGTACCAGGTGACGTTCTACGACCTGCGCAACCCCGAAGACGCGTGGCGCGGGCTGAGCGCCGCGCTCTCCTCGCAGACGGACATCTCGCGCGCCACCATCATCACGCTCGCGCTCGAAGCGCTGGTCAAGCCCTACGGCGTCGAGAACCCGCGCGAGTTCCTGCGCGCGTGCGGGGGCGAGTTGGCGACGGCGCGGCTCGGGGCGGCGAGCGAGGGCAAGGTGCTCGTCGCCTCCGTCCGCGACGCCGCGGCGTTGCGCGCGCAGGCGCTCGCACGCCTCGGCCGCGGCGCGCGCGTCGAGCGGGTGGGCACGGCCGAACTCCTCATCTCGGCGGACGAGGAGCGCGGCGCGGCCGCGTTCGTGGAGGGATTCCTGTTGATGGGTTCGGAGGAGGACGTGCGCCGCTGCGTGCGTTCGCGCGCCGAAGAGGACGGGCCTGGTCGCGACGACCCGCTCAAGGCGGCGGCCGCGAGTTTCGGCGGGCGCGCGGCCTTCGCGCGGACGCTGACGGACGAACGCGAGTCGGCGCGCGCCGTGCTCTCAAGATTCGCGCGGCGCGCCGACGCGGCCGGGCTCGAAGCGGCGCTCGCGCGCCGGCGCTACGCCGCCTCCGAGACGCTCCTCGCCGACGGCGGCTTCGAGAAGAGGACGCGCTCCGCCTTCGGCCTCTTCGGCGAGGTCGTCACGCGCGCGGCCCCGCGCTGAAGTGTGTCGGGTTAAGGGTCGGGCGACTTCGGGTCGAAGGGGCGGTCGGCGAGGACGGCGCGCATGTTGACCTGGCCGAAGAGGGTTTCGAGGTACGCCTCGAAGCGGTGGAGCGTGCGCGACAGCTCGCCCGCGTCGCGCGCCGAGTCGATCTCCTCGCCGAAGCGTTCGAGCGCCTCCCAGTCCTTGTACATCAGGTAGCGCTGGCCGCCCTCGCCGAAGGCGTTGAGGGCTTCGAGCACGCGCGTGGCGGGCGGCTCCTGCCCGTCGGCCGAGGCGCGCGCGACGAGCATGACGAGCCCCCACAGCTCGCGCCTCAGTTCGAGCGACTGTTCGAGCTTGGTCGTGAACGAACGGAACAGCGTCCCGCCGTCCAGCCCCGGCTCGAAGCTCTGCGCGAGCGCGACCACCGACTGCTGATAGCAGTCGCGCAGGAGCCCCGTCGCGTTCTCGACCTTCGCGAAGAGCTGCGGCGGCTGGCGCACGGAGCAGAGCCCGGTCAGCTCGTGCTCGAAAGCCTTGCGCAGTTCCATCCGCACCGCGTAGGCCGTGCCGTCGAGGATTTCGCTCGCGCCCCGTTCGACGCCCTCGACGCGCAGCGCGCGCCCCTCGATGAAGTCCAGGAGCGCCCGCGTCTCCTCGTGCACGAGCGTGAAGACCGGCAGCAGGCGCTTGAGCTGCGTGTCGCCCTTGAGCGAGTCCTCGACGAAGCGCAGCAGCGCGAGCAGGCGCGAGAAGGCTTGAAAGATTTCGAGCAGGTCTTCGCCGAGGTCTTCCGGCGTCAGCCCGTGCGCGAGCCCGACGAGCCGCTCCTGAAGTTCCGCGGCGCCGGCCGCGTGCCCCGCCGCGAGGATGAGCCCCGCCGCCTCCGAGCGCCTCAACTCGCGTTCGAGGACGCTGCCCAGGCTCGACCACGCGCCGAAGCCGACCGAGCTGGATTCGAGCAGCGCGTCGCTCAGGCGGCACACGTCCTTGAAGACTTCGCCCAGGTCGCCGAGCGACTCCTTCGCGCCGACGAGGCCGAGCGCGCCGGCCGCGCTCGCCTGCGCCGCGTCCTGCCCCGGCGCCTCTTCGCCGCGCGCGAGGTTCGAGAGCAGGTGCAGGCAGCGCACGAGCGCGTCGCGCACGACGCCCGTCTCGCACTTGAAGCTGCGCTCGCCGATGCCGGCGCGCTCGGCGTCGGTCAGGGGGTGGTTGGCCGCGTTGAAGAAGCTGCGCAGCGCGCGCAGCCACACGGCCAACTCCTGCGCCGGCGGCAAAACCTCCGTGGGTGTGAGATGCTGGGACAGTTCCTTCACTCTTCCGGCGCGGCCGCGGGGCGCGTGCCGACCGCGCGGGCGGATTCTAGGATGACTTCGAGAGCATGGGAGAAAGGGGCCGACCGAGCCCCGAACGATTCTAAACAGGAAAGCCGCGGGCGGCAAAGTATTTTAACTTCGACGGACTGTCCATGAACGAACACAAGGAGCTTCTGGTCGCCACCAACAACAAGGGTAAGGTCAGGGAGCTTTCGCAACTCCTCTCGGACTTCCCCCTCCGCCTGCGCCTGCTCGGCGAGTTCCCCGACGTCGACGAAGCCGAGGAGACGGGCGAGACGTTCGCCGAGAACGCGACCCTCAAGGCGCTGCACTACTCCGCGCACACCGGCCTGCTTACGCTCTCGGACGACTCCGGCCTCTCGGTGGACGCGCTCGGCGGCGCGCCCGGCGTCCGCTCGGCCCGCTACGCGGGGCGCGAAGCGACCTACGCCGAGCGCATGTCGAAACTGCTCGGCGAGTTGGACGCGACCGGCGACGAGGGGCGCCGCGCCCGCTTCGTCTGCGTCATCGCCGTCGCAGACCCCGCGGCCGGCACGCTCCAGACCTTCGAGGGCTCCTGCGAAGGCCGCATCGCCCGCGCCCCCCGCGGCACCGGCGGCTTCGGCTACGACCCGCTCTTCATCCCCGACGGCCACGACCGAACCTTCGGCGAGCTACCCGCCGAAATCAAACACACCCTCAGCCACCGCGCACGCGCGTTACAAAGGGCCGTACGCCACCTCCGCGAGCTCTACACCTGAACTCGATTGACCCCTCGACGACGCGGTCTGTTAGAATGCCGACGCGTGGGCATCCGTGTTTGACGAAGCTCTCGACGACGGGGCGTAGCGAAGCCTGGTATCGCGCTCGGTTTGGGACCGAGAGATCGGGGGTTCGAATCCCTCCGCCCCGACTACCTTCCCTTCTTCCTTCAACAATCGGCTAACTCCCCTTCGAGGCGACGGGCTCCTCTTCGGCTTCGAGGGTGGCGAACTCGGCGATGACCATGCGCTCGCCGGTCTCGGCGCAGCAGGACTCTTCGTCGGGCGGGGCGACGCTCGTGTCGCCCTGACGGGGGAGGCGGAGGGAGACGAGCAGCGCGAGGCCGGCCAGCGCCGTGCCCGTCCAGAAGACGTTGTGCATCGCGGAGGCCATCGACTCCTGTAGCTCGTCGAGCACCGCGGGCGGGAGCGCCGCGCGCGCCTGCGGCTCGATGAGGGCGTTCGGGTTGGAGGCCAGTTCCGCCGCGCGCTCCGGCGTCAGCGGGCCGGCGCCCGCCCGCGCGACCCTCTGCAAGTGCGAGGCGAGGCCGGCCGAGAGCACCGCGCCCATGATCGCCACGCCGACCGCGCCGCCTATCGAGCGCGAGAACTGGTTCAGCGAGGTCGCGATCCCCAACTGCGCGCGCCCGACCGACTGCTGCACGGCGATGAGGAGCGTCAGCATCGTCAGACCCAGCCCGGCCCCGATGAGGACGAGGTCGACGTAGAGCCACACGCGCGGCGTCGTGCGCTGGAAGCTCGACAGCAGCGCGAAGCCGAGCGTCAGGATGAACATCCCCACCAGCGTCGTCGGCCTGTAGCCGACCTTCAGCAAAAGCCGCCCGCCGACGATTGAGAGCCCCACCCAGCTCAGCATGAGCGGCATCAGGAGCGACCCGGCCTCGGTCGCCGTCATGCCCAGCGCGCCCTGCGCGAACAGCGGCACGAACGAGATGGCGCCGAACATCGCCACGCCCGCGAGGAACCCCGCCGACACCGAGACGGCCACGACGCGGTTGCGGAAGAGTTCGAGCGGCACGACGGGGTCGCGCGCATGGCGCTCGACGTAGATGAAGAGCGCGCCGAGCAGCCCCGCGACGGCCAGCAGCCCTATGTTGCGCCCCGACGCGAACTCGCGCAGCGTCGCCCCGCCCTCGACGAGCGCGAGCATCAGGAGCGTGATCGAAGCCATCAGCAGCGCCGCGCCCGCGTAGTCGATGGACGGCCGCCCGCGCCGCTTCGGCTCCTTCAGGGAGAGTTGCATGATGACGGCGGCGAGGATGCCGAACGGCACGTTGATGTAGAAGACCCAACGCCAGGAGAGCCGGTCGGTGATGAACCCGCCGACGACGGGGCCGACCACGCTCGAAATCCCCCACACGCCGCTGAAGAACGCCTGCATCCGCGCGCGCTCCTCGACCGTGTACACGTCCCCGATGATCGTCATCGCCAGCGGCACGAGCGCGCCCGCCCCCAACCCCTGCACCGCGCGGTACGCGATGAGCTGCGTCATCGTCCCGGCCATCCCCGACAGCACCGAGCCGAGCAGGAAGACCGCGATGCCGAGCTGGAAGAGGAGCCTGCGGCCGTAGAGGTCGGAGAGCTTGCCCCAGACCGGCACCGTGATGGTCGAGGTGATGAGGTAGGCCGAGAAGACCCAACTGTAATGACTCAGCCCGCCGAGCGACGCGATGACGGTCGGCATCGCCGTCCCGACGACGGTCGCTTCGAGCGCCGCGAGGAACATGCCCGTGATGACGCCCAGCGTCACCGCCAGGCGTCGCCGCGAAGACATCTCAAGGGTCGGCGCGCCCTCTGAAACGGAATGGCTCTCCATAAGATTGCGGCGATGATACTACGGCGCCGGAGGCGACTGTGTGCGCCGTGCCTGAAAATTATGGGACAAAAGATTCACCGCGGAGACGGCGCGTCTCCGCGGTGAATCCGGCCCCACAATTCAATGCGATTCCTTACGTCACGACCGTCGGCTCGTCCGTGCCGAAGCGCTCGCGCAGGCGCAGCATCTCCCTGACGCCCGACGTGAGCGGGGCGAGGATTTCATCGACGTTGCCCACGCCGCCGTCGTCGCGGAAGCGTTCGAGGTAGATGCGAAGCGTCGCGCCCGCCGTGCCCGTGCCCGACAGCCGCAGCACCGCGCGCGAGCCGTCTTCGAGGAAGATGCGCACGCCCTGACGGCGCGTCGTACTTCCGTCCACCGGGTCTGTGTACTCGAACTCGTCGGCGCGCGCGACGGCGCTCCCGGCGAGCGGAGTGCCGGGAAGGTCTTGAAGGCGGTCGGTGACG
>DASVQJ010000108.1:0-29370 GCA_036389235.1 Pyrinomonadaceae bacterium | reverse complement strand
GCGATGATGTTGCGTTGTATCTCGCTGGTGCCCGCCTCGATGGTGTTGCCGCGGGTGCGGAGGTAGGCGTACTCCCAGGCGCCGCGGTCGAAGTCCTTGAGCTGGCCGTAGGGGCCGAGTATCTCCTGCGCGTACTGCTGCGTGCGCTGGTTCATCTCGCTCCAGTAGAGCTTCTGGATGGAGCCCTCGGCGCCGGGGACGCCGGACTTGCTCAGGGAGGTCAGCGCGCGGTTGGTGTTGAGGCGCAGTATCTCAAGTTCGAGGTAGGCCTGCGCGAGCTTCTGCCGGACGAGCGGGTCCGCGCTCGCGGGGCGGCCTTCGCGCTCGATGGTTTTCGAGCGCGCGATGAGCGCTTCGAGCTGGCGCTTGAAGACGACCTGAATCCCCGTGCCGAGGTTGGCGCGCTCGTTCATGAGCGCGGTGATGGCCGTCGTCCAGCCCTTGTCGACCTCGCCGAGGACCTGGGCCGGGCCGATGCGCACGCCCGAGAAGAAGACCTCGTTGAAGCCCGAGTCGCCCGACATCTGCCGCAAGGGTCGCACCGTCACGCCCTCCGCGCGCATGTCCGCGAGCAGGCAGGTGAGCCCCTTGTGCTTCGGGGCCTCCGAGTCGGTGCGCACGAGCAGCAGGCACCAGTCGGCCATCTGCGCGAAGCTCGTCCAGATCTTCTGACCGTTGACGACGAAGTCGTCGCCGTCGCGCACAGCCTTCGTGCCGAGCGCGGCGAGGTCGCTCCCGGCGTTCGGCTCGGAGAAACCCTGGCACCAGATCTCTTCGCCCGAGAGAATCTTCGGCAGGTAGCGCGCCTTCTGCTCCTCCGTGCCGAGCGCGATGATGGTCGGGCCGACGAGCGAGAGGCCGATGGTCCCGACCAGCTGCGGGGCGTTCGCGCGCGCCAGCTCCTCCTGAAAGATGGCCTGCTCGATCAGCGTCGCGCCGCGCCCGCCGAACTCCTTCGGCCACGAGATGCCGGCCCACCCGCCGTCGTAGAGCCTGCGCTGCCAAGCGCGCAGGTACTCGATGTACCCGGCGCGGTCTTCGGAGCCGGTGCCGCCGCCCGCCCACTCCCCCGGCACGTTCGCCGCCAGCCACGCGCGGAACTCGTCGCGAAAATCCCGCTCGCCCGGCGTCAGGTTCAAGTCCATAAGTAAGACCTCGTTGAAGAGTGACGGGCGGCGAGTGACGAGTGACGGGTGACAGGAAAGAGGGTGCCTTCAACCCGTCACCTGTCGCCCGGCGCTTCCTTCGACGCCTCCCACAAAAGCTCGGCCACGTCCATGACCTTCATCTCGCGGTCGCCTCTGCGCGCGCCCACGCCGTCCTCCATCATCGTCATGCAGAAGGGGCAGCCGACGGCGAGCACGTCGGCGCCGGTCTCCAAAGCCTCGCGCGCGCGCTCCTGGTTGACGCGCTTGTCGGGCGGCTCGTCCACGAAGCTCATCCCGCCCCCGCCCCCGCAGCAGAAGCTGTTATTGCGCGCGCGCGACATCTCGACCGCGTTCCCGCGCGAAGAGATTTGCACGAGCGCGCGCGGCGCGTCGTAGACGCCGTTCTGCCGGCCGAGGTAACAGGGGTCGTGGAAGGTCACCTTCCGGCCCGACTCCGCCGACGGCTTGAGCCTCCCCTCCTCGACCAGCCGCGCGAGGAACTCGCTGTGATGAAAGACCTCGAACGCGCCGCCGTAGTGCGGGTACTCGTTCCTGAAGGTGTTGAAGCAGTGCGGGCAGGCCGTCAACACCTTCTTCACGCCGTGCCGGTTCAGGTTCGCCACGTTCTCCCGCGCCAACTGCTCGAACAGGAACTCGTTGCCGATGCGGCGCGCGGGGTCGCCGGAGCACTTCTCCTCGCGCCCGAGCACCGCGAACTTCACGCCCGCCTGCTCCAGCAGTTGCGCCGTCGCGCGCGTGACCTTCTGGTTGCGCTCGACGAGCGCGCCGCCGCAGCCGACCCAGAGCAGGACTTCCGCGTCCTTCACGTCCGAGCCCGTGCGGACGTTCAGCCCTTCGGCCCAGTCCATGCGCGTCGCCTGCGTCCCGCTGAAGGGGTGGCCGCGTCTTTCGAGCGACGTCACGGCCTCCTGCATCGAGTCGGGGAACTCGGCCTCCTCCATCACGAGGAAGCGGCGCATGTCCACGATCTTCGGCATCTGCTCGATGAAGACCGGGCACGCCTCCATGCAGGCCGCGCAGGTCGTGCACTGCCACAAAGGCACCGGCGAGGTCGCGGGCACCGTGCCGATGATGGGCAGGGGCCTCCGCGCTTCGACGTCCGCCGTCGGCTCTCCGTCGGCGGGCGTGAGACCGGCGGCGCCACCGCCCGCCGGGACGAGGCCGAAGGCTTCGCGCGGGCGTTCGTGCATCACGTCGCGGAGTTGCAGGATGATGTCGCGCGGCGAAAGCTCCTTGCCGACCGCGTGCGCGGGGCAGACGGCCGTGCAGCGCCCGCACTCGGTGCACGCGTCGAGGTCGAGCAGGTCTTTCCAGGTGAAGCCCGCGAGCGAGTTGACGCCGAACGGCTCTGCCTTCTCGAAGTCGATGCGCTTCAGCGCCGCGCCCGACGGCCCGAGGTTGGCCGCGTAGATGTTGAGCGGCGCCGTCAAGACGTGCGCCATCTTCGTGTACGGCAGCCACGCGAGGAAGGCGAGGCTCAACCCCAGGTGAAACCACCACGTGAAGGCGTGCGCCTGCCGCATCGCCCCGACGCTCATCAGCCGACCGGACGCGCGCGCGACGAGGTTGCCGAACGGAGACCAGGCGCCCCACGGGTCGCCCGTCGCCGCGATGCGCCACCCCTCGACGAGGAAGCCTTGCAGGCACATCAAGAAGACGGCCGCCAGAATCAGCGCCGCCTCGTCCGTGTGGACCAGCTTCCGCGGCCGCTTCAAATACCTGCGCGCCGCGGCCAACAGCACGCCGACCATGACGAGCGCGCCGAAGACGTCGACGACGAACGACTGGAAGTAGAGGTAGAAGCGCCCGCGCATGACGGCGGTGCCGAAGTCGGCGTCGAGCGCGACGACCGTCGTCGCAATCGTCAGGACGACGAAGCCGTAGCTGATGAAGGCGTGGAACAGCCCCGCGTAACGCTCGCGCGCCGTCCGCCGCTGCGCGACGGCGTGTTTGAGCAAAAGCCTGACGCGCTCCCGCGGCCGGTCGAAGCGCGCGGCGGGCCGCCCGCGCCGCCAACGGCTCCAATGCCCGTAGGCGCCGTAGCCCGCCACGAGCGCCGTCGGCACCAGCAGCGCGTACATCACCCACACCTGCGTGACGTTCCAGTAAATCTCGCGCGTGGCTTCCATCGGTAAGGCCGTGATGAGTGATGAGTGATGAGTGATAAGAAAGAAATAAGGCCCGCTCTCTTCTTCTTATCACTTATCACTCATCGCTCATCACTTTCCTAAGCTTCTCCCGCAGCAGCGGGACGACCTTGCGGTAGTCTTCGACGATGCCGAAGCGGCAGTGTTTGAAGATGGGGGCGTCGGGGTCTGTGTTGATGGCGGCGATGGTCTTGGCCTCGGAGATGCCGGCCATGTGCTGGCTCGCCCCTGTGATGGCGACGGCGAGGTAGAGCTCCGGCGTCACCTTCTTGCCGGTCTGGCCGACCTGCCAGGTGGGCGGCACCCAGCCCGCGTCGCACGCCGCGCGCGACGCCGCGAGCTGCGCGCCGAGCATCTCCGCCAGCGGCCGCAGCTCCGACTCGAAAGGCTCTGGGCCGCCGATGCCGCGCCCGCCCGAGACGATGACGCGCGCCTCTTCGAGCCTCGTCTCGCCGCCCTCCTCGCGCCTGCGCTCGACGACGCGCGTGCGCGCGTCACTCTGAATGTTAAGGGAGGCGCGCGTCACCTCGCCCGCCGCCTCGCGCGGCGCCGCGGGCGTGAACGAGCGCGCCCGCAGCCACACGACCGCCGGGCTCCTCTTCAATTCGAGAATTGCGTGCGCCTTGCCGCCGTAGACCTGCCGGCCGACGCGCAGAACGTCCCCCTCGGCGCGCACCTCGACGCCGTCGCCCGCCGCGCTCCCGCCCAGGCGGTGCGCCAGCCGCGGCGCAAGCTCCTGACTGTACGTGTCGTTCGCCAGCAGCACCGCGCGCGGGCGCGACTCCCCACAGACCTGCGCGAGCGCCGCCAGGTAAGTCTCCGGCTGGTACTCAAGCAGCTCCGCCTGGTCGGCTATCACTACGCCGTCCGCGACGCGCGCCACCTCACCCGCGACCGCCTCCGCGCCCTCCCCCACCACGACCGCGCGCAGGCTCCCGCCCAGCTCGTCCGCCAGACGCCGGCCCGCGCCCGCCAACCCCTGCGCGCCCTTATCGAATCCGTTCGCCGCGAAGAGAATAATGAAAACGTCGTTCATAGGAGTAGTAGACAGTAGTCGGTAGACAGTAGTCAGTAGAAATACCTTTCGCAGCGGAACTGTAAGGGTGTCAGTGTCAACGTCGGCAGGGCGGAGACCTACCGACTACTGACTACTGTCTACTGTCTACCGCTTCAACGATTCGGCGTGCGAAGGCTTCGACCTTTTCGTCGAGCGTGTCGCCGGAGACGAAGTCGCAGCGCGTCCCCTTCTGCGGGATGAAGAGTTCGGCCACTTCGTAGTAGTCGTTGCCGCCGGCCGCGAGCCCGAGGTCCGCGAGCGTGAGCTTCGTGAGCGGCTGGCGGTAGGACATCATCACGTCGCGCACCTTCGGGATGCGCGGGACGTTGTGCTCGTCGTTCGTGACGGTGACGACGACGGGCGGCGCGGCCTCGAAGACCTCCCAGCCCGAATCGGTCTGCCGCTTCAGGCGCAACACGGCGCCCGCCGGCTCGACCGTGTCCACGAACGAGACGCAGGGCAGCCCCAACTCCTCCGCCAGCAACCCGCCCGTCTGCCCCGCGCCCCAGTCGCCGGCCTCGCGGCCAACCATGATGAGGTCGAACTCCCCGAGCCGGCGCACGGCCGCCGCCAGCACGCGCGCCACGGCGAGCGGGTCGGGCGCCCCCTCGCTCTCGTTCAGGACGAGCGCGGCCGCGTCCGCCTTCATCGCCAGGGCCTTCCGCAGAGAGTCCTCCGCACTCGGCCGCCCGTACGAGAGCACGGTGATCTTCGCGCCGCCCGCGCGCTCGCGCAGTTGCAGCGCCGTCTCCAGCGCGTTCTCGCAGAAGATGTTCGTCACCAGATTCGCCGACCCCTGCTCGGCCTCCCGCCGCGCCGCGTCCACGCGGAAGTCGCGCGCCGGCACCTCCGGGTCGAGAATCTGCTTGAGACAGACGAGGATGTTCATGGTGAAGTAGACAGTAGACAGTACTCAGTAGTCAGTAGAAAAGCCTTCGTCAGTTGAATCGTCAGTAGTCAGCGTCAGCGCCCGGGAGGCGGAGCCCTACTGGCTACTGACTACTGTCTACTGCTTTCAATCTTCCCGGCTTGAGCAGGCCGTGGAGGGCGATTTTGACGATCTGCTCGGCGGCCTGCTCCTCGTCGAGCGCGCCGCCCTGCTGGAACCAGCGCGAGAGCCAGTTGATCATCCCGAGCAGGCTGAAGGCGGCGGCCGTCGTGTCCACGTCCTGCATCTTCCCCGCGGCCTTCAGCTCGTTCAGAGTGCCGCGGAGGAAGTCGAAGTACTTCCGCTTGCTCTGCGTGATCTTGCGCTGCTGCGCGGGCGTGAGCGCCGTCACCTCGTCCACGAGGATGGTGATGGCGCCCTGGCCGCGCGTGACGAGTCGGGCGTGCGCGCCCACGATGAAGCGCAGCCGCGCGGCCGGGTCGGCGATCCCGCGGGCGGGCGCGGCCACCTCCTCGTCCAGCTCCCACAGCCCGAAGTTCATGATGTCGAAGAGCAGTTCCTTCTTGCCGTTGATGTAGTGGTAGAGCCCGGCCTTCGTCATCCCGAGGGCGTTGGCGATGTCGTTGACCGAGGTCGCGTCGTAGCCCTTGCGGAGGATGATCTGCGCGGCGGCGCGGTAGATTTCCGCCAGGCGCTCGTTGTTCGGGGCAGACTTTTTCTGTGCTCTCATCGGGTCGAAGGTGCGCGGGTTTCCGGGTCGAGCTTGTGCGCCAAAGGTTTGGGTGTTATTTTACCGACCGGACGGTCGGTAGTTATACCCCGGACCCCGCCGGAGCGTCAACACGTACGTTCCCGCGCGCCGGGACTCCGCTGAAAGGAAGCCCCATGACAGCACAGACGGACGTGAGCGCGCCGGGCGCGGGCGCCGCTTTCCTCTCCTCCGACGCCGCCCCCGCAGACGTGTTCACGCGCGAAGACCTCTCCCCCGCGCAGCAGATGTTCGGCCGCATCGCCGAAGACTTCATGCGCGCGGAAGTCCTGCCGCGCGACGCGGAGATTCACGCGAAGGACTGGGCTCTGACGAGGGAGCTTTTACGGAAGGCGGCCGACCTCGACCTCCTGCGCGTGGACATCCCGGAGGCTTACGGCGGGCTCGGGCTCGACAAGGTCAGCTCGGCCTACGTCGGCGAGAAGATCGGCGTGGTGCCCTCGTTCGCGGGCTCGCTCGGCGCGCACACCGGCATCGGGACGCTGCCGCTCGTCTACTTCGGCACGGAGGAGCAGAAGGCGCGCTACCTGCCGCGCCTCGCGAGCGGCGAGTGGGTCGCCGCCTACGCCCTGACCGAGCCCGGCTCGGGGTCGGACGCGCGCGCCGCGCGGACGAAGGCCACCCTGTCCGAAGACGGCAACACTTACGTCCTCAACGGGCAGAAGATGTGGATCACGAACGGCGGCTTCGCAGACCTCTTCAACATCTTCGCGCAGGTGGACGGGGACCAGTTCACGGCCTTCGTCGTCGAGCGCGGGATGGGCGTCGTCAGCGGGCGCGAGGAGCCGAAGCTCGGGCTCGACGGCTCTTCCACGACGGCGCTCATCCTTGAGAACGTCCGCGTGCCCGCCGGGAACGTGCTGGGCCGGGTCGGCGAGGGGCACCGCGTCGCCTTCAACATCCTGAACCTCGGGCGGCTCAAGCTCGGCACGCGCAACATCGGCGGCGCGAAGCAGGCTTTGACGCGCGCGGCGAACTACGCCGCCGAACGCCGGCAGTTCGGCCGGGCCGTCTGCGAGTTCGGGATGATCAGGCAGAAGCTCGGCGAGATGGCCGTGCGCTGCTACGTCGGCGACGCCATCGTCTACCGCACGCTCGGCGACATCGACCGCGCGCTCGAAGCCGTGCCGGCGGAGGACGCGGGGCGCGTGCTGAAGGTCATCGAGAGCTTCGCCGTCGAGTGCTCCATCAACAAGGTCTGGACGAGCGAGGCGCTGGCGTTCGTGGTGGACGAGGCTTTGCAGACCTACGGCGGCTACGGCTACTCGAAGGAGTACCCGGCCGAGCGCGCCTACCGCGACGCGCGCATCACGCGCATCTACGAGGGCACTAACGAGATCAACCGCCTCATCATCCCCACGCGTCTGTTGAAGCACGAAGCCGCCCGCCACCTCTTCGACAAGGGCGAGGCCCGGCGCGCGCTCGAAGAGGCGGACGCCGGAACAGCAACACCTTCGTCCACACCCCTCCCGGCCGAGCGCGACCTGCTCGCGCGCGCCAAGCGGCTGGTCGTCCTCACGCTCGGGCTCGCGAAGGAGACTTACGGCGACGCCCTCGCCGAAGAGCAGGAGGTGCTCGGCCACGTCGCGGACATCACCTCGGAAGTCTACGCGCTGGAGAGCGCGCTGCTGCGCACGGAGAAGATCGTCGCCGCGCGCGGCGAGGGGGCGGCGGCCGTCCAACTCGACATCGCGCGCGTCTACGCGTCGGACGCGGCCGACCGCATGGGGCACTCCGCCAGACAGGTCGCGGCCGCGCTCTCCGACGGCGGCGACCCCGCGCGACTCCTCGAAGGCGTGCGCCGGCTCACGCGCCACACGCCGCCCAACACCGTCGCCGCGCGCCGCCGCATCGCCGACGCCGTCGTCCGCGCGGGTCGCTACCATCTCTGATATAAGAGACGCATGCCATCCCGAACACACCCGCCGGGGCCGAAGGGCGCGCTGCCCGGTTTGCAGTTCCTCTCGTTCACGCGCGACCCGCTCGGGTTTTTGACGGGCGTGGCGCGCGAGTACGGCGACGTGGTCTACTTCGGCGGGATGTCGGACGACTTCTACTTTCTCAACCACCCGGATTACGTCCGTGACGTGCTCGTCACGCACAACGCGAGCTTCATGAAGGGGCGCGGGCTCCAGCGCGCGAAGCGCCTGCTCGGCGAGGGCCTCCTGACGAGCGAGCCGCCGCTCCACCGACGCCAGCGGCGCCTGGCCCAGCCCGCCTTTCACAAGCAGCGCATCAACACCTACGCGTCGCTCATGGTCGATTACGCCTTAAGACTCGGGCGCGAGCGTTGGGAGGACGGGCGCACGCTCGACGTGGCGCGGGAGATGATGCACCTGACGCTGGCCGTCGTCGGCCGCACGCTCTTCGGCACGGAGACCGAGGCGGAGGCCGAGGAGGTGCGCGCGGCGCTCACGGCTTCGATGGCCTCGTTCGCGCGCTTCATGATGCCTTTCGCGGAACTGCTCGGCCGCCTGCCCCTCCCCGCGAACCGTCGCTTCGAGCAGTCGCGCGCACGCCTCGACCGCGTCATCTACCGCATCATCGAGGAGCGGCGCGCGGGCGGCGAAGACCGCGGCGACCTCCTCTCGATGCTCCTCAACGCGCAGGACGAGGAGGGCGACGGCACGGGGATGACCGACGAGCAGTTGCGGGACGAGGCGATGACCATCTTCCTCGCCGGGCACGAGACGACCGCCAACGCTCTGGCGTGGACGTGGTACTTGCTCTCCCGGCACGCGGGGGCCGAGGCGAAGTTGCATGAAGAGCTTGACGAAGCCCTGGCCGGTCGCCCGCCCGCGGCCGAAGACCTGCCGCGGCTGCGCTACACGGAGATGGTCTTCGCGGAGTCGATGCGGCTCTACCCGCCGGCCTGGATTCTCGGCCGGCGCGCGCTCGAAGACTACGAGGTCGGCGGCTACCTGATTCCGCGCGGCGCGCTCGTCATCCTGAGCCCTTACGTCATGCACCGCGACCCGCGCTTCTTCCCCGACCCCGAGCGGTTCGACCCCGGGCGCTGGACTCCGGAGGCTAGGTCAGCGCGCCCGCAGTTCTCATACTTCCCCTTCGGCGGCGGCCCGCGCCGGTGCATCGGCGAGGGCTTCGCGTGGATGGAGGGCGTCCTCGTCGTCGCGACGCTCGCGCAGGGGTGGCGGCTGCGGCTCGCGCCGGGGCAGCGCGTCGAGCCGCAGCCGGTCGTCACACTCCGCCCGCGGCGCGGCGTGCTGATGACGCCCGAACGTCGGAGGTCGGTTTCGGCTTGAGCGCCGGGGGGCAGGTTTGAGCAACGTCTATTTCATACGCCACGGGCAGGCGGGGACGCGCGGCGCGTACGACTCCCTGTCGGGGCTGGGCCGGCGGCAGGCGCGTCTGCTCGGCGAGTATCTCGCCGGGCAGGGCGTCGAGTTCGCCGCCGCCTACGCGGGCGGGCTCGTGCGCCAGCAGCAGACGTGCGCCGCGGTCGCGGCCGCGTACGCCGAAGCCGGTCTCGCCTTCCCCGAAGTCGCCGTCGACGCGGGCTGGGACGAGTTCGACTTCCACCACGTCTACAAGGAGCTGGCGCCGCTGATGTGTGAGGACGACGAAGAGTTCCGGCGCGAGCACGAGGAGGTCGCGGAGCAGTTGCGCGCGAGCGCCGACGACCACGCGGCGGACGTGCACAGGGTTTGGCGCGCCTCGGACACGAAGGTCATGGACGCGTGGATCGGCGGGCGCTACCCTTACGCGGGCGAGTCTTGGGGACAGTTCATCGCGCGCGTCGCGGCCTGCCGCCCCGGCGCGGTCGGGTCCGGGAGACGGCCGCGCGAGAACGTCGCGGTCTTCACCTCGGCCATGCCGACGGCCGTCTGGACGGCGCGCGCGCTCGGAGCACCGGACGGCCACATCCCGCGCCTCGCGGCCGTCCTCCTCAACACCTCCTACACCGTCCTCCAACTGCGCGCCGACGAGACGCTGCTCCTCACCTTCAACGCCGTCCCGCACCTGCACTCGCCCGAGCTGCGCACGCGCCGCTGAAGGGGAGTAGGCGGTAGGCAGTAAGGGTTGAGCCCCTGACGGGGCTCAACCCTTACTGCCTACCGCCTGCTATTCCCCTGCCTGCGCCCAGCGTTCGAGCAGGCGGCGGCGGTTCTCAAGCTTCTTCTCGACGTCGGGGACTTTCAGGACGAGCCGTTCGAGGTTCATCATGTAGTCGGGCTCGCCCATGACCTCGCGCACCTCCGCGAGGAAGGGCTGGAGCTTGGCGTAGACGACGACGTGCTCCGAGTTGCCTCCGAGGAAGAGGCGCTCGTCGATGCCGCCGTTGTTGACGAACGAGGCCGCCGTCTCCCAGTGCGACGCGACCATGCGGTAGAAGGCGCTGTGCTTCTGGCCGCTCAGCATCAGCCGCACGATCTCTTTGCCCGACTGCGGCGCGAACTCGGTGAAGAACCAGGCGCGCGCCTCGCGCATCAGCGCCTCGCCCCTGATCTCGTACAGCTTCAGAATCGCCAGCACGTCCAAAGGCTTCGTCTCCACGCGCGCCACCCCCTCTTTATCGGTTGAACCCGTCGGCCGCCGCCGCCACCTTCAAGGCCGCGGCGCCGTCCTTCGACTGCCCCGCCAAAAGTTTCCGGCAGAGTTTGAGGTTGCCCGCGGCCTCCTCGAAGGGCACGTCCGACTGCCGCACGGCCGCCTCGAACTCGCGCTCGGCCTCCGCCAGACGCCCCGCGCGCGCCAGCATCACCCCGAGGTTGTTGTGGCTCGCGGGGAACTTCTCCTTCGAGCGCCGGATGGCCTCCCTGAAGTGGCCGGCCGCACGCGCGTCGTCGCCCGCGCTCGCCGCGAGCATCCCGAGCTTGTAATGCGCCGGCGCGTACCCGGACTTCGCCGCCTGCTCGTATGCCTCTTTCGCCTCCGGCCCCCGCTTCAACTCTTCGAGCGCGACGCCGAGCGCGTAAGAAGCCTTCGGGTAGCTGCCGCCGCGCGCCTCAATCGCCTGCACGTACGCACGCGCGGCCTCCTCGGTCTGCCACAGCTCGAAGCGGCAGACGCCGATGTTGTAGAGCGCCTGCGCGTAAGCCCCGCCGTCGGCGCGCGTCACGCGCCCGTACTCCGCGACGGCCGCCTGGTACTCGCCGCGCGCGTAGCGCTCGTTGCCGCGCGTGATGATCTCCTGAGCCCTGCCGCCCTCCTGCGCCGCGGCCGTCGCGCCGCACAAAGTCAGAAGCAGCAGCGCCGTGAAAAGTCCCGACCGTCTCCTCGTCATCACCTCTCGTCTCCTCCCCGCCGGATTAACTGACGGGGTGAGCTTAAGCTTTGAAGAGGCCGCGGGTCTTTCCCGTTATTGCTGGGCCTAGCCCAATCTTGCTGCCCGCTTCAGGCGCGGGACATCATCCGGTACGACTGCGGCGTCGTGCCCGTCAGGCGCCGGAAGAGGCGCGTGAAGTGGCTCTGGTGGCTGAAGCCCGTGCGCAGCCCGACCTCCGCGAGCGGCAACTGGCTCTCGGCCAAAAGGGTCTTGGCGCGCTCGACCCTGAACCTGATTAGGTGCTGGTGCGGCGTCGTGCCCGTCGCGCGCTTGAACTCGCGCGCGAAGTGGAAGGTGCTCATCGCGGCCTCGCCGGCCAGGTCTTCGAGCGTCAGCTCGTGCTCGTGGTTCTCGGCGATGTAGGAGAGCACGCGGCGGAGCGTGCGCCCCGAGAGCCCGCCCTTGAAGCCGCGTGGCTCGGCGCCCGCGGCCGTGTAGTTCCGCAGCAGGTGGACGGCCAGCACGTTCGCCAGAGACTCCGCGTAGAGGCGCGCGCCCGGCGCCTCCGACTCCATCTCGGCCAGGAGCGCCAGCCCCACGCGGCTCACCAGGGGGTCGCGCGCGTTGCTGCGCGCGACGACCTCGAAGCGCCCCGAAGGGTCTGCCTCGCGCGCCGCGCGCTCGACCAGGGCGGGGTCGAGGTAGATGCCGAGCGCCTCACTCTCCTTCCCGACCCGCGTCGCGAAGGGCTCGCCCGACGGGATGACGCAGACGCCGCCGCGCGCCTGCGCCCGCGCGCGCATGCCCCCGGCCGTCCGCATCTCGCCGCTGCACCCGCTCAGGGAGAGGAGCAGGAGGTGCTGGCTGTGCGCGTGCTCCGGCAGCTCGCCCGGGCGCAGGCGGTAGTGCTCGACGCGCACAGGCCCCCACGCGGCCCCGCGCTTCTCGACGAAAACCGGCGGGAGATGAACGTCCGTTGTGCTCATAATTTTCTCTCACCTCGCGGGGCGCGCGGCCGTCGCGCCTTCGGCTGTTCGGGCGCGGGCAGGTGCGGGAGTCCTTCGGGCGTGGCGAGGCGGCGCAGGCGCTCGACCATCGCCGAGCGCGCGCGCGCGAAAGCCTGCCGGTCGCCGTGGAGCTGGTAGGCCCAGTTGGCGCCCATCTCCAGCGCGTTCAGCTCGAAGGCGAGCTGCGCGGGGTCGGCCGCGGGGTCGAGCTGCCCCTCGCCCTGCGCCTCGGCGACGGAGCGGCCGAGCACGGCCAGCCACTCCTTCATGATCGCGGCGACGCGGTCGCGCACGGCGCCGGGGCGCCCGTCGAACTCGGCGGCCGCCGCCGCGAAGAAGCAGCCGCCGCGGAAGACCTCGCGCCGGACGTACCCGAGCCACACGTCGCACAGGCCCCAGAGGCGCGGGAGACCTTTGGGCGCCTCGAAGGCCGGGCGGATGACCTCGCGGACGAACACGTCGCGCGCCGCCTCGACCGTGGCGAGCTGCAACTCCTCCTTCGACCCGAAGTGCGCGAAGAGCCCGCTCTTGCTCATCGACAGCTCCGCCGCGAGCCGCCCGATGGTCAAGCCTTCGAGCCCCTCCTCCGACGCGATGTCCACGGCGGCTTCGAGTATCGCCTGCCGCGTGCGCTCGCCGTGCGCCCTGCGCGCGCGGGCCGCGGCCCTCTCCGCCCGCGCGCCCGTCGTTTTAGCGGGAACCGTCATCGCGCGCAATATAGCACGAACGTTCGTTTCAGCAAAGCAATTTTAAAGGGGGCCGGGTCAGTGCCGTTCTTACGGGCTCGTTACTCGGGTGTAAAGCAGGGGCGGTTAACCACGGAGGCACAGAGTGCTCAGAGGGGGCACGGAGTTCAACCCTCTGTGCCCCCTCCGTGCCCTCCGTGCCTCCGTGGTTAACCACCCCTCCCAACAGAATCAACCGGCGAGGGAAAGAGATTCACTGGTCGTCGGCGTCGATGACGACGGACGCCGGGGGCAGGCCCTGCGCCGTCGCGCGCAGGTTTATCCTTCCGGGCCGCCTGCCCGATTTGACGATGACCAGCGCCCTCCCCTGCCAAGCCTTCCGCTGCGGCTGCTGGTAGCTCTCGGTGCTGACGGGGTTGGCGTTCCCGACGCCGACGATTGAGCCCGGGCCTTCGACGCCGAACCTGACGAGGTTCTCGGCCCTGGGGTGGCGCACGCCGCGCGCGTCCAGCAGTTCCACCGTGACGTAGCTCAAGTCCTGCCCGTCCGCGCGGAGGCGCACGCGGTCGGCCGTGAGCTTGATGCGCGCCGGCTCGGCGGCCGTGCGCAGCTCGGCGGTGGCGACGGGCGCGCGCGGCGGGCCGGCGTAGCCGAACGCCTTCAGGGTGCCCGGCCGGTAGGGCACGCGCCAGGTGGCCGTGAACTGGTTCGAGCGGTTCGTCTCCTTGCGCCCCAGCGACTTGTCGTTCAGGAACAGCTCGACGTACTCGCACGACGAGTACACGTCAACGTCGAGCGGCTTCCCCTCGTAACCCTCCCAGTTCCAGTCGGCCAGCACGTCGTGCCAGTGCCACTTCGACCAGGACTGCCGCTTCGGGTTCGGCTCGAAGGAGGGGCGCGGCGCGCGCACGAAGAGCGAGAGCTGATTCTCCTTCCACAGCGCGTCGCGGTAGAAGGACTGCGGGCGCTTCCAGCCGCAGATGTCTATGTCGCCGCAGTAGGCGAGGTTCCAGGGATAAAAATTCGACTCCTGCCAGTAGCCGCGCCAGCCGATGCTCGCCTCGCCGATGTAGTCGAAGGCCGTCCAGACGAAGTCGCCGACGACGTAGCTGTGATCCAGGACGTTCATCCACGCGTCGAACGCTTCGAGCGGGTACGACTCCGTCCCGACCATGACGCGGTCGGGGACGCGCGCGTGGTCGGTCTCGTAGAGGCTCTTCTTGAGGTGGTCGCCGCCGGCCGCGTAGTTGTAGCCACTGATGTCGAGCGTGGCGAAGTAAGGGTCTTTGTCCTCGCGCAGCTCGTTGACGGCCGAGGTGACGGGGCGCGTCGGCTCAAGCTTGCGGACGTAGTCGGCCAGCGTCTTCGACAGGCGCGCGACCTCCGGCCGGTGGCGGTTGGGGATTTCGTTCCCCGTGCTCCACATGATGACGGACGGGTGGTTGCGGTCGCGCTCGATCATGCTCTGGATGTCGCGCTGCCACCACCTGTCGAAATAGAGACTGTAGTCGTGAGGGTTCTTCGGCTCGCCCCAGGTGTCGAACGCCTCGTCGATGACGAGCATGCCGAGGCGGTCGCAGGCGTCGAGGAAGGCGGGCGACGGCGGGTTGTGCGACATCCGCAGCGCGTTGTAGCCGGCGGCCTTCAAAAGCTCTACGCGTCTAACCTCCGCGCGGTCGTAGGCGCGCGCGCCGAGCGGGCCGTTGTCATGGTGGAGGCAGCCGCCCTTGAGCTTCAGCGTCCGGCCGTTCAGGCGGAAGCCGTGCTCCGCGTCGAAAGAGATGGTGCGCACGCCGAACTTCGTCTCGGCGCGGTCGGTCAGGCGGCCGTCGCGGTAGACCTCCGTGACGGCTGTGTAGAGCGCGGGCGTGTCGGGCGACCAGAGCGCGGGCGCCCTGATCGCCGCGTCCTGCTCGAACTCGCGGGAGCCTTTGGCCTCGACGCCGCCGCCGTCATCGGCCCGCGCCGCCTCCGCGCCCGAAGGGTCGAGCAGGCGCGTCACGACGCGGGCGCGCGCCGCGGAGTCGCCCTCGTTCCGCACCGTCGTCCGCATGATGACTTTGGCCCGGGACGCGTCCACCTCGGGCGTAGTTATATAAGTCCCCCACTGCGCGACGTGCACGGGGTCGAGCGTCTTCAGCCAGACGTGCCGGTAGATGCCGGAGCCGGAGTACCAGCGGCTGTTCTCGCCCTCGTTCTTCACCTTGACGGCGAGCCTGTTGGCGCCGCCGAAGTTGACCTTGTCGGTCAGGTCGAACCAGAAGCTCGTGTACCCGTACGGGTGCTCGCCCACGCGTTGGCCGTTCAGCCAGACCTCGGCGTTCATGTAGACGCCGTCGAACTGTATGACGACGCGGCGGCCCCTCTGCGACTCGGGCACGTCGAAGGTCTTGCGATACCAGCCGGTGCCGCCCACGGTGTAGCCGCCCTGCACCTGGCTGACGGCCGCGGGGTCGAAGGGCGTGCCCTTCCCCGGCAGGTCTTCGACGCTCCAGTCGTGCGGCAGGTCGAGACGCCGCCACCCCGAGTCGTCGAAGTCCGGGCCTTCGGCGCCCTGCGCGCCGCCGCGCCGGAAGCGCCAGTCGTCGTCGAAGAGCACGGCGCCGCCCTGCGCCTGCGCGGGAGCCGGCACGGACAGAAGGGCGAGCAGCGCGAACGACGCCGCCAACAGTTTACGGGTAGGCATCAATGGCTCCTCCGACCTAATTGACGAAGCTTGAGCACGACGACGGTGTCGTACTCGCCGGCCGCGCGCCCGGGCAGACGAAGCGTCAGCCCCGAGTCCGTCTCGTCAAACCTTATGCGCCCGCCGCCGAGCAGGCGCGCGGAGACGACGCGGCGGGGCAGGCGCGGCAACGTCAGTCTGTCGCCCGGCCGCTCAAGAACGTGGACGTAGACCCTTCCCCCCTTAACGGTCGTGACGCCCCACCCCTGCGGGGGCACCGGCCCGCCGCGCGTGCCGTAGACCGACTCGCCGTTGCGCCGGAGCCACGCGCCCAGCTCGCGCAGGCGCTCGACGAACTCGGGCTGGATCGTCCCGTCGGGGCGCGGCCCGACGTTGAGCAGGAAGTTCGCGTCGTTGCCCGCGGCGCGGACGAGGTAGTGGACGAGTTCGCGCGTGCCCTTGAACTTCTTGTCCGCCGCGTTGTAGCCCCACGACTCGTTCATCGTCTCGCACGTCTCCAAAGGGAGCGCGCTGACCTCGGTCTGGTTGAAGCCGGCCGTGTTGCGGCCCGGCAAGTCCTTCTCGAACATCTGGAAGTCCTCGCCGGGGTAAGGGCGCCGGTGGTGGTTCGACCCGACGAGCGCGTGCGGCTGTAGGGCGTGAATCAGCGCGTACGTCCGGCCCAGGCGCCACTCGGCGTCGGGCCTGTCCCACATGCCGTCGAACCAGACGCCCGACACGCGCCCGTAGTTGGTGAGCAGCTCGCGCAACTGCCCGTCCATGAAGTCTAAATAACGATTCCAGTCCCCCGCCTCGGGCCGGCCCGCGGTCTTCCCCGTCGAGCCGCGCGGGAAGTAGTCCGGGTGGTGCCAGTCGAGCTGCGAGTAGTAGAGGAAGAGGCCGAGCCCCTGCCGCCGGCACTCGTCGGCCAACTGCCTGACGACATCTCTCCTGTAAGGCGTGCGGTCTACCACGTCCCAGTCGGTGAGCTTCGAGTCGAACATGGCGAAGCCGTCGTGGTGCTTGGAGGTGACGGTGACGTACTTCATGCCCGCGGCCTTCGCCAGCGCGACCCACGCCGCCGCGTCGAACTTCGTCGGGTTGAAGCGCAGTGCGAGCGGCTCGTACGCGGCGACCGGTATTCCTTTATTGTTCATCACCCACTCGCCCTGGCCGAGCACGCTGTAGATGCCCCAGTGGATGAAGAGTCCGAACCTGGCGTCGCGGAACCTCTCGCGCGCGGCGAGGTTCGACGCCGAAGGCCGGTAGCCCTCCTGCGCGCGGGGCGCGTGCGGAAGCAACAGCAGCGCGGCCGACAACAGCGCGACGCGGAGGCGTCGGCGAAATGGTTTGAGCACGGTCGTCCTTATCTTCAACGTCGCACGGCGGGGCGGCGCCGGGCGGCGCAAGTCTTCCGCCGCGTCCGCCCCAACTCGCCTTTCAAGTGTTGTATATTCTTTCGGCCGGGCACCCATCTTAAACGAAGGACGGCACAACTTGAAACAATTTGTCGCGGGCGCGCGTGCGCTCGCCCTCCCGCTCCTGCTCATCCTGTCGGCCGGCGTGTGCGCCGACGTGCGCGCGGGACGCGCGCCCGCTGCTCGGCGCGCAAATCTGGATCGAGCCGGGGCAGAAGCCCGAAGATGTCGAGCGCTGGTTCAGGACGCTCGCCGAAGGGCGGATGCCCGTCGCGCGCCTCTTCCTGATGTGGAACTACGTCGAGCGCGAGCCCGGCGTCTGGGACTTCGCGCTCTACGACCGTGCCTTCCGCGCGGCCGAGAAGTACCGCGTCCGCGTCGTCGCCACGCTCACGCCCAACTGGGGGCCGGCGCACCGCGGCTACCTCTACGCGTCGCAGGGCGGCACAATCAACGACACCGAGGCGCGGCTCGCGGGGGCGCGCGAATACGTCGCGCGCGTCGTCGCGCGTTACAAGTCGAGCCCCGCGCTCGACTCTTGGATGCTGTTGAACGAGCCGGGTCAGCGCCCCGCGCCCGACCGGCTCGCGCTGCAAAGATACAGGCTCTGGCTCGCGAAGAAGTACGGCACAATCGCGAAACTCAACGGGGCCTGGATGACCGACTTCCCCTCGTTCGTCGCGGTGGCCCACGACCCGCGCTGGACGGCGGGCGGTTTCGCCTTCACGGCGCCCGCGGCCTTCGTCGACTGGCACGCGTTCTGGCGCGCGCACCTCGCGTGGTATCTGGGGGAGGTCGCCTCGGAGGTGCGAAGGGTTGACACGGCGCACCACGTCCACGTCAACCCGCACGCGCTCGTCGGCAACCTGGCCTCGAACGCGTTCGACCTGCCGGCGTGGCGCGGGTTCCTCGACTCGCTCGGCGCATCCGTCCATCCCTCGTGGCACTTCGGGCTGTTAAAGCGCGAGCAGTTCGCGCTCGGCGTCGGTTACGTCTGCGACCTCGTCCGCGGCGCGAGCGAGCCGCACCCGTTCTGGGTCACGGAGCTTCAGGGCGGCCCCAACCTCTACAGCTCCGTGCGCCCTCTGAGCCCCGCGCGCGAAGACATAGCGCAGTGGGTCTGGACGGGCGTGGGCGCGGGCGCCGACCGCGTCATCTTCTGGCTGCTGAACGCACGCGCGCAGGGGTCGGAGGCGGGCGAGTGGTCGCTGCTCGACTTCCAGGGTCGCACCGGCGAGCGCTTCGACACGGCGAGCGACATCGCGCGCGTGCTCGAACGTAACGCGTCATTCTTCGAAAAGGCGCGGCCGGTCGAATCATCCGTCACCGTCATCCTCAGCCCGGAGACGATGACGCTGCAAGAGCGCTTCGCCGCCAACGACTCGCCCGCGCGCGGGCGCGACGCACACGTCCTCGAAGCGCTCGGCGTATATCAGGCGCTCGCCGAACTCGGTCTCCCCGCGCGCCTCAAACACATCGACGACTTCGACTGGCGCGACACGTCCCGGAGCCCGCGGCTCGCCGTCCTCCCGCACGCCGCCGCGCTCACGGCGGCGCAGGCGCGCGACGTGGAGGCGTTCGTCCGCGGCGGGGGCACCCTGCTCGTCACGGGACTCACGGGCTTCTACGACGAGGAGGCGCGGTTCATGCCCTCGGAACGTTGGCCGCTGTCGAGCCTGCTCGGCGCGCGGCCCAGAGAGGTGCACACGCCGGAGGGGCGCGCGGAGGTCGCCTGGGCGCGACCGGCGCTCACGCTCCCGAGCCTGATGTGGCTGGGCGAGATCGAGAACGACTCGGCCGAAGTGGCAGCCCGGCAGGGCGGCCGCGTGACCGCCGTGCGCAAGCGCGCGGGCAGTGGCGAGGCCGTCTGGGTGCCGTCTTTAATCGGCGCGGGCGCGTGGCTCGGCGACGGAGCGCCGCTCGCCGGCCTGCTGGAAGAGTTGGCCGCGCCCTTCACCCGCGACGTGACGTTTCGTTTCGACGGACGACAGGCGGGCTGTCTCCTGCGCGTGCTGCGAAACGGAGACTCCTACGTCACGGTCGTCACCAACGGCACGTCCGAGCCGCGGCAGTGCCGCCTCCGCCGCCCTTCAAATCTCACCCGGCAACTCCTCTGGGGCGACCCCTCGACCTCCTCACAGAACAGTTCGACCGTCCCACTCGGCGCGCGACAGACGGCGGTGCACCTCTGGCGTTAAGAGCCTGTTACAGCGGCGTTCAAACGTATGCGACGCCATAGGGGTCAGAACCACCCGCGGTAGCGGGTGGGCCTTTGCTGCCCGGACGCCCCGTTTCGCGAAGGCCCACCCGCTACCGCGGGTGGTTCTGACCCGGGTCTACCCGTGGCGGCCGCACTCGCTTGAACGTCGCTGTAAGAAGAAGCCCCGAAGGGGCTTCTTCTTACAGGCTCTCAACGTCCCGCCCCTCCGGCGCGTCGTCCAACTAAAGGTTGACGCGGCCGTCAAACTAAGTCCCCATGCCAAACCCGAACGCGCCGTGATAGCTTCCTTACCGCAATCCGGAACACTTCAGGGCTTCCCGGCCGGGCGCGGCGCGTTAAAAAGTCGGCGACACCCCGAGCCCGACTCCTTCAGCTTATCGCGATGAAAAACAGAATCCTCCGGCCCGCGTGCGGGCTCGCGCTCGCGTTGCTGTGTGCGCTCGCCGGCGCCCGCGTCGCGTCCGCGCAGATCACGGAAGCGACGCTGCACGGCCGCGTGCTGGACGCGGCCGAGCGCGCGCTCGTCGCCGCCGACGTCTCCGCGCGTAACGACGCGACGGGGCTCGTGCGCACGGCCACGTCGGGCGACGACGGCGGCTTCACGCTCGCCAGCCTCCCGCCCGGCAGCTACACCGTCGTCGCGCGCGCGCAGGGGTTCAAGACCTTCGAGCGGCGGGGCCTCGCCCTCAACGTCGGGCGCACGGCCGACCTCGACATCAGGCTCGAAGTCGGCGGCGTCGAGGAGACGGTCGAGGTCGTCTCGGGCGCGGGGGCGGTCGGCGTCTCGCGCGAGGGGCGCGTCGCCGACACGCTCACGCAGCGCGAGGTGTCGGAACTCCCCCTGCCGCAACGCGACGTCTTCCTCCTGCCGAAGCTGAGCGCGGGCGCGACCGCCATCCCCGGCGCCGCCAACTCCACCAAGCTCTCGAACTCGCCCGTCGTCACCGTCAACGGCAACCGCTACCGCGGGAACAACTACGTCCTCGACGGCTCGATGAACACCAACCCGAACAACACGGGCGAGCCGGCCATCGTCCCCTCCGTCGAGTCGGTCGAGGAGGTGCAGGTGCAGACCTCGAACTTCTCGGCGGAGTTCGGGCGCGGCAACGGCGCGGTCATCAACCTGCGCACGATGTCCGGGACGAACGAGTTTCACGGGCGCGCGTGGGAATACCACCGCGACGCCTCCTTGAACGCGCGCAACTTCTTCGCCGCCGAGCGCTCGCCGCAGGTCTTCAACCAGTTCGGCGCCAACTTCGGCGGCCCCGTCTTTAAGAACAGGACGTTCTTCTTCGGCTCGTACGAGGGGACGCGCAACGCGCTCGCGCGCGCCCTCTCGTTCCAGGTCGAGACGCCCGAGCTGCGCGAGCACGTCATACGCACGCGCCCCGCAAGCGTCGCCGCGCGCCTCTTCCGCGAGTTCCCCGCCCCCCCGCCGCTGCCGGGCTCGAACGGAAGTCGTTACGCCAACCAGAGCAACATCACGCTCGACGGCGTGTCCATGCCCGCGACGGGCAGCGCCACCGTCAACCTGCACGACTACGTACGCTTCGACCAGTACCTCGTACGCCTCGACCACTCCTTCAACGGCGGGCTCGACAAGATAACGGGGCGCTTCATCGGCGAGCGGCAGCGGGACGAGGGCGGCACAAGCTCCTCGACCGCGACTCTGGGTCAGGCCGCGCGCGGGATGCGCGGCCCCTTCACGGGCAACTTCTACAACCTCAACCTCGGCCACATACGCGTCCTCGGCCGCGACGTCAACGACCTGCGCTTCTCGTTCCAGATGATTAACACGGTGCGCGGCAACGAGGACGCGGTCGTGCCGCAGTTGACGGTCACAGGCATCACCGCGCCCTTCGGCGACGTGTTCAACTCGGGCACGCGCCTGCGCACCTTTGAGCTGCGCGACACGCTCACGCTCGACCGCGGCCGGCACACGCTCCGCGCGGGCGGCGAGGTGCGTCGCATCTTCAAAGGGCTCTCCATCGGCCCCGCCTCGGCCGGCACGTTCTCCTTCAACAGCGTCGCGGACCTGGTTAACGACAGGCCATTCAGACAGACCTTGACGGTCGACCCTGCGACGGGACGGCCCGCGGGCTTCCCGCGCTACTTCACGCTGTACGAGTCGGGGCTCTTCTTTCAGGACGACTGGAAGGTCTCCAACAATCTCAACCTGAGTTTGGGCCTGCGCCACGACTACTTCGGCACGGCGCGCGAGCGCGAGGGCCGTCTCTCCTCGATCATCCCTGGCGAGGGCGCGACCTTCCAGCAGCGCATCGCCAACGCCTCGGTCGGCCGCGTCGAAAGGCTCTACCAACCGCAGCGGCTCAACCTCTCGCCGCGCGTCGGCGTCGCCTACGACCCTTTCGGGGACGGCAGGACTTCGGTGCGCGCGGGCTTCAGCCTCGCCTTCCAGCCGCACCACGGCCAGTCCATCACGGGCGCGAGGGCGCTGCCGCCCGACGCCGTGCAGGTCGTCAGCCAGCCCTCGACCGGCGTCGGGACGCAGATACTCTACGGCGTCCCCGTCCCCTTCAACCCGGAGTTCGCGCGCGGCCTCAACGCGCGGGGCGGCGTCAACCCCCTGCCCGGCGAGACGGCGCGCATACGCCCCACGGGCTTCGTCATCAACCCGACCATCAAGACGCAGTACAGCGAGAGCTTCTTCCTCAACGTGCAGCGGCAGCTCGGCCGCGGCTGGGTGGCGGAGGCCGGCTACACGGGGACGCTCGGCGTCAACCTGGAGCGCATCGACGACGTGAACCGCTTCAAAGGCGACCTGCTCGACGGCCGCGAGGACAGGCTCAACCCGAACTTCGGCACGCTGCTCTTCGTCACCAACGGCGTCAGCTCCAGCTACCACGGCGCGACCGTGGAGCTGCGCCGCCCGTTCGCCGACGACTTCTTCCTCCAGACCAACTACCGCTTCGCGAAGTGGATGGACACTTCGAGCGACACTTCGACGGGGCAGTTCCAGGACAACTCCGAGCCGGGCAAGGGCGCGCAGGACATCGACTGCCTGCGGTGCGAGCGCGCGCGCTCGCTCTTCGACATCCCGCACCGCCTCTCGGCCTCGGCCGTCTGGTCGCCGAAGCTCTTCGGGAAGGCGCACGGTTTTGTGCGCGCGGTTGCTAACGGGTGGCAGTTGTCCACGACGCTCACGGCGCAGTCGGGGCGCCCGTTCTCGGTCTGGAACGGCGCGTCGTTCCGCGCGGGCGGCGACTACAACCTCGACGCGGGGGGCGGCGCCGTGGGCGGGGGCTTCTACGACCGGCCGGACGCGCCCGCGGCCGGGAGCGTCGCGACGACCTTCTCGCGCGCGGACTTCCTGCGCGGGCTCTTCCCGGCGGGCGCGTTCCCGAAGCCCGCGCCGGGGCGCGACGGCACGCTCGGCCGCAACACGTTCCGCGGGCCGCGCTACGTGACGCTCGACGCGTCGCTCGCGCGCGCGTTCCGGCTCGGCGAGTCGAGGAGTTTGCAGGTGCGGCTCGACGCCTTCAACGCCCTGAACAACGTCAACCTCTTCCTGCCGAACGCAGACCTCTCGCTGCCCAGCTTCGGCAAGTCCACGCAGGCGTTCGACCCGCGCAACCTGCAAGCCGGCGTGCGCTTCATGTTCTGACTTCGGTGTGTCCCGACCTTGAGAGTGATGAGAAGGGCGGTTAACCACAGAGACACAGAGAGCACGGAGGGGGCACAGAGAGTTGAATCCCTCTGTGCCACCTCTGAGTCCTCCGTGTCTCTGTGGTTATCCGCCCTCCACGCAAATTTCAAGTGACGAGGTCTATTACAACCATGAGACTCACGCTGCGACTGCTCTTAGCACTTACGTTACCCGGCGCCCCGCTCGCGCTCGCCGCCGACGCGCCCGGACCGGCCGCGGCGCCCGTCGCCGTCGCAGAGCTTGAGCGCGCCGCCCGCGCGCGGACTTCCGCGCAGCCGCGCGTGGCGCTGGCCGAGCCGACGGCCGAAGGGTTGAAGGGCGACGCGCCCGCCGACCCGCTCGAAGGCGCGCAGCCGCCGAACTACCTGCGCGCGCTCGCCGGGCAGACGAAGGCCGCGCCGCAGTTCGCGCGGCTCGTGCGCGCGGTGCTCTACGGCGGGACGCTCCCGCCCGAGACCAAGATGGGGATGGCGCTCCGCGTCGCGCAGCAGCTCAACTCGCCGTACGCCGCCGCGCACGCCTCGCGCTGGCTGCGCGCGAGCCCGCACGGCCGGGAGCTTCTGAACGCCGCCCGCGCAGACCGCCTCGGCTCGCTCGGCAACGCCGAGCAGCTCGCGCTCTCCTACGCCGACTCGCTCACGCGCGGCGTCCACGACGTGAGCGACGCTGACTTCGCGCGGACGCGCGCCGCCTACAACGACGCGCAGTTGGTCGAGCTGACGATGGCCGTCTGCTTCTTCAACTACTTCACGCGCATGAGCGAGTCTTTCGGCCTCCCGGTCGAGCCGTGGGCGCTCGACGCGCAGACGACGACGCCCGCGTCCGTCGCCGCCTACCGCCGGCCGCCCGCGCGCGTCGCGCTCATCTCGGACGAGGAGTTGGCGGCGACGCAGGCCGCCGCCGCGGCGGCGAAGGAGCCGCAGAAGCCCGCGGCCGGGCTGGGTCTGGGGCTCGCGAACTCGCAGCGGGCGATGCTGCGCGTGCCCGACATCGCGCTGGCGTGGCGCGCTTACGGGCAGGCCGTGCGCGAGCACGCGTCCGTCGGCCGCGACATACAGTTGCAGGTGAGCTTCGCCGTCTCGACGGCGAACGGCTGCCGCTACTGCACGCTGCATCAGGTGTTGGGCCTCCGGCGCCTCGGCGTCAGCCCCGCGAAGCTCGTCTCGATGAAGAAGGACGACTCGCAGCTCACGCCGCGCGAGCTGGCGGCCGTCACCTTCGCGCGCAAGGTGACGCGCGCGCCCGCCTCGGTTACCGACGAAGACTTCCGCGCCCTCAAGTCGGAGTTCGGCGAGCGGGGCGCGGCGGAAGTGCTCCTCCAGACCTGCGCCTTCAGCTTCATGAACCGCCTCACCGACGGGCTCCGCCTCCCCTCCGAAGATGAGGCCGTCCGCACCTACCGCGAGACCTACGGCGCCGACTTCCGGTAGACTCCAAAGTCATTAACGACACGGCAGAGCCCGCGCGAATCCTCCGAGATTCGCGCGGGCTCTGCCCATCGCGGCGTGGCCTTGAAGTTTCTTACCGATACGTGGTTGACGCCCCGCCGCGGCGGGCGTATAAGTCGGCCGTCGCAGGTATCGCTCCCCACCTCAAAGGTTTTAGTTTCATGGGCTCCGCCAGGCTCACCACCCTCTCGAAAGGAGAGACGCCGTGAACGCTCACGCTGTTCACTCAATCTACCGCCGCCGCGACCTCGTCCCTTTGACTGCCTTCCTGCTGCTGTCGGCCGTCGCCTTCTTCGGGTTTGTCGGGAGCGAGGCACAGTCCGGAGCGAAGCAGGAGCGGGAGGTGGCGGAGAAAATCCCGAAGCACCTGCCGATTAAGGCGAAGGTCAAGAAGCCGGAGAGGCTGAAGGACGCGGAGAACGAGGACTGGCTCGGGGAAGTAGAGTTGGAGGTCACCAACACGGGGACGAAACCAATCTACCACTTGGAAATCGTCCTCGACCTGCCGGATGTTGTCGCACCGAACGGCCTCAACATCGCCTGGCGACTCGAATATGGGCGCGGCGAGCTAATCTCCCTTAGCGAGCCGGTGCGGCCGGATGACGTGCCGATCCAGCCCGGCGGGGTCGTCATCCTCTCGGTGCCTACCGCCAGGGTGGAGAACTGGAAGCGCGCCAGGGTCAGGGGCACACTGACCAACCCGAAAAAAATTGAATTCTTCTTTCAGCACATAAATTTCGGCGACGGCACGGGATTCGTAGGCACCGGCGGAAAGCCGTTGCCGGATAGAAAAGAAAGTGGCGCCAACGCCACTTGCCCGGGGGGAGATAATTCCGGGGCGGCAGCATCCATAACTGACCCGCCGCGATACAATTTCCCCGAGCTAGCCTCCCTCCTAACCGTTCTCCCGCCGCCGGCCAACCTTGTGCCGGCTTTTTTTATACCCAAACCTTCTTTACCGAAGCCCGTGGTGACTCAGGACCTCTGCTGCGCCGCCGGCTGCTCGCGGTTAAAAGTCGCCCAAGACCAGGGTTGTCCGTGCCCCGGGGTGACGAGAAGAATCGTCCAGCCCGCCTCATGTTCCGACCCGGATGGTTCTTGCGGCACGATAATGTACAGGACAATGGACGCGTGTACCGCCGACGGGGTGGAACATTACTGCGAGGAGAGCTTTATCGACACCACATGTGCCGCCCCGACGCCGATGCCGACGCCCTGCACGCCGGCGGAGCCGCGGCCCCACTTCTGCTGCACGCCGGAGCGCTACCAACCAGACCCCACCCTCCCGGCACAGCCTTGCCGCTGGAACTGTCGGGCCGGCGAAGCTTGACGCCCCCCCGCGGCGGGCGTATAAGTCGGCCGTCGGGAGTATCGCCCCTCAACCTCAAAGGTCTTGGTCTCACGGGCTCCGCCAGGCTCGTCACCCTCTCGGAAGGAGAGACGCCATGCACGCTCACCGACTCCGCACGCTGCTCCGCCGCCGCGACCTCGTCCCTTTGACTGCCTTCCTGCTGCTGTCGGCCGTCGCCTTCTTCGGGTTTGTCGGGAGCAAGGCACAGTCCGGAGCGAAGCAGGAGCGGGAGGTCAAGGAGAAAATCCCGAAGCACCTGCCGATTAAGGTGAAGGTGAAGAGGCCGGAGAGGCTGAAGGACGCGGAGAACGAGGACTGGCTCGGGGAAGTAGAGTTGGAGGTCACTAACACTGGGACGAAACCGATCTACTACTTACACATCTCCGTCTACATGCCGGACGTGTTCGCGCCGAGCGGCCGCAACTACGGCTACGGGTTCGAGTACGGGCGCGTCGAGCTAATCTCCTTCGGCGAGCCGGTGCGGCCGGACGACGTGCCGATCCAGCCCGGCGGGGTCGTCGTCCTCTCTGTGCCTGCGGGCGAGGCAGAGGGCTGGAAGCGCGGCCGGGCGAAGGGCGAAATGACCAACCCGAAAAGACTCGAATTCATTTTTGACGTATTGAACTTCGGCGACGGCACAGGCTTCGTGGGCAGCGACGGGGGGCCGATACCGGAAAGAAAGGAACGAGGCGCTAACGCCACTTGCCCGGGAGCTGATAACGCCGTAGGGATGACATTCGTAACTGGCCCACCACAATACTATTTTCCGGAGCTAGCTTCCCTCGCAAATCTACTCCCGCCGCCCGTTAGCCTGACGCCGGTTTTTTTTACCTAAACGTTCCCTACCGGAACCGGGGTTGGCGCAGGACATCTGCTGTGCGTCTACATTCGGCTGCACTCGGATAAAAACCGCCACCGATCAAGGGTGCCCATGCCCCGGAGTACAGAGAAGAATCGTCCAGTCCACCTCATGTTCCGACCCGGATGGCTCTTGCCGCACGATAAGATACCAAGAAAAAAAGTGTGATGCCGACGGGATAGAATTTAACTGTGAGGAGAGTTTCCCCGATACTGCATGCGCCGCCCCGACGCCGACGCCGACCCCGACCCCGACCCCCACGCAGGTCGCCCGCGTCTGCGCCAACAGGAGTTGGATGATAACTAAATGCGCCTACCTCGGCGAAGGCTATAACGAGACCGAGTGCCACTGCGATCCGGAGTCGCCCGTACTCGTGGACGTGGCAGGCGACGGGTTCTCTTTAACGGACGCCGCCGGCGGCGTCCGCTTCGACCTCAACGCCGACGGCACGCCCGAGCGCCTGGCTTGGACGGCCGCCGGCTCCGACGACGCCTGGCTCACGCTCGACCGTAACGGCAACGGCGCAATTGATAACGGCTCCGAGTTGTTCGGCAACTTCGCGCCGCAGCCGCCCTCCGGCGAGCCGAACGGCTTCCTCGCGCTGGCCGAGTTCGACAAGGCGGGTCAGGGCGGGAACTCCGACGGCGTCATCGACGCCCGCGACTCGGTCTTCGCCTCGCTGCGGCTGTGGCGGGACGCGAACCACGACGGCGTCTCGCAGCCCGCGGAGTTGCACGCCCTGCCCGCCCTCGACATCGCGCGCCTGCGCCTCGACTACAAGGAGTCGAAGCGCACGGACGAGCACGGCAACCGCTTCCGCTACCGCGCGAAGGTGGACGACGCGCGCGGCGCGAAGGCGAACCGCTGGGCGTGGGACGTGTTCCTCGTCGTCGGGCGGTAAGTCTTTGAGTTCGGCGCGCTCCGGGCCGCCACCCGGACGGGCCGGGGGCCGCCGCGGTCACCCGTGGGGTGAGGACGCCGCGGCGGCCCTTGCTATCTCCTGTGCCAGGCCGGGGTGTTGGGTGCCGGGTGTCAGGTGTTGGGTGAGAACCGTTTTTTACCCGACACCCGACACCCAACACCCCTTCAAACTCTCATCCTGAACATCCTGTCCGCCCGTGTTAAGTTTCCCCCGGCACAGTCAGACGACGGCGTTGCGGGCGATGACTTCGCGGTAGAAGTCTGCGCTGAGCTTGGGCGTGCGGGTCTGGGACTTGTAGTCAACGTAGTGGAGGCCGAAGCGGTTGGTGTAGCCGTCGGCCCACTCGAAGTTGTCCATCAGGCTCCAGAGGAAGTAGCCGCGGACGGGGACCCCTTCGGCGGTGGCGCGGCGCAGTTGCGTGAGGTAGCCGCGCAGGTAGGTCACGCGGTCTGTGTCGTAGACCTTGCCGTCCGGCGCCGGCTCGTCCGAAGAGGAGCAGCCGTTCTCCGTGATGTAAATCTCCTTCGCGCCCCACAGCTTCGAGACGTGGCGCGGCCCCCAGTAGAGCGCCTCCGGCCCTATGTAGAGCCACGGAGAAGGCGCGTGCGGGAAAGACTTCGGGTGCGGGACGTGCGCGAAGCCGACCGGCGAAGACTCGTCGGCCTGCACGTACTGCGGCGTGTAGACGTTGATGCCGACGAAGTCCATCGGCGAGGAGATGGCCTTCAAATCCTCCGGCGTGAACTTCGGCGCGTCCGCACCCGCCTGCTTCAAGTACCAGTCCGTGTACTTCCCTTCCTGAATCACCGTCAGGTATTGCGCGTTCATCTCGCGCGTGGCGCTCTCGGCCGCCTTGATGTGCGCGGGCGTCTCGAAGACGGGCGCGGCGATGGTGATGTTCTCGGCGATGCCCACCTTCGTCCCCGGCTTCGCCGCGGCGCGGATGGCCTGCACCGCGAGGCCGTGGCCCAGTACGCCGTGGTGGCGCGTCTGGTTCAGGCGCAGGCCCGTCAACTTCAACCCCGGCGCGTGCACGCCCCAGCGGTAGCCGGCCTCTATGAAGGCGCCGAACTCGTTGATGGTGAAGATGTGCTTGACGCGGTCGGTCAGACGCGCCGCGACGTACCCGGCGTAGTCCGCGAAAGCCTTCGAGGTCTCGCGCCCCTCCCAGCCGCCGAAGCGGTCTTGGAGCGACTGCGGCAAGTCCCAGTGGTAGAGCGTCGCGTAAGGCTGTATGCCGTTTGCGAGCAGTTCGTCAACGAGACGGTTGTAGAAGTCCAGCCCCTTCGGGTTCGCCGGGCCGTCGCCGTTGGGGAAGACGCGCGGCCACGCGACGGAGAAGCGGTACGTCTTGACGCCGAGCGCCTTCATCAACTGCACGTCGCCCTTATAGAGATGGTAGTGGTCGTCGGCCACGTCGCCGTTCGCGTTGTTCACGACCTTGCCGGGCGTGTGCGAGAAGGTGTCCCAGATGGAGGGGCCGCGCCCGTCCTCCTTGACCGCGCCCTCGACCTGGTACGAGGCCGTCGCCGTGCCCCAGACGAAGCCGGGCGGGAACGAGCGCAGCGCGTCGTCGGGCGCCGCGGCCGCGCCGCGACGTAGCCCGCGTAGTCGCCGAAAGCCTTCGACGTGTCGCGCCCCTCCCCGCCGCCGAAGCGGTCTTGTAAGGATTGCGGCAAGTCCCAGTGGTAGAGCGTCGCGAAAGGCTGTATGCCGTTGGCGAGCAGTTCGTCAACGAGCCGGTTGTAGAAGTCGAGCCCCTTCGGGTTCGGCTTCCCGTCGCCGTCGGGGAAGACGCGCGGCCACGCGACCGAGAAGCGGTAGGCCTTAACGCCGAGCGCCTTCATCAGCTGCACGTCGCCCTTGTA
>DASVQJ010000107.1:0-14908 GCA_036389235.1 Pyrinomonadaceae bacterium | reverse complement strand
CGCCAGCGGGCCTTCTCGTTGGGATGGCGGCAGGCGCGGTAGCGCTCATAGAGTTCCTGGGTCGAGAGGTGCGGCCGGAGTTCGATGCGTCGGCTCATTGCCGCTTTCTACCTGACCTTAATCCATCTGGCAAGTCGGTATAAATATCACCTGTGTTCACAAACTAAAGGTTGCTGGCGCCCTTCAGCCTGTCTCGGGGCCTGACGTTGATGGGTTTCGCCTGAACCTCTTCTTGCGAAGCGATGTCGAGAAACTGTACGCGGAGAGGGAAGCCTTTAAGGCGAAGCGACTGGACGAAGGAGGAAGCTCCCGATTCGGCAAGCAGGCGGGGCCGCAGTCCAACCCGGTACGAAGCGCCATCGGCCCTCGCATCGATCAGCTAGTCGAAGAATGGCAACAGCAGACGCCGACGCTGCGCATCACCGGGCAGAGGTTGTACCAACAACTGACGAGCGAAGGTTATCAGTTGGGCATCAACACCATCTATGTACATCTTCGCGAAAAGCATCATCGAGCTGCTTGATAACTCTAATCAGATATTTACCGCCTAATTATTGACATTTTATGATGGCAGGAATATTTTCACGGCGGCTTATCTTGACACTATCTCATACATACACAATAGAGTTTTTAAGCAACGGATTCACGCACCTTTCTAATACCTATGAGATGAGTTCAAATATCTATGTCCCAAGTTGAAAATATATTAAGTGATACTAAAGGCAGGCGACTCCTACAGGTAGTCTGCTTAATTCTAATAATACCTCTACTTATTCTTATGTATAAGTACGAGCCGAATATTCACATAGACCAAGTCGGGCCTATTTTAGCAACGGTTTCTATTGTCATCATCTTAGGATTGGCCGGCCTATATTTTTATGCTGCTAAATTTTATCGCGATATTTTTTACGGGTTCTTATCAGTAGGTTGGCTTGCCAACGCCGCATACGTGTTGTTTGAATTCTTCTTCACTAGTCCCGAGAGAAATTCGACATATCTCTTAGAGACTTACGGGCTAGGAGTCCTTTCAACACTCCCATTTTATCTTGCCACTTTCATATCCGTAGACGGAGCATCTAGGAAGCGAAAGATCTCTACCTCACTACTTAAATGGATAGGATGGTTAGCATGTACTTTCCTGTTTTACTACTGGATAACCCAAGAAAATCTCCTTTCAGTAAAGGATGGAATGAAATTTGTCGTCCTATCTATTGGTGGAACTACCTTTGCGGTGTGGTCTCTCTTCAGAGTCGGTAGATGTTTTAGGATACGATTAGTTCCAGAGATATATGGTAATTGGTCTTTCCTTCTTCCCGCCTCTTTCTATTTATATGCCATGGCTCAACCGCTTTATCTTATAAAAATGATTCCCTCAACGGTAGAAGTTGTCACGGCTATATTCATATCTGTTTATGCCATAAAGGTAACGAACATTATAGGGATTTTGAGCATATTACGTATCGACCTAGTTAGATTAGAAGAACAAGCACATGTACTGCACGAGCAATCGCAGCGACGAAGTCAGCTAGAAGATTTGGGGGCATTGACAGCTAGCATTGGACATGATTTGCGAACCCCACTAGGTATAATCAATTTAGAGATAAAGATGATGAAGGGTAAGTTTCAGTCAAATTATGAGGTAGTGTCTGGCCTTGAGCATTTGGAAGATCAAGCGCGGAGAATTTACGCAGTTACTCAAATCATATCAATTTTTCGAGGATCAAAGGACTATTTTGAAAGCTTTATGGAAAAAGCCAACGTCACAGACCTAATTAACCACTGTATTAAAGATATAAAAAAGGAAATGGGCATTCAGAATATTACTTTCAGAACTGAACGTAAGGCTTTTTATATAAAAGCAAATCTACCAATGATGGAGCAGGTGATAATCAATATATTAAAGAACTCAGTCGAGGCTATACGCGAAGCAAAACGTAGAAGCGGTTTGGTAAATATAACGCTAAGAAAGGAAGTGACGTCAGAGAAAAGGATAAGAGTTGATATTACGGATAATGGCTGCGGCATACCGGAAGATAATATCCCCAAGCTGGCGACTTTATTTACAACCAAAGGCGGTAGAAAGCCCAATAGCGGTATTGGATTGTTTATTGCGAACAGGATAATGAAACTCCACAGCGGTGAACTGCAAATCAGAAGTACAGTTGGACAGGGCTCAACTGTTTCATTATTGCTACCGCTATGGGACTCACAGGTCGAGTCTGAGGACTCCCTGCTTACGCCTGAATCTTAGAGATTTATAATCATGCCAATTGCTTGAGTGTTATATCTCATCCTTGGCATCGGAAATGTTTCTAAGGCGGAAAATATCAATTAAGGGCATACTCAAACTTAGAGTGCGAGAATGTGCTTTAATCAAACTGCTCTGGCAGTCGAGGGTACGACGTGAAGCCAAGAATACTTTTCATAGATGATGAGCTTCAGTGGCTTAAACTGTTCAAGCAGTTTTTAGAGGAAGAACAGTATGATGTAATCACGGCCACGAATGTTTCAGACGGTCTTCAAGCCCTTGATAAAATCACGGATCTCAGAGTAATTGTCACTGATTTGATGCTACCAGAAGAGGTCGGTGAAGAACCAGAAGCAAACGCAGGAATGCGCCTTCTTGAGTTAATTCGCTCTAAGCGTCCTGATCTACCCATTATTGTTCTCTCTGCATATTTAGAACCTAACGTCAAAGATTTAAGGACGTTAGGAGTTTCAGCTTTCATCAGCAAGGGGGCACCTGATTCTATTGAAGGTATTAGAGCCCATATTCGCAAGCTGATAGAAGGATATGGGACTAGCGTGAGGAAGGAAATTGATGAGTCTGCGGTTCTGACAAATCTTAGAAGAGCACTTGTTGAGGAGATGGACAAATATTCTCCAATTAGAGAAAGGACAATTTACATTCCCGAAGAAGGGAGTTATGAACTTATTAAACCCTTGATAGGTTTTAAAAGAGATATTGAAAGTCAGTTGGCAAGGTTTTCATTCTCCAAGAATGTTTTTCTGATGATGAAGTTCAGAGATTCAAATAGAGAACTTGGTGAATATATTGTTGAAACGCTATCGAACCATGGATTACGAGGTGTGCGTGCAGATCATGAGGAATGGAATATCACTAAAAATGTATACAATCCTATAGCGGTCCTGTATTGCTGTAAGTATGGGATTGCCTTGTTTGACGAGCCGGAAAAGCATCAGGCTTATAGCCCTAACGTGGCCTATGAACTAGGCATGATGCATTACCAAAACAAACTCTGCCTAATACTTCGTCATACCTCACTTCCTGTCGTCCCTTTCGATTTAATAAAAGATCTTTACGCCACCTATGACCGCGACCTACAGGTTAGAGGGATGATTTCTAGTTGGATCAAGCAAGTTGCAATCAAGCCTTAATAGCCATAGTGGCTAGCATTGTATTCAAGAAGTTATCAGGTGCTCTTTAATGCTCGGAATCTTTCAACTTATGCGATATTCCTTATGCTTTTATTCATCTTATGAGCAAATTCCATTTCACCTTGTGAGTGAATGCTTCCTGTAAGTTATTGATTATAGGTGGGCGTCCGTTTCACCTTATGCGATAACCTACAAAGGCTTGTAGGTTCGGTCAATTAATTAAAATTGTCGGCCATTAAGTTAAAAAGATTCGGTCATAAAATTAAACTTAATGGCCGCAGACTGTGAGACACCTACGTGGCTGCAAACCAAATTATCTGCTCGTTTTCTGCACCTCAGCCTGCGTCAAATGTACCTTTTCGCATCCTGCCGGAGTGGCGCTTCACTTCGTGGGCAGAGATAGAGGCGCGTCATGTTACGAATCGTTAGCGGTGCGTTAGTGTGAATAATTATCGCTCTCTGTAGGTGTACTCATATACAGAAGAGGCAATTGTTACTACGCTGGAAGACGTAGAAGCACCTCGACTACTGCGACAGGGCCTAAGTTGGGGGTTCTTAGAAATATGATGCCGTCGATACCTGCTTCGTGGCGTCCGAAGGTCGGGGGAGAGGTGAAGAAGGACTACTTCCGTCGGCTGGAGGAGTTCGTCGGGCGGGAGCGCGAGGAGTTCGAGGTCTACCCGGCGGAGGGGGAGACGTTTCAGGCGCTGGAGCTGACGCCGTTCGGGCGGGTGAGCGTGGTGCTGCTGGGGCAGGACCCGTACCCGGGGCCGGGGCAGGCGCACGGGCTCTGCTTCTCGGTGAGGCCGGGCGTGCGCGCCCCAGGGTCGCTGCGGAACATCTTCAAGGAGTTGAAGAGCGACCTCCCGGACTTCCGCGTCCCGAACAACGGCTACCTGGCGAGCTGGGCGCGGCAGGGCGTCCTGATGCTCAACACCGTGCTGACGGTGCGCGCCGGGGCCATCGGCTCGCACAGGGGCAAGGGCTGGGAGACCTTCACCGACGCGGTCATCGAGAAGGTCAACGCCAGGAAGGACCCGTTGGTCTTCCTGCTCTGGGGGCGCGACGCGCAGGGCAAGGCGGGGATGATCGACGAGGGCCGCCACGTCGTCCTCCGCGCGGCGCACCCCTCGCCGCTCTCCGCCCGCCACGGCTTCTTCGGCACGCGCCACTTCTCCGCCACCAACCGCGCCCTGCGCGAAGCGGGCAAGCCCGAGATCGACTGGCAGATTCCCGACCTCTGAGATGCGAGAAGAGGAGAGACGTTTCCGCGAGGCGGAACGCCGGTTGGACGAGCTGCTGCGGAGGGACGAAACGATTATCGCGGCCCGCGGCATCACCATCACCGACCGGTCGGTACGCGCGTACGTCCGGAATGACTATCCTTCCTGGAGCTACTGGTTCGAGACCAGGCGGGCGCGCGGGAGCGAAATCGAAAAGGTGTCGGTCACGGTCTCGCTCCGAGAGGGCGAGGCCGCGGTCAGGGTGTGGAGGCGGGCGGAGATATTTCAGATCGGCCGGCAGTCGCGCTGGCAGAGTACGACCGAAAGGCTGATGCCTTTGCAGAGCGTAGCGCGTGAGGGGCTGTCGGCCGTCGTCTTCGAGGCGATGCGCGCGGGCGAGGCGGAGGCCGCCGGTGTCGTGTGACGACGCCGCGCCCCGTCCGTCTCACGCGGAGGAGCGCCCGAAGGCAATCATCAAGGCCGAGTACCGGCAGCTCGCGGCGGCGGGACTCTGCGTGGCCGTCATCCGGGGCGTGGCGCGCGAGGGGAAGGGGCGTGAATGGGCGCTCGTCTGCTCGCGACTGGACGAAGTGTGGAGGCCGTTCCGCGGCCCGCGCAGGGCGGTCACACGCGAAGGCGTGCTGCGGCGTCTGTGAGGCGCTGCGCGAGGCGGAGAGCGAGTGGCGGGAGTTGCCCGTGGGCGGGAGCTTCAACGTCCCTTGGCCCTGACCCCTGCGCGGCTCACACGCACGGCCCCCGCGGTCGCGTCACTTCTGTCTCACCTGCCTCAGCAACTCCGTCACCTCGTAACTCTTCGGGTACAGTTCCAACGCCCTCTCCAGGTTCTTCACGGCCTGCGCCTTGTCGCCGAGCACGGAGTAGGCGTAGCCCATCGCGTGGTAGCCGCGGAACGAGTACGGGCTCTCCTCTGCCGCGAGCTTGAAGAGGGCGAGCGCCTGCTCGGGCCTCTTCTCGCTCATCAAGCGCTGGCCGGCGGCGAGGAGCGGCACCTCGGTCTCCGCGAACTTGTTGAAGGGGTCGGCCTTGAACTCGCGGAACCTCTTCAGCGCCTCCTCCGCGCCGCCCCCTGCCAGGGCCTCATCCAGAACTTGCGCGAGCGGCTTGCGCGGCGCGTAGGCGAGTGCGGCCTTGAGCGCCGGGTCCAGGCCGGCGCGGTAGTCTTCCGACGAAAGCTCGGCCGTCACGTGCGGCGCCGTCCACGGCCTCGGGTCCCAGGGCTCCCACTCCTGCCAGTAGTAGACCGAGACGCGCACGGTGACGCCGCTGTTCGGGAGCGTGATGCGGCGCGAGTCGCCGTAGTGGTTGCCCTTCGACCCCGAAGGCTCGCCGACGAAGAGCACTTCCGTGTAAGCCTCCAAACGGTTCAGTAAAAACTGCGCGGCCGACCAGGTGCCCCGCCCCGTGAGCACGAACAGGCGCCCGCGCCGGTTGACCTTCGACTTGATGAGCCCGACGACGAGCGGGCGGAGCAGCCCGCCGTTGCCGCCGCGGTTCAGGCGCAGGTCGAGCACGAGCTTCTCGACCTCGTTCGCCTCGACGAAGTCGAGCAGGCGTTTCGAGAAGTCGGCCAGCGTCTCGTCCGGCTTGTTGTTGACCTCGTTGACCTGCGCGTAGACGACCTTCGAGTCCGGCAGCCGCTCGAACCAGAACTTGTTCTTCGGGTCTTTGAGCCACAGCGGCGCGGGCGCCCCGTCGCGCATGTCAACCCAGCCCTCCTTCGGCAGCCAGCTCAGATCAGTGTCGGGCGGAAGCAGGTCGGCCGGGCCGGCGGGCTTGAGCGTCACGGTCTGCCGCCGCCCCTCCCGCTCGAAGGTGAAGCGCGCGGCCTCGGGGCCGCCCGAGAGGCCGAGCGCGTGCAGCACCTCGGGCATCGCCAGCAGGAGGGGCGCGAAGAATCGAACGCCCATCTCGTTGTCGCGCCCGACGATCTCGCGCGCGCGGGCGACGGCCTCTTCGGCGGGGAGGTCGCCGATCTTGATGACGCGCGCGCCGAGCAGCCCCGCGTGACCGCGCCCGGCGGCGCGGACGAACATCCCGTCCTTGAAGAGGTAGAGCTTAACGGGCAGCGTGCGGAAGCCGATCTTCGGGTCGCGCGTCGGCGCGACGTTGGTGTGGCCGTCGCCGATTGACGCCGCGACGCGCGCCAGCTCGACTATGATCTGGTGGCGCGCGAGCGCGGGGATGCGTTCGTCGAGTCTCCTGACGGCGCCTTCGAACTGCCCGCGCGTCGTCGTGTGGAAGAGGTTCTGGTGGCGCGCCTCCATCTCGCGCGCCATGTGTCGCAAGTCCTCGCGCCACCTCTCCGCCTCGGCCCGGCCGACCGCGCCGCCCGACGCGTTGTCGACCCCCTGGGCGAAAGAGGGCGCGGCGCACAGGAGCACGCAGAGGAAGACCCCGAGCGAGGGGAGGGGAAATCCGAACATGTGAATTGACCTCGGCCTTGACGGAATTTTAAGGGCGAAGAGAGTTACCGGTTCGCCTACGAGTAGAACACCGCACGCGCGGCTTCCGTGGCAGAAGTATTCCGCCGGGCGGCGGACGCATGCGCGCGGCGTCGGCGGGGCCGTGCCGGGTCGTGTGTCAAGGAAGGGGGGCGGGTCCGGGTGCGGGTGTGCGCCGCCGCGGAGGCGCGGCGGGTTCGGGCGGACTTCGTAGGTGGCGGCGCGTCGAGGCGCCGCCACACACATGTTCGGAGGCGAGCGGGGTCCGGGCGCGGGGCTTACTTGTACCTGTAGGTGATGCGGCCGCGCGTGAGGTCGTAGGGCGAGAGCTCGACGCTGACGCGGTCGCCGACGAGGATGCGGATGCGGTTCTTGCGCATCTTCCCCGAAATCTGCGCGAGCACGACGTGCTCGCTGTTGTCGATCTGAACCATGAAGAAGGCGTTGGGCTGCTTGTCAACCACCACGCCTGATGCCGGAACAAGGTCTTCTTTAGCCAATCGTTACTCTCCTTAAAGTGTCTGGGTTGGGGGGTTCGGCCGCGCGCACTTCCGTAGTGAGCCGCGCGGCCGACGGTTTTAAGTTTATCTTACCTGCCCGCGCGCCGCGGGCGGAAGCTGCGGCGCGTGCTGCTGCCGGAGCCGCGCATCGGGCGGAACGGCTTGACCGCCGCGCGCTGCGCGGCCGGCGTCGCGCCGCCGAAGGAGGGGAGCACCACGCGCTCGACGGTCTGTCCCGTCAGGCGCTCGATGGCGCGCATCGAGAGTTCGTCGACGGGCGTGACGAGCGTGATGGCGCGCCCGGTCTTGCCGGCGCGGCCGGTGCGGCCGATGCGGTGGACGTAGTCCTCGGGCGCGGTCGGCACGTCGTAGTTGATGACGTGCGAGATGGACTCCACGTCGATGCCGCGCGCGGCGATGTCCGTCGCCACGAGCACGCGCGTCTGCCCGTCCTTGAAGCCGCGCAGGGCGGCCTCGCGCTGGGGCTGCGTGCGGTCGGCGTGGATGCGGTTCACCTTGTGGTCGCGCGCGAGCAGGATGTGCGAGAGGCGCTCGGCCCCGCGCCGCGTCCTGGTGAAGACGAGCACGCGCTCGAAGTTGTCGCGCTCGCGCTCCAGGAGGTCGAGCAGCAGGGCCGTCTTCGACTCCAGCGCGACGGGGTAGGCCATCTGCTCGACGTTGACGGCGGCGCGCCCGCGCACGTTCACCTCGACCAGCTTCGGCTCCTTCATCGTCGAGCGCGCGAGCGACTCGATCTCCGGCGACATGGTAGCCGAGAAGAGGAGCGTCTGCCGCTTCGTCGGCAGCTCCGCCAGAATCCGCCGGATGGCGGGCAGGAAGCCCATGTCGAGCATCCGGTCGGCCTCGTCGAGGACGAGCACCTCGACGAAAGAGAGGTCGATGGTGCGCCGCTCGACGTGGTCGAGCAGGCGGCCCGGGGTGGCGACGACGACGCCCGCGCCGCGGCGCAGCGCCTCCGTCTGGTTCGACATCGACGCGCCGCCGATGACGGCCGCGCAACGGGGGCTGCCCTTCGGGGCGAGCTGCTTGTAGCTCTCGTTAATCTGTGACACAAGCTCGCGCGTCGGCGCGAGCACGAGCACGCGGACGCCCGGGCGGGGCGTCTCGCTCATCCTCTGCAAAGTGGGGAGGAGAAAGGCCGCGGTCTTGCCCGTGCCGGTCTCGGCGCAGCCGATGAGGTCGGCGCCGGTCAGCACGACGGGGATCGCGCGCTCTTGGATCGGTGTCGGCTCTGTGTAGCCGAGGGACTCGCAGCGGCGCGCATAGGCGGGCCGGAGTCCGAGTTCAGAAAAGTTCATTCAGTTCCTTCTAACGCCGCCCGTTCGGTCGCGGGCGGTCTTCTCGAAAATTGCGAAAGCGCCCCCGGCGGTTGTTTGTGCCGGAGGCGCTTCCAGTGTGAGTCGCCGGCCTGTGGCTCCGGCTTACCAACGGGGCTCGCGGTTGCCGCCGCCGCCGCCGCCGAAGCCGCCGCCGCCGCGCCCGCCGCCGCCGCCGAAGCCGCCACGACCGCCGCCGCCGCCGCGGTTACCGCCGCCGCCGAAGCCGCCGCGCCCGCCGCCGCCCCCGCGATCCTCGCGGGGCCTGGCCTCGTTGACGGTCAGGTTGCGGCCGCCGAACTCCTTGCCGTTGAACTGCGCGATGGCCGCCTCGCCCTCTTCGCGCGAGGACATCTCGACGAAGCCGAAGCCGCGCGAGCGGCCGGTGTCGCGGTCCTCGACGACCGAGGCGGACTCGACGGTGCCGGCCTGCGCGAACAGGTCGCGGAGGTCTTCGCTCGAAGTCTGGAACGAAAGGTTGCCGACGTAAAGTTTAATGGACATTCAGATGTACCTCTCCCTCAGAAGGAGTGTCTAAGAGAAGCTTCCCATTGAAGTTTACTTCGGCGGGACGGTGGCAACGAAGGCTCGCGTCTGGGGTGCTCAACGTTTGAGCGGCTTCCGATCTGTTAACAACTGCCTGCTCTCGAACCCATCCAGAACGCCGCCGCCGATGCCCGAGGCGCGGGGCGCATCACCGTCGATGCGCGAGAGAAGGAATGACCGCACTATGATGCACCAGAACGGTACGCAGTTGCAACAGCTAACGAGCAATTCGGCGGCGCCCCGGGGCTTTTTTTACCGTGTCGGCGGCGGCAATTCTGCGCCCCACCTGTCCAAAAGCTCGGCGGCCTTGAGCGCGCGCGACGCCGCGGCTGAAGTGCGCGCCGAGGGCGACGGCCTTCGACTGTTAAGACCGGGCACACTCTAAATCGGTTCGGATCAGTCGGGAAAATTTTGGCGGGGCTTGAAAGTAGCGCACGGGCGGTTAACCACGGAGGCACAGAGTTCACGGAGGCTGCACAGAGGGTTGAACTCTGTGCCCCCTCTGCGTCCTCCGTGCCTCCGTGGTTAACCGCCCGTGCGCTGCTTTCAAGTGTGATCTTGTAGAGGTTGGTCTGAGAGCCTTATCGACTCCGCCGCCTAACTCACTCCACCCAGCGGACGCGGACGCCGGCGGCGAGGAGCGTCTCCTGCAACTGCTTGTTGGGCGCGACGCGTGCGAACGGCGGCGTCCTGGCGCGCACGGTGAGGTTCTCCTCGTTGAGGTGGAGGTCGATGAAGACCTCGCAGTCGCCCGGGTGCGCCAGGAGCGCCTCGGCGACGCTGTCGCCCGCGCGCAGCACGTCGTCGCAGGTCGGGAACTCGATGACGAGGGCGTTGGCGCGCAGGCGGCCCCCCTGGTAGGTCGGCTTGCCGTTCGTCATCGGCACGCGCGCGCGGTCGAGCGCCGTCACCTCGTCGCAGACGATGGTCAAACCGCCCTCGCCCTCGCAGCGGCCCGTGGCGACGAGCAGCACGTCGTCGGCCGCGTCCGCCCCCTTCGTCTTGAAAGCCTCGGGCCAGAGCACGCACTTGACGCCCGCGCCCGAGAGGTCTTCGAGGCGGAAGTAGGCGTAGCGGTCGCCCTTCTTCGTGTTGCGCACGGTGAAGTCCGAGACGACGCCGACGACCTTCACCCGCGCGTTCTGCTCGACGCCGCCCAACTCCGCGACGGGGACGCAGTTGAGCTGCTCGATCTTCTCGGCGAAGTCTTCGAGCGGGTGGCCCGAGACGTAGAACCCGACGCCCGCCTTCTCGCGCGTCAGCAAGTCCTTGTGCGTCCACGGCTCGACGCCGTGGACGGGGAGCGGCGGCTCCGCGGCCTCGGGCGCGTCCGCGGCGGCGAAGCCGAACATGTCCACCTGCCCGCTGTCGCGCTCGCGCCGCGCGCGGTGGCCGCGCTCCAGGGCCTTGTCCACGCACGCGAACAGGCGCGCGCGCCACGAGTGGATGTCCTCGCCCTCGGGCCTGAGCGAGTCGAAGGCCCCGGCGCAGACCAGACTCTCCAACACGCGCTTGCCCGAGCCCTTCTCGCCGACCCGCTCGGCGAAGTCGAAGATGGAGCGGAAGGGCTTCTCCTGACGCGCCGCGATGATGGCGTCCACGGCCGTCTGGCCTATGCCCTTAATCGCGCACAGCCCGTAGCGCACGGCGCGCTCGACGGGCGTGAAGCCCGGCCCCGACTGGTTCACGTCGGGCGGCAGCATCTTGATGCCCTGCGAGCGCAGCTCCGACGCGTACTTGAAAATCTTGGCCGTGTCGTCGGTCACGTTCGTCATGACCGCGGCGTAGAAGTGCTCCGGGTAGTGCGCCTTCAGGTACGCGGTCTGGTAGGCGACGTGCGCGTAGGCGACCGAGTGGCTCCGGTTAAAACCGTAGTCCGCGAACTGGGCCATGAGGCGGAAGATTTCGCGGGCGGTCTTCTTGGGGATTTTGTTCTTGGAGCAGCCGCTGATGAACTTGTCCTCGTGGACGGCCATCTCCTCGCGCTTCTTCTTGCCCATCGCGCGGCGCATGAGGTCGGCCTCGCCTAAGGAGTAGCCGCCCAGGCGCTGCGCGAGCTGCATGATCTGCTCCTGGTAGACGAGGATGCCGTAGGTGTTCTGGAGGATTTCCTCCATCTCGGGCACGAGGTACTCGACCGGCTTCTTGCCGTGGTAGCGGTCGATGAAGTCGTCCACCATCCCGCCGTCGAGCGGGCCGGGCCGGTAGAGGGCGTTTAGGGCCGAGAGGTCTTCGAGGGATTTCGGCCTGAGCTTGCGGCAAATCTCCTGCATGCCGACCGATTCAAACTGGAAGACCGCTTCCGTGTGGCCCTTCGCAAACAGCTCGTAGGTCTTCGGGTCGTCCTGCGGAATCTCCGACCAGCAGATGTCCCGGCCGTACATCTCCTTAATCGTCCGGCAGCACTGGTCGATGATGGTGAGCGTCGTGAGGCCGAGGAAGTCCATCTTGAGCATGCCCGTCTTCTCAAGGTCGGACATCTCGAACTGCGTCGTGAACTCCTGCTTGTTGTTGACCGCGACCGGGATCAGCTCTTCGAGCGGCTTCGGGCTGATGACGACGCCCGCGGCGTGCACCGAAGAGTGGCGCGCGCAGCCTTCCAGGCGCTTGGCGATGTCGATGACCTTCTTGACCTGCGGGTCGGACTCGAACGCCTGCTTCAGCTCGGGCACGGTCTCCAACGCCTGGTCGATGGAGACGTTGCGGCCGCGGATGGGCGGCGGGATGAGCTTGGCGATCTTCTCCACGTCGGCGTAGGGCATGTCGAGCGCGCGCCCCACGTCCTTGATGGCCGCCTTCGAGGCCATCGTCCCGAAGGTGATGATCTGGCAGACGGAGTCGCGGCCGTAGAGCTGCGTGACGTGGTTGATGACCTCGGCGCGGCCGTTGACGCAGAAGTCGATGTCGATGTCCGGCATCGAGACGCGCTCGGGGTTGAGGAAGCGCTCGAAGAGCAGGTCGTACTGGAGCGGGTCGACGTCCGTGATCTCCAGGCAGTAGGCGATGAGGCTCCCGGCGGCGGAGCCGCGGCCGGGGCCGACGGGGATGCGGCGGTCTTTGGCGAACTTGATGAAGTCCCAGACGATGAGGAAGTAGCTGGGGAAGCCCATCTGCTTGATGATCGCGATCTCGGTCGAGATGCGCTGCTGGTACTCGGCGAGGCTGTGCTTGAGCGTCCCCTCGGCCAGCATCCTGTCCCAGAGGGTCGCGCGCCGCTTCTCGTAGCCCTGCCTGACGACCTTCTCGAAGTACTCGTCGATGGTGAGGTCGCCTTCGTCGGGCGGGATGGGGTAGACGGGGAGCTGGTTCTCCCCGAGCGGGAGCTTGAGGTCGCACATCTCGGCGACCTCGACGGTGCGCGTCACGGCGTCGGGGATGTGCTTGAAGATGTCGGCCATCTCCTGGGGCGTGCGGACGTACCACTGCGGGCCGCCGAAGCGCATCCGGTTCGGGTCGTTGACGGTCTTGCCCGTGCCGATGCAGAGCATCACGTCGTGCGCCTCGTAGTCCTCGCGGTAGAGGTAGTGCGCGTCGTTCGTCGCCACGAGCGGGATGCCCGTCTTCTTCGAAAGCTCGATGAGGCTCCGGTTGATCTTGATCTGGTCTTCGAGCTGGTGGTCTTGAATCTCTAGAAAGTAGTTGCCCCTGCCCAGGATGTCCTCGAACTCGCCCGCCGCCTTCGCGGCCTCTTCGAGCCGGCCCTCCTTCAAGTGCTCCTGCGGCACGCCCGACAGGCAGGCGGACAGGCCGATGAGCCCGCCCGAGAACTTGGAGAGCAGCTCGCGGTCGATGCGCGGCTTGCGGTAGAAGCCCTCGCGGAACGCCTTGGACGTGAGGCGGACGAGGTTGTGGTAGCCCTCGCGGTCTTTGGCGAGGAGGATCATGTGGTTGTAAGGCTTCCCGCCCTTCCGCACCTCGCCCTTGTCGAAGCGGCTGCCGGGGGCCAGGTAAATCTCACAGCCGATCAACGGCTTTACGTCGTGCGCCTTCATCTCCTTGTAGAAGGAGACGGCGCCGTACATGTTGCCGTGGTCGGTCATCGCGCACGCCTTCATGCCGAGTTCCTTGACGCGCTCGGCGAGCGGCTTGATCTGGATGGCGCCGTCTAAAAGGGAATAATCGGTATGAAGGTGCAGGTGTGCGTAGTCTATGTTCGACATGTCAGACGGTTTGAAGGCGGATGGAACTTCGACCCCTTGACTCAGTCGGCGCGGGGGGCGCCCCGACGTGCTCGCGCGGCTTACGGTGCGAGAGGATAGCACAAAGAGCGCGCGTGAAAAGTCGGGCGACGAAATTTATTTTTTCCACAGGCGGCGTTCCTGTGGAAAACTTTTTAGTAAGATAAGCCGTGCCGGTACCGCCCGCGGTGGCGGGCGGGTCGTTGTCACTCGGCGGCGCCGCATCGTACAGGCCCACCCGCTACCGCGGGCGGTGCCGACACGGCTGCGGTCGCGCCTGCTTATTTCTGGAGGTCGGATGCTCGCGCTCCTCAACATCTCGAACTTCGCGCTCATCAGCGAGCTGCGGGTCGAGTTCGGCCGCGGACTGAACCTGCTGACGGGCGAGACCGGCTCGGGCAAGTCGATCATCGTGGACGCGCTGGGCGTCCTCATCGGCGACCGCTTCCCTTCGGAACTGGTGCGCGCGGGCGCGAGCCACGCGTCGGTCGAGGGGCTCTTCACGCTCGGCGCGCACCCGCAGGTCGAGGCGATTCTCGAAGAGGCGGGCGTCGGCGCGCGCACGGGCTCGGGCGACGTGGAGCTGGTCGTGCGGCGCGAGCTTTCGGCCGAGGGGCGCGGCCGCGTCTTCGTCAACAACCGCCTGGCGACGCTCTCCCTGCTCAGGAGCCTGCGGCCGATGCTCGTCGACATCCACGGGCAGGGGACGCAGCAGACGCTCTTCGACCCGGAGACGCACCTCGAACTGCTCGACGCCTTCGCGGACATCGGCGCGCGACGCGAGGCCGTCGCGGCGGCCTACCGGCGCTGGTCGGCGCTCAACCGCGAGCTTGAGGCTTTGCGGCGCGACGAGGCGGAGAAGTTTCACCTGACGGACGCGCTCCGGTTCCAGGTGAGCGAGCTTGAGGCGGCGCGCCTCGTGGCGGGCGAAGACGAGCAGTTGGAGGCCGAGCGCCGGCGGCTCGCCAACCTTGAGAAGCTGACCGAGCTGTGCTCGGACGCCTACAACACGACGTACGAGGAGAGCGACTCGACGGTGGCGCGGCTGAGCAGGCTCGAACGCCAGGTCGAGGAGCTTTCGCAGTACGAAGCCTCTTACAAGAACTACTCCGAAGGGCTCTCGACGGCGCGCGCGGTGCTCGAAGATTTGAGCGTCAGCTTGCGCGACTTCCTCGACGGGCTGACCTTCTCGCCGGAGCGGCTGGCAGAGATCGAGGGCCGGCTGGCGGAGATCGCGCGGCTCAAGCGCAAGTACGGCGGGAC
>DASVQJ010000106.1:0-41578 GCA_036389235.1 Pyrinomonadaceae bacterium | reverse complement strand
GTAGCCCATGTGGAACTCGTCGCCCTCGCCGAAGTATTCCACCACGTCCTCGGGCCACTGGTTGGCCTCGGCGAGCAGGAGCGCGTTCGGGTGGCGCTCCTCGATGTGCGCGCGCAAGCGTTTGAGGAAGGCGTGCGTCTCGGGCAGGTTCTCGCAGTTCGTGCCGTCGCGCTCGTAGAGGTAGGGCACGGCGTCGGCGCGGAAGCCGTCAATGCCGAAGTCGAGCCAGTAGTCCACGGCGTCGAGCATCGCCCGCTGTACTTCGGGGTTGTCGTAGTTGAGGTCGGGCTGGTGCGAGAAGAAGCGGTGCCAGTAGAACGACTGCGCGCCCTCGCACCAGGTCCAGTTCGACTTCTCCGTGTCGGTGAAGATGATGCGCGCCTCCCTGTACTTCTCGGGCGAGTCGCTCCAGACGTACCAGTCGCGTTTAGGTGAATCGGGCGAACTCGACGCCTCGACGAACCACGGGTGCTGGTCGGAGGTGTGGTTGACGACGAGGTCGGTGATGACGCGGATGCCGCGGGCGTGGGCGGCGTCGATGAACCGGCGGAAGTCTTCGAGCGTGCCGTACTCGGGCAGGATCGAGTAGTAGTCGGCGATGTCGTAGCCGCCGTCCCGCAGGGGCGAGGCGTACATCGGCAGGAGCCAGAGGCAGTCCACGCCGAGCCATTCGAGGTAGTCGAGCTTCTCGGTCAGCCCCGCGAAGTCGCCCACGCCGTCGCCGTTCGAGTCGTAGAAGCCGCGGACGTAGACCTCGTAAAAGACGGCGTCCTTGAACCAGAGGGGGTCGTCGCGCAGTTTGCCCGTCTCGGCCATCAGTCAGAAACCCTTCCTTGTGCGTGTTGTCGGTTTGAGTTGAAAGATAGCCGTTCAGCGGCGTCGGATGCAAGAGGTGGGATAACTTTCAGGCAGGCTTGTGGGGCGAAAGGCGGTTCACCACAGAGGCACAGAGAACACAGAGAGGGCACAGAGGGTCACAAGTCTCTGTGCCCCCTCCGTGCCCTCCGTGCCTCTGTGGTGAACGAATCAACCATCAGACTCAACCCGGCCAAGACAAAACCTCAACCGCCACCCGCAAGATTCCCCTCCTCGCGCATTCAACCGTTACAAGCAGGCGAGTCTCCCCGCGAAGACTCATTCCCGACATCGGTCGAAGAGCGGAGGTGTGTGCGATGAAGACCCGTAGAAGCTTCAAGGGGGGGTGGCAGTTCTTCACGGCGGCGGCGGTCGTCGGCGCGGTGCTGTCGGCGTCGGCGTTGAGGCCGTACGCGGCGGCGGGGCGGGGACAGAGTTCGGGGGGCGCGCAGGTGGCCGCGGCGGCCGGCCCGCCGGGGGAGCCGCCGAAGGCGGCCGACGCGCCCAAGCCCGTGAGCATAGATTTGAGTAAGGCCGTCAAGGTCTCGCTGCCCAGGCCGGGGCAAGACCTACAGCCCGCCGACTTCAAGACGGCGGACGGGCGCGAGGGCTGGGTCGTGCGCATCCCGGGCGGGCGGCCGCTGGCGACGCCGGCCTACTCGAACGGGCGCCTGTTCGTCGGCGGCGGCTACGGCTCGCACGAGTTCTACGCCTTCGACGCGAAGACGGGGCGCATGGTCTGGAAGACGAACACGGGCGACGACGGGCCGACGGCGGCCGTCGTCGAGGACGGGCTGGTTGCCTTCAACACGGAGAGCTGCACGCTGGTCGTCGTGGACGAGCAGACGGGCAAGATGGTCTGGCAGGAGTGGCTCGGCGACCCGCTGATGAGCCAGCCAGCGGTCTCGAAGGGGAAGCTCTACATGGCCTACCCCGGCAACGGCCGCGGCCACGCACAGCAGCAGAACGTTCCGAACCACGCGGGGCAGAGCGCCGCCATGAAGCACAACCTGCCGATGCCCGTGCAGGGCGCGCAGAAGAAGGAAGGCGGGCAGGCGGAGGAGGCCGGCAGTCACCGCCTGCTCTGCGCAGACCTGAAGACGGGGCGGCACCTCTGGGAGCGCGCCATCTCTTCGGACGTGATCTCGGCGCCCGTCGTCTCCGAAGGTAAGGTCTACGCGACGACGTTCGACGGCACGTCCTACAGCTTCGACGCCGCCACGGGCGAACTCATCTGGAAGAAGGAGAACGCGGGGACGAGCGCGCCCGTGGTCGTCGCCAACGAGGTCGTCGTCACGCAGAAGGAGTCGCGCGACGGCAAGGCTTACGAGGCGATGCACCGCCTCGACGCGCGGCGCGGCGTGGCGACGGCGGCGAGCCCCGTGGCGCGCAGCGAGGCCGGCTACCTCGACAAGGATAAGGGCGGCGGCGTCGCCATCAAGCAGGAGGCCCAGGCGTCGCTCGACTCCTCGGTCGGCTTCGCGAACGCGCCGGCCGCGGCGCAGCTCCACAAGGCGAACGACCACCTCGGCGTGAAGACCGTGGTCGGCGGCTGGGCTTATCAAGGTTCCCGCGCGGCCTACAGCAAGGGGCGGATGCTCAACGCGCAGGGCCGCTACCTCAACTCGGTCAACGCGGCGGACGGCCGCTTCGCGTGGCGCGCGGAGGTGTCGGGCGGGGGGCTCGCGGGGGACGCGCAGGTCTTCTCGCCGCCCGCGCTGGGCGAAGAGTTCATGTACCTTTCCAGCTCGCTCGGCCACCTGCTCTCGGTCGGGCAGGGGGACGGCCGGCTTGGCTTCATGTATCACTTCCCCGAGCCGTTGGTCTTCCAGCCCGCGCTCGCCGAAGGGGCCGTCTACGCAGGCACCTCGGGCGGCCTCCTCATCTGCCTCAAGACCGGCACGAAGGACGCCGACGGCTGGTACGCCTGGGGCGGCAACGGCGAGCACAACAAGAATAAGTAGTCAGGAGTCAGGAGTCAGGAGCCAGAAGAAAAACAGAGGTGGCGCGTCTCAGCCTTTGGCCGGGCGCGCCGCCTTTGAATCTTCTGACTCCTGACTCCTGTGGTTAACCACAGCCCGCGTCCGGGCGTGCGCACGCGCCGGGACTGTCGGCGTCCGTCTCGCGGTATTCAGGCGTCGGGCGCAGAATCCGCGGCGTGTGGCGCGGGGCCACGAGCGGGCGGCGCGGGGGCGCCGTCGGAAAAAGGGAGAGACAATTTCCGAAAGCCGTGTTAGTTTTAGCGCGCCCGTCTTCGTCGTTGAAATCGTCCGTGCGAGTCGAAAGGATGCTTCCCCCTCTGCGTCTAACCCTCGTCCTACTTCTCTGCGCCGCGGCGCTCCCACTCTTCGCAGCATGCCGGCAGACGGCCGCGCGCCCCGGCGGCGGGGTTGCGGCCCCGCCGCCCGCCGCCGCGCACAGGCCGGCGCCCGCCTGGAATGATTCCGACTCCGACGGCATACCCGACCCCGTCGAGCTGCGCTCCTACGGCGACCGCGAGAGCTTCCGCGAGTGGTTCACGGCGATTGCCGAGGCGCAGTTCTACGACGCGAGCCGGGAGTGGAACGAGGGGCAGCGCGACTGCGCAGGGCTCGTGCGCTTCAGTTGGCGCGAGGCCCTGCGCGCACACGACCGCGCGTGGCTGCTGCGGATGGGGGAAGGTTACGACCCCGTCGCGCCCGACGTGCGCGCCTACACTCTGGAGCGCAGCCCCGTCGGCGAGAAACTCTTCCGCACCGCGGCCGGCTCCTTCTCGGAGTCGAACCTCTCGGACGGCACCTTCTCCGAGTTCGCCGACGCGCGCACGCTCAAGGAGTTCAACAGCCGCTTCGTCGGCCGCGACCCGCGGCAGGCCGAGCCCGGTGACCTCCTCTTCTTCCACCAGCCCTGGGTTCAGAAGTACCCGTACCACGTCATGCTCTACCTCGGCCGCGCCCGCTTCGACGCGGAAGGCGCCGCCGACTGGCTCGTCTACCACACGGGCTCCACGCCCGCGGACGCGGGCGAGGTGCGCAAGGTGCGCCTCTCCGCGCTCGCGCGCCACCCCGACCCGCGCTGGCGCCCCGTCGCGGCCAACAAGAACTTTCTCGGCTTCTACCGTCTGAAAATACTTGAGTGAGCGGTGAGCAGTGAGCAGTGAGCAGTCGCTCCGCGTCACGGAGGTTGAAAGATGAAGACAGAGTTCACGACAACGCGACTTTTAACTGCTTACTGCTTACTGCTTACTGCTCACTGACTCCGGAGGGCTTATGTCCCGTCGTTCTCTTCTGACAGGCGTTGCGGTCTACGCGGGCGCGCTGGCGCTCGTCCTGGGTTTCGTCGCGCTGCGCGTGAAGGCGCGCTACAGTTACGCGGCGGCGGTCGCGCCGTCCGAGCTGAACGAGTACGGGCGCACGCCGCAGCCGCCCGACCCGCACGCCAAGCCCTTCTTCTCGCTCCACACCAACCGCACGTACGCGCCGACCGACCGCGCGCGCGTCTGGGTCAACTACCGCGGCGTGGAGGCGCTCGACTTCCGCGTCTACAAGGTCAAAGACCCCATAAAATTCTTCCGCCAGCTCGACAACCCGCACCAGGTCGGCGAGGACGAGGAGGCCGAGGTCGGCAAGACGGTCGAGAAGCAGCCGACGTTCCTCGAACGCCTGCGGGCGCTCAAGAGCTGGGGCTACGGCCACGTCAAGACCTACGTCCGCCAGCAGCTCCAGAACCAGTCGCGCAAGGGCTTCAACCAGCGCTTCCGCCCGGAGGAGGACGACACGAGCAACCGCACGCCGCTGAACGTCGCCACCGACTTCGCGCGCGTGCCGCTGCTCAACCCCTCGCAGATGGTCACGAGCTGGCGCGAACGGCTGCCGCCGCTCGAAGACGTGTACGACCGCCGGATGATCTCACTCGGCAAGCGCGAGCCGGGCGTCTACCTCGTCGAGGCCGTCCACGACGACCTGCGCGCCTTCGGCATCCTCATCGTCACGGACATCGCCACCGTCCAGAAGACCTCGAAGGACGGCTCGATGCTCGTCTACGCCGTCGAGCGCAAGTCCGGCCAGCCGCGCGAGGGCGTGGCCGTGCAGGTCATCCGCAAGAAGGCGGACGTCATCGCGGGCGCGACCGACAAGCAGGGCCTCCTCAAGCTACAGGTCATGCAGAAGAAGCCCCCAGCGAAGGCGGGCGCGGCCGAGGAGGAGGCTGAAGAGGGAGAGGCGGAAGGCGACGCGGAGGGCGAGGCGGCGGAGGAGCCGCAGGTCTCCGACTCCTACCTCGTCATGGCGAGCCAGGGCGAGAACTTCGCCATCTCCGACCTCGACTCCTACTACTTCAGCGGCTACGGCGGCGAGGGCGAAGAGGGCGGCGGCGCGGAGCTGATGAGCTACCTCTACACGGACCGCCCCGTCTACCGGCCCGAGCAGAAGGTCTACTTCCGCGGCATCCTCCGCGAGCGCACGGACGACGGCTACCGGCTCCCCGCGGGCAAGGGCGTGGCCGTCTCGGTCACCGACGGCGAAGGCGCCACCATCTACGAGCAGGAGTTGCCGCTCTCCTCGCGCGGCACCTTCAGCGGCGAGTTAGACCTGCCGGAAGAGACGCCGCTCGGCTACTACACCATCAACGCCGCGCTCGGCGAGGCCACGGCCAGCGGCAGCTTCGAGGTGCAGGAGTACAAGAAGCCCGAGTACAAGGTGAAGGTGACGACGCCGCAGGCGTTCGTCCGCGCGGGCGAGGCGACGCGCTTCACCGTCTCGGCCAACTACTTCTTCGGCGCCCCCGTCACGAAGGCTTCGGTGAAATATTACGTCTACCGCTCGCGCTACTACGGCTGGTGGCGCGAGGGCGGCGGCGGCGAAGAGGACGAGTTCGGCGCAGACCCGACGGCCGAGGAGGGCGGCGACTCCGGCTCGGGCTACGACGACGAGATGGTGCGCGAAGGCGAGGGCAAGCTCGACGCGCAGGGCCGCCTCGACGTGGACTTCAAAGTCCCGGAGGCCGACGCGAAGGACTACTGGGACTACGGCTACCGCCTCGAAGCCGAGGTGACGGACGCCGCCCGGCGCTCGATGAGCGGCTCGACCTCCTTCACCGGCGTGCGCAGCAACGTCGTCGCCTACGCCTACGCCGACCGCTACGTCTATAACCAGGGCGAGCCGGCCCGCGTCAACGTCACCGCGCGCGACCGCGAGGGGCGCCCCGTGCAGACGCGCGTCAAAGTCACCTTCTTCGACCGCCGGTGGAAGAAGGTCGTCAAGAAGACGGAGGACGGCTACGAGTACCCCGACTACGAGGTCGAAGAGAAGGAGCTTTCGTCGGTCGACGTGGAGACGAACGCCGAGGGGAAGGGCGCGACCGACTACACGGCGCCCGCGCCCGGCAGCGTCCGCATCAAGACGACCGTCGAGGAGGCGGGCAGGCCCGTCCGCATGGAGGCCGGCTACCTCTGGGTCGCGGACCCGACGGGGCGCTGGACGGACGTGTCCTACATGGGCGAGGACGAGATACAGCTCGTCGCCGACAAGCCCTCGTACAGGCCCGGCGAGACGGCCCGCATCCTCGCGCAACTGCCGAAGGAGGACGCGCACCTGCTCGTCACGACCGAGCTGGACAACGTCCTCTCCGTGCGACAGCTCCACGTCGCCGGCCGCCAGGCGACCATCGACATCCCCGTCGAGGCGCGCTTCGCCCCGAACGTCACGGTCAGCGTCACCTACGTCCGCGGCAGCGAGATGTTCACGCAGCAGCTCGACCTGAAGGTGCCCGCGCGCGACAAGATGCTCAACCTTGAGATCATCCCGAACAAGAAGGAGTTCCGCCCGCGCGAGACTGCCTCTTATACCGTGCTCGCGCGCAACGCGGACGGCTCGCCCGCCGCGGGCGCGGAGGTTAGCCTGGGCGTCGTGGACGAGGCCGTCTACAGCATCGCGCCCGACTCGGCCGGGGACATCCGCCGCGAGTTCTACGGCCCGCGCTACAGCTCGGTGTCGACCTCCTTCTCGGTCAACTACTACTTCTCCGGCTACGCCGGCACGAAGAAGATTGAGCTGGCGAAGAGGAAGCGGCCGAAGAATCAGTTCGCCGACATCAAGGACGAGACGGCCGACCCGCTCGTCAGGAAGATTTTCAAGGACACGGCCTTCTGGCAGCCCAACCTCGTCACGGGCGCGGACGGCAAGGCCACCGTCAAGTTCGACCTGCCCGACAACCTGACGACGTGGCGCGCCACCGCGCGCGCCGTGACCGCGGACACGAAGGTCGGCGTCGCCGTCTCGAAGGTGGTCGAGCGCAAGGACGTCATCATCCGCGTCGCGCTCCCGCGCTTCCTGACGGCCGGCGACACCGTCACGCTCTCCGGGATAGTTCACAACTACCTGAAGTCGGAGAAGGTGACGAAGATCAGCATCGAGGTGGCCGGCGCGCGCCTGCTCGACCCGGCGCAGCAGACCGTGACCATCCCGAGCCAGGGCGAGCACCGCGTCAACTGGCGCGTCGAGGCGCCCGCCACCGGCGACCTGAAGATTCTGGCGAAGGCCCTGACCGACGCCGAGTCCGACGCCGTCGAGACCGGCATCCCCGTCGTCCCGCGCGGCCTGAAGTACACGCGCGCCGACTCGTTCGCCATCGCGGACGACGAGGCCGACAAGACGGTCACCGTCAAGCTGCCCGCGAACGCCGACCCGAACGCGCGCATCCTGCGCGTCGAGGTCTCGCCCACGATAGCCGGCGCGCTCTTCGGCGCGCTCGACTACCTGACGAGCTACCCCTACGGCTGCACCGAGCAGACGATGTCCTCCTTCCTCCCGAACGTCATCGTCACGCAGGCTTTGCAGAACGTGCAGACGGCGACCGTCAGGGACACGAACGACGTGGGCAAGAAGGTGCGCAAGGGCCTGCGCCGCCTCTACGGCTTCCAGCACCCCGACGGCGGCTGGGGCTGGTGGAAGGAGGACGAGACGACGCCGTGGATGACGGCCTACGTCGTGGACGGTCTGGTGCAGGCCGAGCGCGCGGGCTACGAGGTCGACGCCAACCGCCTTGAGAACGCGCGCGGCGCGCTCCGGAAGATGCTCGAAGCGAACGCGGAGGAGGCCGGCATCGACGCGCGCGCCTACATGGCCTACGCGCTCGCCGAGAGCGGCGACGCCGAGATGCGCCACCTCAACGACCTCTTCAACAACCGCGCGAAGCTCGGCGCGTACGGGCGCGCACTGCTCGCGCTCGGCCTGAAGGAGCGCAACGACGGCCGGGCGCAGGCGGTCGCGGGCGAGCTGGAGCGGGCGGCGAAGGGCGGCGGCGCCGAAGCCTTCTGGCAGACGGAGCACGGCTGGAACGACGCGGAGGCGACGGCGGTCGCGGTCAAGGCGCTGGCGCGCGTCCTGCCCGCGAGCGAGGTGCTGCCGCGCGCGGCGCGCTGGCTCGTCGGCCACCGCCGCCACGGACACTACTGGCTCTCGACCCGCGAGACGGCCTTCGCCGTCTACGGCCTGCTCGACTACGTGAAGGTGAGCAGGGAGCTCGACCCCGACTACGCGCTCGAAGTCTACGTGGACGGGCAGCAGGTCGCGCAGAGGCAGGTGACGGCGGCCGACTCCGCCTCGATGCAGGTCTTCACGCTCCAGCGGCGCGGCGGCGAGGTCGGGCAGGCGAGCGAGGTGCGCGTCGTCAAGCGCGGGCGCGGCGTCGTCTACCTCGCGACGCACGTCACGCACTACACGAACGACGAGCAGACGGCCGAGGCCGGCGTGCCGCAGCTCAAACTGCGCCGCGAGTACATGCGCCTGAAGGTCGTCGAGAAGTCGGACGGCACGATGGGCTGGGAGGTGGAGCCGCTCTCGGGCGACGTGCGCTCGGGCGACACCATCGTCTCGCGCCTGAGCCTGGAGGGCGAGTCGGCGCGCTACCTGATGATCGAAGACCCGATCCCGGCCGGCTGCGAGCAGGTCGAGCAGGTGAGCGGCATCGACCTCAACTCCTCGGACAAGGGGTGGAGCGACTGGTACAGCCAGCGCGAGTTCCGCGACAACCGCGCCGTCCTCTTCCTCGACCACTTCGGCGGCAAGGCGCAGTTCCAGTACGCGATGCGCGTGCAGGTGCCCGGCCGGTTCCGCGCCGCGCCCGCGCGCGTCGAGCGCATGTACGAGCCCGACGTGCGCGCCAACTCGGCCACCGCCGGCCTGACCATCCTCGACAAGTGAGCGCCGAGGCTTACAAGGAAAGACGACGATGATTAAAGAGTCATTTGCCGCCCTCGGGGCTTCCACACGCGACCTGTTCCGCAACTGGCGCGGGCTGCTGCTGATCGCCGCCCTGTACGGGCTGCTGCTCGGCAGCGTCTACTACTTCTTCGCGACGGGCGTGGCGAACGCCTGGCAGCTCGTCGTGACGGCGGCGACGGCCGCCGCCGCGCCGCTGCTCTTCTTCCTGTTCCAGGCCGCGGCCGCCAACGCCGCGCTGCCCGGGGCGACGGCGGCCCGCGTCGCGCGCCGCGCGCCGCGCGACCTTTTGAAGGTGCTGCTGCTGGCCGTCCCCGTCGCGCTCTTCGCCGTGCTCTTCGTCTACCTGCTCGGCAAGCTGCAAGGGTGGCTGCCGAAGGCGGACGAGTCGCCGCTCGTCGGGGCGATGTCGGGCGCCGCGGGCGAGAGGCCGGTGCCGCTGCGCTGGCAGGACGCGCTCCTGTCGTCGTCGTGGCTGGTGCTGCTCGGGTTCGTGCTGCCGCTGGCGGCGGCGCACCTGTGGCTGTCGGCGGCGCGCGCGGGGCTGGCGGCGACGCTGAAGGGCCTTCACCGCGTCGTGGGCCGCGCGTTCGCGCCGCGTTCGGTGCTCGTCTACGCCGTCGGGCTCTTCCTCTTCGGGCTGATGCCATACTTCGTCCTCTTCACGCGCACGTCCTTCGCGGGCGGCTGGGCGGAGCTGACGCTCTTCGGCCTGCGCCTCGCGCTCACGTTCGTCCTGACGCTCGTCGGCTGGGTCGTCACGCTCGGCGCGCTCGCGCGCGTGACCCCGCCCGGGACGGGGACGCCCGAAGCCGCCGCGGAACCGACCCCCGCGCGGCCCGCGCCCGAGCCCGTCACGGAGCCGCAGTTGCAAGCCTGAGAAGTGTCGGCTGATAAGTGATGAAGTACCCGCGGAGTCTCCTGCTGCTCGCGCTCGCGCTCGCGCTCGCTGCGTGCGCGCCCGCCGGCGCGCGAGGGCAGGAGGCGGAGCCGGCGAAGGACGAGCGGCTGGAGCGCATACTGGAGCGGGTCGGCGAGGGCGTGGCGCGCTACGAGGCGGAGCTGTTCCGCATCGCCTTCACAGAGACGCTCAGGCAGGAGGAGCTGCGCGAGGACATGACGCCGAAGAAGTCGAAGGAGTTCGTCTTCGACACCATCGTCTCGCGCGAGGCGCTCTCCGACGAGGAGGACGACTACTACCCGAAGACCGTCCGCCGCCTGCGGACGATTAACGGCAGGCCCGCGAAGCGCGCCGACGGGCGCGACGCCGCGGCCGGCGCCGCCGTCTCCTCGCTCGTCTTCCTCCTGCCGAAGCACCGCCAGGACTTTCAGTTCACGCTCGAAGGCGAGGAGAAGTTCGAGGGCCGCGCCGCCTACCGCATACGCATGCTGCGCCGGGGCGAAGGCCCGCCGCACGTCGAGTGGACGAAGGGCATCGTCGGGGTGAGCTTCTACGTCTTCGCGCCGAGCGTCAACTTCCTCTGGGTGGACGCGGAGACCTACGACGTGCTCCGCTACGAGTCGCACCTCGCCGAGCAGTTCGAGTTCGAGAGCCCGCGCACCTTCGGCGCCGGCCCCCTCCGCCTCGGCCCCTCGCGCAAGCTCAAATACGCGGCGCGCGACTACGCCGTCAACTTCCGGCGCGAGCGCTTCAAAGACCCGGAGCAGACGCTGCTCGTCCCCGTCGCGGCCGAGTGGACGAACGTCATCGAGGGCGCGCGCAAGCCGCGCACGCGCGCCACGCTCCGCTTCTCCAACTACCAGCGCTTCCGCTCCGACGTGAAGATAATCGAAGAGCCGGACAACTAGGTCAGAACCACCCGCGGTGGCGGGCGGGCCTTTGCGACACGTCGCGTTCGATTGCAAAGGCCCACCCGCCACCGCGGGTGGTTCTGACCCGACTTGCAAACATGGACGGCAGAACTCAGAACGAGAAGGGGAGCGGGGAAGGCGGAGGGCAGCGCGGTTCGCGTCTTTCACCTTTGCCCTTCGCCCTCTGCCTCTTGCCTTTCGTCTTACTCTCCGGCGTGCTGTTCGTTCGGAGCGAGCCGCCTGAGTCCGCGCCCGCGCCTTTGGGCGTCGAGGAGGCGGACGAGGTCTTGCGGCGCTCGGCGCTGTCGGCGCTCGGCGGGCGCGACGGCGTGGTGCTCGTGCTGGACGCGCAGACGGGGCGCGTGCGCGCTTCGGCCGGCGGGCGCGCGGCCTTCGAGGAGGCGACGCCGCCCGGCTCCGCCGTCAAGCCCTTCACGATGCTCGCGGCGCTGCGCGCGGGCGCGCTCACTGCCGAGACGCGGCGCACCTGCCGCCGACACTTCGAGCACGAAGAGTTCAAGATCAACTGCTCGCACCCGCGCTACCAGACCGACTTCGGCCCCGCGGAGGCGCTCGCCAACTCCTGCAACTACTACTTCGGCCGCGCCGCCGAGTCGCTCGACGCAGACGCCTACGCGCGCACGCTGCGCGAGTTCGGCTTCGGCGTGCGCACGGACGCGGCGGACGGGCGCGAGTCCGCGGGGCTCCTGCCGCGCGAGGCGGCGCGCGTGCCCGAGATGCTCGGCGAGAGCGAGCAACTGCGCGTGACGCCCGCGCAGCTCGCCACCGCGTACGCGGCGCTCTTTAACGGCGGCGCGCTGCTCGAACCGAGGGCCGCGCGCGCCGAGGGCTTCCAGCCCGCGTTGCGCGCACACGTCGAAGTCGAGCCCGCGCACCGCGCACTCCTGCTCTCGGGGATGCGCGGCGCGGTCGCCTACGGGACGGCCGCGCGCGCGGGGCTGGCGACGCTGCCCGTCTACGTCTTCGGCAAGACGGGCACCTCGACGCCGCCGGGCGGCTGGCGCGTCCAGGGGTGGTTCGCAGGCTTCGCCGCGCCGGGCAAAGGCGAAGCCGACGGCTTTAAAGACGTGCCGGCGGATGAAGTGAAACTCGCCGTGCTCGTCCTCCTCAAGCGCTCGCGCGGCGCCGAGGCGGCCGAGGCCGCGCGCCCCGTCTTCGAGGCTTACGCCCGCACGCTCGGGGTGAGGGAAGAGTCCGAAGAGGACGCGCAAGGGACGCGACTTTCAAGCTCGCCCGGCGGAGGGGGCGCGGCCGACGAAGGCGAAGGCCGCGCGGTGCGCGTGCGGCTCTCGCGCGGCGACGCGACGCTCCGGCTCCCGCTCGAAGACTACGTCTTCGGCGTGCTGGCCGCGGAGGGCAGCGTCGAGACCGAGGCAGAGTCGCTCAAGGCCCTGGCCGTCGCCGCGCGCACCTACGCCGTGCACAACCTGCGGCGCCACGCGCGCGACCGCTTCGACCTCTGCGACACGACGCACTGCCAGCGCTTCATGCCCGTGCGCGACGAGAGCGCGCGCCCGGACTTCTACGAGCTGGCGCGCCGCGCCGTGCGCGAGACGGCCGGCGAAGTCCTGCGCGACCCTTCGGGGCGCGTCGCCGAGAGCTACTTCAGCGCCGCGTGCGGCGGGCGCACGGCCGACGCGTCGAAGCTGTGGGGCGCGTCGAACGCGCCGGCACACCTGCGCGGCGTGAGCGACGAGACTTGCGCGGCGACGACGGAGGGCTGGACGGACGTGATCCCCGCGGCGCGTCTGTTGAAAGCCTTGCAGGCGGACGAGCGCAGCGACGTGGGGGCGCGGCTCGAAGGCGTGCGCGTCGTGCGCCGCGACCGGACGGGGCGCGCGGAGTTGGTCGAACTGAACGGACAGCGAAGGCGGCTCCTGCGCGGCTGGGACTTCAAGATCATCGTCGGGCGCACGCTCGGCTGGAGCGTGCTGAAAAGCTCGCGCTTCGAGGTGTCGCGCGCGGGCTCGGCATACGTCTTCCGCGGCACGGGCTTCGGCCACGGCCTCGGGCTCTGCCAGGCGGGCGCGCACGTCTCGGCCGCGCGCGGCGCCTCGTACAGACAGATACTCGCGCGCTACTTCCCCGGCGCGGGCGTCGGCGAATTGCGGGACGGGGATTTCGGGTCGCGGGTTGACGAGAGTGCCGCCGTCCGTAATCGACCCTCGTACGATTCGCTGTCGTCCGAGGCTGACGACGTCCGACGGACTTCTTACCGGCCGGCGGACGTTCGTCCCGCCGCCTTTCAACTGACGAGCTACGTCTCAAACCCTTCGAGCCGCGAGCCGCAAGCCGCAAGCCGCAATCTCAGGAGCGAGCACTTTCGTGTTAGTTACCCGGCGCGTGCGGCGAGGGGCGGGGTCGAGGCGCTGTTGCGGACTCTGGAGGCGGCCTACGCGGACGTGTCGGGGCGTTTGGAGCGCGCGGGCGTGGGCGCGCGGTTGCCTTTGACGGAGGTCGTCGTCTACGAGACGACGGGCGAGTTCGTCGGCGCGACGGGGCGGCCGGCGTGGGTCGCGGCGGTGACCGAGGGTCGGCGCATCAGCTTCCAGCCGCTCGGCGTCCTGCGGCGGCGCGGGGTGCTGACGACGACGCCGCGCCACGAGTTCGTCCACGCGGCGCTCGAAGCAGCGGGCGCGGGGCGGGCGCCGCTGTGGCTGGTCGAGGGGCTGGCGGCGCACTTCGCGGGCGAGGGCGCGTCTCTGTCTTCGGCGCCGCCGCGGAAGAGGCTCTCGATTGAAGAGGTCGAGCGCGGGCTCGCGGGGTCACCGTCGGCGCAGGAGATGCGTGCGCTCTACGCCTCGGCTTACGCGGAGGTGAGCGCGCTCGTCCGCCGCGAGGGCGAGTCGGCCGTGTGGCGGCGCGCGTTGCGGTGAACGGAAGATAAGTTAACCACAGAGACACGGAGGCACAGCTTTGAAGTCATATAGCTTCGAGCCGTGCCTCCGTGTCTCTGTGGTTAACAAATCTAACACCAGACACAAGACCCGATTTGATTTGGCCTCGGCGAGGCGCGATAATTTCTCCACTCTCTCATGGAAGTTAACAAGCAATTTACGAGGTACGCGTGGTTCGTGACGGCTCTGACGCTGGCCGTCATCCTGTGGGGCGCGTTCGTGCGCGCGTCGAAGTCGGGCGACGGGTGCGGCGCGCACTGGCCGCTGTGCAACGGGTCGGTCGTGCCCGACCCGCAGTCGGCCAAGACTCTGGTCGAGTTCGCGCACCGCGCGACGAGCGGCGTAGCGTTCCTGCTCGTCGCCGGCCTCTGCGTGTGGGCCTTCCGGGCTTTTAGGAGGGGGCACGCCGTGCGCGCGGCGGCCGCCGCTTCGGCGTTCTTCATCGTGACCGAGTCGCTCATCGGGGCGGGGCTCGTGCTGCTCAGGCTCGTGGGGGGGAACGCCTCGGTCGCGCGCGCGGTCTACCTTTCGGTGCACCTCGTCAACACGTTCCTGCTCGCGGCGGCGCTGGCGTTGACGGCGTGGTGGGCGGCGAGGGGCGTGGCGGAGAGGCCGAGGCTGTTCGAGTTCTTCCGGGGTCGCGTGGGCCTGGCGTTGTCAGGCTCGCTCGCGCTCGGCGTGAGCGGCGCGGTCGCGGCCCTGGGCGCGACGCTCTTCTCGGAAGGGGGCGGGTCGTCCGTCGATGTGGAAGGGATGGGCGCGGCGGCGCGGCTCCTCTTCAGCCTGAGAAATTATAAGCTGCACCCGGCGCTGGCCGTGCTGGTCGGCGGTTATCTGGTCTACTTCGCGCTCTCGACGTTGAAGCCGGGCGGGGACGCGTGGGTGCGGCGCTGGGCGCGTTCGGTCGCGGCGCTGGTGGCGGCGCAGTTCGCGGCGGGGTTGCTCAACGCGGCGCTGCTCGCGCCCGTCTGGTTGCAGATCGTCCACCTGCTGCTCGCAGACCTGCTCTGGCTCGCGCTCGTCCTGCTCTCGGCCGCGAGCCTCGCGCCGCGCGGGGTTCAGGTGGAAGAGTTCAAGCCTGTCGAACTCAGGCCCGCCGTCGAAATCTAAAAATTCAAACTCACCACCGCACGTCGTAGCGGGCCAGTCCCGCGCGCCACCGGCCTTCGCCGAGGACGGGGAAGTTTCCGTCGTGTGCGAGCGCGGCGTCGGCGGGGCGGCGGACGCGGTAGGTGTGGCCCGTGGGCGAGGCGACGTTGAGGACGACGCGGGCCGCGTCCGGCTCGAAGGAGGCGACGGTCGCGGCTCGCCAGTCCGCGCGGCAGCGCAGGATGAGGCGCGCGCCCACGGGGAGCGAGCCGAGCGTCGCCGCCCCGGCCCCCGCGCCTTCAACTTCAGAAACAGAGAGGCCGTCGGGCGGCGCTTCCGCGCACGCTTCCGACGGCCCCTCTTGCGTTATCTCCAAAGCGCTTCGGCCCTCAGACTCAGACTTCGAACGGCGTGTCCTCGAACGGCAGGTCGGGCTGCGTCGGTCCCTCCTTGCCGGCGACGTAGGCGCGCAGCGCGAGCGTCACGATGACGAACGCGACGACGATCCAGAAGAGCACCCAGAAGAGCGAGGGGACGCCCGTCGCCGCCGCCATGTTCGCCGCGTCCGTGTGCGCGTCCGTGAAGGCCGAGGCGAAGAGCACGTTCCTCAAGTCGAACACGGCGTTGAGGACGCACTGCACGGCGAGGAACGAGACGAGGAAGGCGGCCGCGCGCGGCTTCAGATACCTGGCCGCGGCGAAGAGCCCCAGGGGCAGCGCCACGCCCGCGGCCAGCGTGAAGAGGCCGGGCAGGCTCCAGTTCCACAGCGGCGCGAGGAACCCGAAGAGGGTCGCCAGCAGCAGGACGAGCACGCCCGAGGCGGCGAGCACCACCTTCGCCTTGACGCGGTGGCGCACCAGCCAGAGCAGCAGCGCGCCGAACGCCATCGCGCCCAGGTAGCCGGCGCTGGAGACGAACATGCTGGAGAGCAGCCCGCCGTCGGTCGAGTAGACCAGGCCGCTGCCGTCGGGCGAGACCGTCAGGCTGCGCACCGAGTTGCCCGTGACGAAGGCGGCCAGGGCGTGCCCGCCCTCGTGGATGAAGGTGACGAAGATGCGGAACGGGTAGGCCAGGAACTCCGCGTACGGGAGGAACCAGAGGCAGAGGCTCAGGGCCGTCGCGAACAGGAGCGTCGTGACCTGCGGTCGCGCGTCGCGTGCGATTTGAAATTTCATCTGTAAGTCTCCGGTGCGGGCGTCTCTCAACTTCACCCCAACTGATACGCCATTCTAACCGGAAGCGTTCGCGGAAAGAAAGCCCGCCGGCCCGCGCCTCACTTCGAGTCCGAGATGAGGACGACGCCGCTCGAACCGCTGCCGCGGGAGAGCGCCAGCCGGCGGCCGTCCGGCGAGAAGTCGAAGGAGTCGATGAAGTCCGACTTGAAGTCCGTGACGGGGAAGGCCGGGCCGCCGTCGAGCGGCAGGCAGACGATGTTCGAGACGTTCTGGCGCGTGTCGATGTGGCAGACGGCGCGGCCGTCCGGCGTCCAGCGCAGTTGACGGACGGGCCAGCCGACCACCTCGAAGACCTTCAAGGGCCGGTCGCCGCCCTCGAAGGGGAAGACGGCGATGTGCCACTGCGAGCCCGGCTCGGCCGTGCGGTAGTTGTAGGCGACGAGGCGGCCGTCGGGCGAGACGAAGGGGGCGGTCGCCTGCGCGCCCTCGGGCAGGCGCACGCGCTCGGGCTCGCCGCCTTCGAGCGGCACGCGCCAGACGGTGACGGGCGGGCCGTGCCTGTAGCAGAGCACCCAGCGCGAGTCGGGCGAGACGGAGAAGAGGGCGCCGCGGGGCATCAGCAGCTTCGCGTTCGAGCCGTCGAGGTTCGTGCGCCAGACCCCCGGGTCGCTCTGACGCTCGGAGGCGGAGTAGACGACGTAGCGGCCGTCCCGCGAGACGCCGGGGTAGATGTACGTGCCCGCCCCGTCGGTGAGCTGGCGCTGCCCCGTGCCGTCGGCGTTCATGACCCAGATGTCGTCGCCGCCGCCCGCGAGCGAGTGGTAGACGAGGCGGCCGTCGGGCGCCCACGCGAGGCCCTTCTGCCCGTCGTAGCGCCCCGCGCCGAAGGTGAGCTGCGCGGGCGGGGCCGCCGCGCCGCCGCGCGCCGTCGCCGCCGGGGCCGTCCAGATGTTCTGCACGACGTTGGTCTGGACGGCGGCGAGGACCGTCGAGTCCGAAGAGAGGCTGACGCTCGTGTAGGTGCTCACGTCGTTCGTGATGCGCAACGGCTCGCCCTCGGGGAAGGGCAGCCGCCAGAGCTGGTAGACCTCGCCGCTCTGCGCGGCCGCGACGACGAGCGCGCCCGAGTCGCCCGCCCACGCGAAGCCCCCGACCGACTGCCAGGTCTGATTCGTGATCTGCCTGGCCGAGCCGTCGGCGACGTTCACCGCCATGAACGCCTTCGGCCCGACGAAGAGGCCCCGGACGAAGGCGACCGTCCGGCCGTCGGGCGACCACGCCGCGCCGGAGATGAACTCGGGCAGGTCGCGGCGGTAGAGGACGCGCTCGCCCGTGCCGTCGTGGTTGGCGACGACGAGCGAGCGGTTGACCTGCTCGTCGAGGCGGATGAAGGCGAGCTGGCGCCCGTCGGGCGAGAGCGCGAAGTTGCTGCGCGTGTCCTGGAGGCTGACGCCCTCGACGAGCTTCGTCTCGCCGCCGCCGAGCTTCGGGATGCGGTAGAGCGCGGCGAGGTGACCGCGCGGCGGCGCCTTGAGGTAGTAGACGAACGCGCCGTCGCGCGAGAAGAGCGGCGCGCGGATGCGTTGACCCTCCGCGGCGGGGACGATCTGCACGCTGCTGACCGCGGAGGTCTCGCGCAGCCAGAGGCTCTGCCTCCCCGCCTCGTCCTTGACGTAGGCGACGAACTCGCCGTCGGGCGAGAGCGCCGCGTCCACGGCCTGCCCAGTGTCGCCCAGCCTCCTCACGCTGAACTTCTGGAACGGCGCCCGCGGCGCGGTCGTGCCGCGCATCAGTCTGTAGAGGCCGAAGCCCGCGGCGGCGAGCGCGCACGCTATCAAGGCCGCGGCGACGAGCGCGCCGCGCTTGTGCCGCTTGAGTTCGCCGAGGATGACTTCGGCGCTCGAAGTCTGGCGCGCGGCGGGCGGGCCGGTCTGCGACTGCGCGGCGTCGGCGCCGGTCGTGCGCGCGCGGGGCGCGGCGTCGCCCGGGCCGGCGGCCGGGCTCGCCTCCGCCGTCAGAGCCCCGCCCGAGCGCGAGGCCGCGGCCTCGAACTCCAACTGCTGCTTCAGGCGCCTGAGGTCTGTGAGCAGCTCCTTCGCCGTCTGGTAGCGGCCCTCCCTGTCCTTCGTGAGCGCCTTCGTCACGACCCATTCGAGCGCGTCGGGCGCGGCCGGGAGGTAGCGCGCGAGCGGCGCGGGCTCCCTGCCCACGACGGCGGCCAGCACGTCGGCCTGCGACTCGCCGCGGAAGGGCGCGCGCCCCGTGAGCATCTCGTAGAGCACGACGCCGAGCGACCAGATGTCCGTGCGCCCGTCCACCTCGCGCGCGCGGGCCTGCTCGGGCGACATGTAGCTGACGGTGCCCATGACGACGCCGGGGTCGGTTCGTAACTCGGAGAGCGCCGGCGCCTGCGGGGGGCGCGCGCCCGCCTCCTCGTTGAGCTTGGCGAGCCCGAAGTCCAGGACTTTGACGAAGCCGTCGGGGCGGAGCATGACGTTCTCGGGCTTCACGTCGCGGTGGACGACGCCCTCGGCGTGCGCGGCCGCGAGCGCGGCCGCGATCTGCGCCGCCACGTCGAGCGCCTCGGCCGGCGCGAGCGCCCCGCGCGACAGGCGCTCGCGCAGCGTCTCGCCCTCGATGTACTCGGAGGCGATGATGCCGGCCGCGCCCGTCTGTTCGATGTCGTAGACGGTGACGATGTTCGGGTGGTTGAGGCGGAGGACGGCGTGCGCCTCCTGCCGGAAGCGCCGGACGCGCTGCTCGTCGAGCGCGTGGTGCGGGGGCAGGAGCTTCAGCGCCACCTTCCGGCCGGTGCGCTCGTGGACGGCGAGGTAGATTTCGCCCATCCCGCCCGCGCCGACGCGCGAGACGACGCGGTAAGGCCCGACCGTGTGGCCCGCGAGCGACAGCGCGCGCTCGCCCTCGGCCGCCAGCAGACGCGCCGCCTCCTCCGGGACGGGCTCGTCGAGGAAGCCCGTGCGGTCGTGCGCGACCAGGGAGAGCACCTCCGCCCGCAGCGCCTCGTCCCCTGCGCACGCGCGCTCGACGAAGGCCGCGCGCTCCGCCGTCGGCACTTCGAGCGCGGACTTGAAGATCGTGTCTATCTGCCGCCAGCGTTCGGGGTTCATAAGAGAGAGGTGATGGGTGACGGGTGATGAGTGATAAGAAGAGGCGGGGCGGGCCTTATCTTCCTCTTATCACCCGTCACCCGTCACCCATCACCCTTTCACTTTCTCTCCATCTCGCGCAGCAGGAAGGCGCGCGCGCGGCGCCACTCGCGGCCGACGGTGTCGGGGGAGACCTTGAGCACTTCGGCCGACTCCTCGACGGAGAGTCCGCCGAAGTAGCGCAGCTCGACGACGCGCGCCTTGCGCGGGTCTACCTTCTCCAGGGCGGCGAGCGCGTCGTCGAGCGCGACCAGCTCGTCCGCCCTCTCGTCCGAGAGCAGCGCGGCCTCGTCTAAGGGGAGCGCGCGGGCGCCGCCGCCGCGCTTCTCGTAGCGGCGCGAGCGCGCGTGGTCGATGAGGATGCGGCGCATCGTCTGCGCGGCGATGGCGAAGAAGTGCGCGCGGTTCTGCCAGCGCACGCGCGTCTGGTCGCAGAGCTTGAGGTACGCCTCGTTGACGAGCGCGGAGGTCTGGAGCGTGTGCCCCTCGCGCTCGCGGCTCATGTAGTGGTGCGCGAGCCTGTGCAGCTCGCGCTCGACGAGCGGGAGCAGGCGGTCGAGCGCCTCGCGGTCGCCGTCGCTCCAGGCGGCGAGCAGCTCGGTCATCTCCTGCGGAGAAGGCGTCGAGGAAGTCATGGCAGTCAAAAAAAACCGGGCGGATTGTAACACCTGCGTTTGGGCGCCGAAAATTTTTTACGGCCCGCCTGCCGGATTTCGCCCCGCGCCCCCGCGTAAATGTTCGGACGCGGAAAGCCGGGTCGGAACCGCCCGCGGTAGCGGGTGGGCCTTTGCAATACGGCGCCGCCGAGTGACAACGACCCACACGCTACCGCGGGTGGTACTGACCGCCATCGCCCCAGGCTCGAAACTGTTGTCAGCCCGTCACAGGAGGACTGTCATGAAGGTCAACAAAATCTCTCTCTACCTCGCCGCCGCCGTCGCGTGCGCCTTCGCCGCCGCGGGCGCGCGGGCGCAGTCCGTCTTGGTCTTCACGGGGGGCTTGAAAGGCCCGACGAAGGTCGTCATCACCAACAAGGGCAACCTGCTCGTCACGGAGTCGGGCGACGGGCCGAACAAGGGCCGCCTCTCCGTCATCGACCGCCAGACCCGCGCCCGGCGCACCGTCCTCGACGGCCTGCCCGCCGGGCCGAGCGTCGAGGGCGGCGTCTCCGGCCCTTCGGGGCTGGCCGCGCAGGGGCGCACCGTCTACGTCGCCATCGGCGCGGGCGACGGCGTGCTGGCCGGCCCCGCGCCCGGCAGCGAGAAGGCCAACCCGAACCCCTCTTCGCCGCTCTTAAGCTCTCTGCTCGCCGTGCGCGTGCCGGCGAACATCGAGGAGGCGGCCGCGGGCTTCACGCTCACGCCGGCCGACCACGCGGCGCTCAAGGGCGGCGCGCGCCTGACGCTCTCGAACGGCGCGGGAGATAAGCTTACGGTCGAGCTGGTCGCGGACTTCCCCGACTACACGGCCGCGCCGCGCCCGGACTTCGCCGACAACGTGCGCGCGTCGAACCCGTTCGGCGTCGCGGTCAACGGGAACTTAATCTACGTCGTGGACGCGAGCCAGAACCTCGTCCGCGTCGTCGGCGCCGAGTCCGGCAATTACCGCACGCTCACGCAGTTCAAGCCGTACGACAACCCCGCGCCCTTCGGCCCGCCGGTCATCGACGCCGTGCCCAACTCCGTGCGCCTCTTCGGCGACCGACTGCTGGTCACGACGCTGACGGGCTTCCCGTTCCCGGCCGGCGTCGCGCAGGTGCTACAGGTTGACGCGGTCGGCGAAGAGTATTCGCCGCTCATCAACGGCCTGACGGCGGCGATAGACGTGCTGCCCGTCCGCGTCCCGACGCCCGCCGACCAGGTGCCTCCGCTCGCCGCGAAGGGCGACGGGCAGTCCGCCCCGAGCGTCGAGCAGGCGCACTTCTTCGTCCTCAGCGTCAGCGACAACCTGTCGCAGGGCGCGCCCGGGCGGCTGCTCATGTACGATTCGGCGACCGCCGCGCCCGTGACTTTGGCCGCGCCGCTCGTCGGCCCGACCTGCGTCGCGCGCGACCCGCAGGGCGGCGACCTCTTCATCACGAGCATCTTCACCGGACTCGTCTACCGCGTCAGCGTCGCGCGCGAGCTGGTGCGGATGCACTACAAGGACTTCCTGGGGCGCGAGCCCGACCAGCCCGGCTGGGACTTCTGGGCGGGCGACATAGAGAGGTGCAACACGGACGCGGCGTGCGTCGACCGCAAGAGCGTGGACGTGTCGCGCGCCTTCTTCTACTCGTCCGAGTTCATCGGCCTCCACCCCGGGCTGGCCGGGCAGTTGCGCGGCACGGCCGAGTACAACCGCGAGTTCGTGCGGCAGGGCTACTACGCGTACCTGCGCCGCACGTGCGACCCGGAGGTCTGCGACGCGGAGGGCTTCAACTTCTGGGTCTCGAAACTCAACGCGCGCCTGCCGAGCACGGACGCCGACTACAACGAGATGATCCGGGCCTTCCTCGTCTCGACCGAATACCGCGCGCGGCTCGGACTGTGAAGGGGACTGGCGGGCGCGACTGGAACCCCGACCGACGGACGCGCTCGCCCTGATGGGGACGGGGCTCGCCGGCTGCGCCGTCGTCGCGCGCCGCAGGCACCGCCAACACAAACGCCGCCGCCGCGCGCGCGACTGCCGCCACGCCTACGTCGAGCCCGCGGGCCTGAGCATCTGAACATTTACAGCGGCGTGCGTTCGGATGCGACCGGCGCACGGCGCAGCAGGTCAGAACCGCCCGCGGTAGCGGGTGGGCCTTTGCCGAACGGCGCCGCCGATGGCACCGGCCCACCCGCTACCGCAGGCGGTTCTGACCCGTCTGTCACGCTCGCACTCGAACGCACGTCGCTATAAAAGGGAGAGCCGGAGTTGTTGTGAGCCCCGGCAGGGGCTCAGGAGATCAGCCGGGGGTGAGCCGAAGGCGCGAAGCGCCGACGCGAGCCCCCGGAATAAGCAACAATAAAATCCCAGAGCCCCGGAGGGGCGAAGGACGCGTCGCACGTTCTTCGCCCCGCCGGGGCTCCGCTGTTCTTATCCTGCCTGTCCCGGGGGCTCGTTTCGGCGCCCGCCTGACGGCTCGCGCCTCTGACTCACCCCCGGCTAATCTCCGTCGCCGCTCCGCGGCTCTTGCCCTTCTCGACGCCACGCCCCCGACTTGCCGCCGGTCTTCTCTTCGAGGCGCACGTCGGTAATGGTCATGCCCTTCTCGACGGCCTTGCACATGTCGTAGACGGTGAGGGCGGCGACCGCGGCGGCCGTGAGCGCCTCCATCTCGACGCCGGTCTGCGCGGTCGTGGCGGCCTCCGCCTCAAGGTACACGCCGTCGTCGCGCAGCTCCGCCCTCACGTCGGCGTGCGTCAGCGGGAGCGGGTGGCACAGGGGGATGAGTTCGGCCGTGCGCTTCGCGGCCATGATGCCCGCGATGCGCGCCGCCTCCAGCGGGTCGCCCTTCGGCGTCCGCCCCGCGCGCAGCGCCGCGACCGTCCCGGCCGACATCAGCACGCGCGCCGACGCGACCGCCCGCCGCGCCGTCTGAGACTTGCCCGTCGTGTCCACCATCGCGACGCGCCCCTCGGCGTCCAGGTGCGTGAGGTCGCTCATCGCTTCCGCCCCTTGAGGTGCCGGTCGAAGAAGTCGGCCGCCGCCGCGTAGGCGCGGAGCCAGCGGCGGTGGAGGAGGAAGTCGTGTACGTCGTCGGGGAAGACTATCTGCTCGAACTCGACGTGCTGCTCGCGGAGGCGGCGCGCGAGGTCTACCGTCTGGGAGAAGGCGACGTTGCGGTCGTCGTCGCCGTGGATGAGGAGCACGGGCGAGCGCCACTTCTGCACGGAGCCGAGGGGCGACGCTTCGAGCGCGACCTTCTGCGCGTCGCGGCTGTTGTAGTCGAGCCACGAGGCGCCCGAGATGCGCTGCGACCAGTCGTGCACGCCGTGTATGTCGACGCCCGCGGCGAAGAGGTCTGAGTCGCGCGCGAGCCCGAGCGCCGTCAGGTATCCGCCGTAGGAGCCGCCCCAGAGGCCGACGCGCTTGTCGTCGATGTCGTCGCGCCCGCGCAGGTAGCGCGCGGCGGCGAGTACGTCCTGATACTCGGAGGCGCCGCGCGACCCGCGCTTCGGCGCCATGCGGAACGCGCGGCCGTAGCCGACGCCGCTGCGGAAGTTCACGGACAGCACCGCGTAGCCGAGCGAGGCGAGGTACTGATTGAAGCCGTACGCGTTGTGGTAGTAGTACATGTAGTGCCAGCCCGGGAGCATCTGCCGGCTCGGGCCGCCGTGCATGAAGATGACGGCGGGGAGTTTTCCGCCCGCGCGCGCGCCCTGCGGGAGGAAGAGCTGGCCGTGAACCTCAAGCCCGTCCTCCGCCTTGAAGACGACCTGCTGAGGCTCGACGAGTTTTGCAGAAGGGAAGTCGCGCGGCAGCGCCGACGCCGCGAGCATGCGCCCGGGGCCGCCCGCGAGCGGCATCGCGTAAGGCATCGCGGGGCTGCGCGCGTCCGAGCCGAGGTAGACGAGAGTGCTGCTGTCGGCCGTCACGACGGGGCTCCACTCGATCTTCTCGCCGGTGGTGAGAGCGCGCGGGCTGCCCCCCGCGGTGCTGACGTACCAGAGGTGGCGCCGGTCTATGTCGCCGCAGTTGGAGGAGAAGACGACCGTGCGCCGGTCGTTCGTGTACGTGACGTGCTCGACCTCGCACGCGCCGGGCGTGAGCAGCTCCGCGGGGCCGCCGGCCGAAGGGACGGCGTAGAGGTGGCGCCAGCCGTCCTGCTCCGAGACGAAGACGAGCCGGCCGTCCGCGCCCCACTGAAGAAGCTCGTCGCCCGCCGGGGGCATCGAGTCGTTCGCGCCGCGCCCGCTCCGCCAGACCTCGCGCGCTTCGCCGTTCGGATAATCGGCGACCATGACGGCCCAGGGGTCGGGGTCGTCGCCGAGGAAGATCGAAGGCTGACTGCCGTTCGTCGGCCGGCGCACGAAGGCGAGCCGGCGCCCGTCCGGCGACCAGCGCGGGTGCGAGTCGCGGTCAACTGAAGGCGAGACGAAGTTGATCGTCTTATTAGATGGGTTGTAGACGCCGACGAAGCTGTGGTCGCCGCGCGCGCTCACGAAGGCGACGAGCCGCCCGTCCGGCGACCACTGCGGCGAGCCGTTCGAGCCGCGCGCCCGAAAGAGCCTGCGCGCCTCGCCGGTCGCCGGGCCGAGCGTGTTCACCCAGAGCTGCCCCGCGTTCTCGAAGACGACTTGCTGCCCCGCGGGGGAAGGCACGGGCGCCTCGCCCTCGCCGAGCACGCGCACCTGACCCGTCGTCCAGTTGGCGGCCAGCACCTGCTCCTTCCCGCCCTCGGGGTCGCTCGTCGGGTTCGCCAGCTCGCCCGCGCGGTTAGGCCCTATGCCGCGCACGAAGACGACCCAGTTGCCGTCGGCGCTGAAGGCCAACTCGCCCACATTCTGGCCGTCGTCCTTGTCGTAGCGCGTGAGCGGTCGCGCGTGGAACTGCGGCCCCTCCGCGACCCAGACGTTGCGCCGGCCCTCGGCGTCGAACGCCCACGCGACGCGCTGCCCGCGCCGCGCGGCGACGAGGTCGGCGGGGAAGGGCGAACTCAGAACCTGTTCGAGCGTGAACCCCGGCGCTTGCGCCGCGCACGGCAGCGCGCAGGCCGCGAGCAACAGAAGGCCCGCGAACGAGAGACGTAGACTTTTCATCTTCAACCCTTATCAGTAGGCAGCAGGCAGATGGCAGCATGCGGTCGCCGCGTCAGCGGCGAGTTGAGTTTAGCCCGGCCTTTCAAGGCCGGGGACGGCGACAGTTAACAAGACGCCGCGTCGCGTCAGCGACGCCCAAGCCGACGCACACGTTCAGGCGTCGCTGACGCGACGCGGCCATGTTTGTTTGCACCTGAACCCGGCCCTGAAAGGCCGGCCTAAACTCAAACGCCGCCCCGCGGCTGATTAACGCACGACTCTCGATCAACTGCCTACTGCTCTTAATTTCTTCAGCCGGGCAGGCGGACGACCTTAACGATGCCGCCCGCCTCTACAATCTTAACGCCCGCCGGCACGATGGCGAGTGCGGTCGCGCGCGCGAAGGCGACGAAGTCGGAGGAGCCGCCCCACCTCAGAGGCTCCGCGAGCAGACGCCCCCCCGGGTCGGTCGAGAGCGCGGCCGGCAGGTAGCTCGCGCGCTCGGCCGCGCCCTTCGCGGGGCGAGACAGGACGGCCGTCTCTTCGAAAGGCTCTGCGTCGCGCGCGCCCTGCATCACGCGCAGCGCCGTCCGCGCGAAGAGGTTGAAGGTGACGCTGACGGAGACGGGGTTGCCCGGCAGCCCGAAGACGAGCGCCCCGCCCGGCAGCCGCGCGAACACGGTCGGCTTGCCGGGCCTCAGCGCGACGCGCTCGAAGAAGAGTTCGGCCCCGAGCGCGTGGAGCGCGGCCTTCGTGAAGTCGTAACGCCCCATCGACACGCCGCCCGAGAGCACCAGCAGGTCAGAGCGCGCCGCCGCCCTCTCGATCTCCACGCGCAACAGCCCCGGGTCGTCTCCCGCGAACGGCAGACGCTCGACCTCCGCCCCGGCCAGACGCGAGTAGGCCGCGAGCGAGTAGCTGTTCGAGTCGCGTATCTGATCCTCGCCCGGCCTCTCTCCTACTTGAACCAACTCCGTCCCCGTCGCCAGCACCGCCACGCGCGGGCTCTTACGCACCGGAACCTCCGCGTAACCGAAGGACGCCAGCACGGCCATGCGCGCCGCGTTAATCTCCTCGCCCGCTTCGAGCACGCGCTCGCCCGCGCGCACCTCGCTCCCGCGCGGGACGTAGAACTGCCCCGGCTCGGTCGCGCGCTCGATCAAGACGATGTCGCCGCCCTCCTCCTCGCGCGTCACCTCGACCTGCTGCACAGAGTCCGCGCCCGCGGGCAGAGGGGCGCCCGTCATGATGCGCACGGCCTCGCCCGGTTGGAGCGTCCCGCGCCAGCCGCTCCCCGCCGCCGCCTCGCCCGCCACGCGCAGACGCGCGGGCGCCGCGCGCAAGTCCGCGGAGCGCACCGCGTAGCCGTCCATCTGCGCGCGGTCGAACGGCGGCAAGTCCGTGTCCGCGAAGACGTCCTCCGCCAGCACGCGCCCCAGCGCCTCGCCCAAAGCCACGCGCTCCGCCGCCAACGGCCGCGTCTCCCCGACGACGATTCTGACGGCTTCGGTGACAGGAATCATAAGTCAGAGGTGTTGGGTGTCAGGTGTCGGGTGTTGGGCAAGGACGAGGGGGCTCTGTTCTTCACCCGACACCCATCACCCATCACCCAACACCTTCTTCGCTTCTTTTCTAAAGCCTTCGAAGAGGAGGCCGCCGAAGGGTTCGAGCAGCTCTTCGACGAGGGCGACGGCCGCGCCGGGGCGCTTCTCGGCGAAGAGCATGTCGAAGGCGCGCAGGAACCTCTCGGCGAAGTCGGCGTCCGCCTGGCGCAGCCGGCGCGGGATCGTCTTGCTGTGCGCAGACCATTGCCCGCGCGTGCGGAAGTAGAACTCGGCCGCGTCCTGGTAGAGCCACGCGCCCGTCGCGACCAGCTCTTCGCCCGACCGCGGGAACCTCATGTCGTCCACCCAGTCGGTCAGGCGGTAGCGCCGCAGCGTCAACTCCTCCTCGTCCCACGGCGGCGGCCCGGCCTCCAACAACTCGCGCGCGCGGCGCTTCCATCCCGCCGAGAACTCGCTCGCCTCCGGCACCTCCGCGCCCTCCCACACCATGCTCATCAGCGACGGCACCCCGCGCAGCCTGTCCAACTCGAAGAACTCCGCGAGCGTCCCCGCGTCGTGCACGAACGTCTCCACCGGCCAACCCCCGTACACGAAAGCCTCCCGGTACGCGTTCGGCAGACGCTCGTAGACCACCACGAGGTCGAGGTCTGAAGCCGGCGTCGCCTCCCCACGCATCACCGACCCGCCGAGGAAGACGACCCGCGCCCCCTCATACCTCTCCCGCCAGATTCTTCGCACCGCCTCTTCGGGAGCAAGCCTGGATGTGTCCATAAGGGGGAGTAGTGTAGTGCGAAGCCTGAAAACACGAAAGGCTGCTCGTGTGAGCAGCCTTTTTCGTGACCGGTGGGCCGGTGGTGGTTAATGGCGGAGCCGACGGGACTCGAACCCGCGACCTCCGACGTGACAGGCCGGCGTTCTAACCAACTGAACTACGACTCCGCGAGAACCTTAAATTTTCAAGGTCGGCGCGCATGTGGTAGGCACGGAGGGATTCGAACCCCCAACCTCCACCTTGTAAGGGTGGCCGTCTACCGTTGACATACGTGCCTGAAAAGAACCGCCTTAACCGGGGTTAAATTTAAGAGAAGAGCGCCCGTCTGTCAAGCGCCGAAAGAAGTAGACAGGAGACAGTAGTGAGTAGGGAAGACCATTACGGCGGGCGTCGGGTATTTGACCCGCAACGCCCGCCGAGCTTTTCTACTGACTACTGTCTCCTGCCCTACAAGAGCCAGACGGGCAACTCGCCGGCGTTCGCGGAACTCTCATCGGCGTGCGGCGTTTGAGACGGGGCGTGGTCTGGGGCGTCGGAAGGCTCGGGCGTTTCTTCGTTTTGAGGCACCGGGCGCGGGCCTTCTTCGTCGCGCGGGCGGCGCGAGATGGGCGAGATGATGACTTCTTCAACCTGTCCGTCGAGTCTCCCGATGACCGGCATCGTGCGTCCTTTCCGTCCGCGGCCGTTTGCGGCTATATTCTACGGCGAAGTTCTACCCGCGAGAGTTTAAGACCGTGCCGAAGTCCCCTGCAAGTTTAAAGACGTTCGCGCCCGCGGCGGCCGCGGCGCTGCTCGCGCTCATCTCCGTGTGCGCGCCCGCCGGCCGCGCGCAGGGACAGGAGGAGGCGCACCAGCGCCCGCGCCGCGTCTCGCCCACGCCGACGCCGCAGGCCGCGCCCGCGCCGAAGGCCCCGCCGCAGAAGGGCGCCCCGGGCGAGGAGGTGGACGAGGACGACGTCGTCCGCATCGATACGCAGCTCGTCTCCGTCCCGGCCGTCGTCACCGACCGCACGGGCCGGCCTTTGACGGGGCTCAAGGCCGCCGACTTCCAAATCTTCGAGGACGGGCGCCCGCAGAAGATCGCCAACTTCTCGACGACCGAGGCGCCCTTCGAGGTCGCGCTCATGCTCGACACGTCGGGCTCGACGCGCGAGGACGTGGGGCTCATCCGCGCCGCCGCCCGCGCCTTCATCGAGGCGCTCCGGCCCGGCGACCGCGTCGCCATCCTCGCCTTCAACACGAAGAAGGAGGGGAACGACTCGCTCGCCACCGTCGAGCTGAAGGCGCCGCTGACCGACGACCGCGAGCTGCTGGAGGACGCGGTCGAGTCGGTCGGGGCGTCGAACGGCACGCCCTTCTACGACAGCCTCTCGAAGGTGGCGCGCGACGTTTTCCGCGACCGGCCGACCGAGCAGACGCGCGGCCGCCGGGCGCTGGTCGCGCTGACCGACGGCGTGGACTCGACGAGCGAGTCCTCCTTCGAGGAGGCGCGCGAGCAGCTCAAGCGCGCGGGCGTCGTCTCCTACTTCGTGATGGTCAACACGGAGGACTACGTCGAAGACCGCCTGATGCAGGACTGCGAGGACGGCGGGGCGCTGCGCCTGTCGAGCACGCAGCTCCGGCGCTACCAGCGCGTCATCGCGCCGGGCGCGGCGGCCGAGGACTTCTCGAACTTCTGCCGCATGGGCCAGTTCGAGCGCATGCACGCCAGCCGCACGCTCTACCGGATGGCGCGCGCCGAGATGTCGAGCCTCGCGCGCGAGACCGGCGGCAAGACCTTCCCCGCCGCCGACCTGCGCGACGCGCGCCGCGCCTTCCGCCAGGTGGCCGACGACATCGGCACGCAGTACAGCATCGGCTACTACTCGACCAACACCGCCCGCGACGGCTCGTTCCGCAAGATCAACGTCCAGGTGCGCACCGTCAAGGACGCGCAGGTGCGCGCCCGCGAGGGCTACCAGGCCCCGCGGAGCTAGAGGTTGAAAGACCCGGCTTCACAACTTTAAGGGCGCGCGGCGTACGGTCTGCACGTCACCACCCGCAAGCGGCTTAATGAATTTGCCGAAAAGCACCCGGAGACGAAAGCGGCGCTTGCCACATGATATCAACTTATAAAGAAGACCGATCTCTCTTCCTTCGTAGAGTTGCGTTCGATCTTTCCTTCGGCCGACCAGGTGGGTAAACTTACGGTGTTCAACGTGAGCGGGAACAAGGTCAGATTGGTTGCCGCGATTCACTACAACCGTAAGAAGGTCTACATACGGGCGGTGCTTTCGCACGCCGAGTATGACAGGGGTAAGTGGAAGGAATAAACGATGCAGGGGTTGAATGTTGAGCAGACGGTGAAGGCCTGGTCGTTGCTGGCCGGGAGCGTGTCCGTCCCACACACGGAGGAAGACTACGACCGGCTCGTGTCGTTGCTCGACAGTCTGATCGACGAGGTCGGCGAAGACGAATCTCACCCGCTGGCCTCCCTGATGGAGGTGCTCGGCGTGTTGATCGAAAAATATGAGGACGAGCACGTGCCGCAGCTAACCGTCGAACCGTGAATCGCCGAAGCTCTCTGAAACTGAACACGAAGCTTGACCTTCGCTAGCATGCAACAGAGCAACCAAAAATTTGAGCGCATCGCGCTCGTCGTGCTCGACAGTCTGGGCATGGGCGAGATGCCCGACGCGGCCGAGTGGGGCGACGCCGGGGCGGACACGCTCGGGCACATCTGCGAGTCGCGGCAGGTGAACTTGCCGAACCTGCGGGCGTGGGGGCTGGGGAACATGCGGCCTTTGAGCGGCGTCGCGCCAGTCGAGAATCCGCGCGGCTCCTACGGCCGCTGCGCGCTGCGCTCGAACGGGAAGGACACGACGACGGGCCACTGGGAGATGGCGGGCATCATCCTTGAGAAGGCTTTCCCGACCTACCCCGGCGGCTTCCCCGAAGAGGTCATCGACCGCTTCGTCGCGGAGGCGCGCGTGCCGGGCGTCCTCGGCAACTACCCCGCGTCGGGGACGGAGATCATTAAAGACCTGGGCGAGGAGCACGTCCGCACGGCCAAGCCCATCGTCTACACCTCGGCCGACTCCGTCTTCCAGATCGCCGCGCACGAGGAGGTCATCCCCGTCGGGCGCCTCTACGAAATCTGCGAGGCGGCGCGCGACATCCTGCGGGGCGAGCACGAGGTCGGCCGCGTCATCGCGCGCCCCTTCGTCGGGGAGCCCGGCGCCTTCAGGCGGACGGAGAACCGTCACGACTACGCCGTGCCCCCGCCGCGAGACATGCTTTTGCCGACGCTCTCGGCCACCGGGCTCGACGTGGTCGCCGTCGGCAAAATCTCCTCCATCTACGACGCGGCGGGCGTCACGCGGGAGTTGCCGGGGAAGAACAACGACCAGTCGATTGACCAGACCGTCGAGGCTTTAAAGAGCGGCGCGCGCGGCCTCATCTTCTCGAACCTCGTGGACTTCGACATGCTCTACGGCCACCGCCGCGACGTGGAGGGCTACGCACGCGCACTGGAGCACTTCGACTCGCGCCTGCCCGAGATCGAGGGCGCGATGCGGGAGGGCGACCTCCTCGTCATCACCGCCGACCACGGCAACGACCCCACCTACCGCGGCACAGACCACACGCGCGAGTACGCCCCGCTCCTCGTCTACGGCCCCTCTGCGCGCGCCGGCGTGAACCTGGGTGACCGCGCCTCGCTCGCCGACATCGGCCAGACCATCGCCGACAACTTCGGCCTGACCCTGAAGGCCGGCGAGAGTTTTCTGGGCGAGATTTCCTGAGAGCGGTTTTCGTTCGAGTGAGTATGGCGTAGGCTTTCGACACGGAGACGCTAAGAATTTCAAATTTGAAATTTGAAATTTGAACCATGTGTCTCCGTGTCTCCGTGTTCAGCGCCTCTCGGCTATGCGCGACCGAGAACTGCTACAGCGGCGTTCACACGAACGCGACCGCCAGCCGGGAGCGCGGGCATCCTGCCCGCCAAAGCGTGCGCCAGCACGCTTCACCGTGCTGCGCTATCCCTCGACGTTGAGGTGTAGAGTCTCACGGCCTTCGCGCTTTCGCGCTCATGGCGGGCAGGATGCCCGCGCTCCCGGCTCAGCGGTCGCACCCGAACGAACGCCGCTGTAGAGAACTTTTCAGACCACCAACTCGATTTTGAGCCGGTCGAGGACTTCGGCGATGGGGTTCGCCACGCCGCAGCCTTCGACGCGTCTCGGCCCTTCGGCGGCGGCGGGGTCTGTTCCCGCGCGCGGGGGCGGCTGTTCGGAGGTGCCCGCGAAGATGAGGCCGAGGGCGTGTCGGTTTTCGTCAACCACGAGCGAGCCGCTGTCGCCGGGGGCGACGAACTTCGCGTGCGGCGGCGACGGCTCGACGAGAATCTGCTCCTCGAAGTAGGCCGACTGCCCCGTGCGGTCGTAGCGAATCCAGATGTCCAGGTGGATTGAGAGGACGTGCCCCTCGGTGTAGCCGGTCGTGCGCCCGAACTTGCGCGCGGCCTCGCCGGGCTCGACCTCGTCCTTCGCGACGTGGCCCTCGACCGCGCCGACGAACGGGAGCAGGGCGGCGTGCTTCTGCGGCCCCCAGAGCTTCGCGAGCGCGGCATCGACGTGGTTGGGTTCGTACGTGCTGCCGTTGAACTTGAGCGCGGAGAAGTTGACGAGCGCGCCGACGGGGCGCCCCGTCGCGGCCTCGCCGGGGCTCGGGTGCATGATGAGGTCGCCTTCGTCCACGGCCGACTTGCGGAGGTCTACGAAGACGTGGCAGTTGCTCAGGAGGTATATCTCCTTGCGGCGCGGCAGGCGGCTCCGGCGCGTGCAGAAGTAGCCGATGGTTCCGCTCTCGCCCGCCAGGTTCGTGTTGGCGCCGCTCACGCCGCCGACGAGCACCTCCTGCGGCTCGCGGATGCCGCCGGGGAATCTGCCCCACGAGGAAGGCTCGACCGAACCCGCGTCCGACAGGAAGACCGTCTGGGGCATCTCGAAGAGTTCGACGGGGACGCCGCGGTGGACGGCGGGCAGGGGCTCGGCGCCCGCGCCGTCCCACATCTCGGCCCCTGCGTCGGCGACGAAGACCTGTATGCAGTATTCGCCCGGGCGGCCGCCGAGCAGGCCGACGCCGACGGCGTGTATGTTGTCGGAGAAGCCGGGCCGCAGGTAGGTCTGGCTCAGCTCGCGTTTGGCCCTGACGACCCGTTTGAGCGCGCCCCTGTCCCTGGGGCGCGGCGGACGCCTCAGGCGGCGCGCGCGCAGGTAGGAGCGCGCGAGGAGCCACACGACCCACGCGACGGCCAGCGTCAGGACGACCCAGGTCACTTCGTCGTAGTAGTAGTAGACGGCCGTCCCGCCGCGGCCGTCCGTGGTCGTGTAGAGGATGTGCCTTCCGAGTGCCAGGATGCTCACGGGTTTAAGCGCTCAGAGCTCGTCTACCGACTTGAGGTCGGTCGCGATGGGGTGGCAGAACTCCTTCTGGTTGACGGAGCCGCCGCCCGTCTCCCGCCCGTCCTCTTCGCTCACGGGGGCGAGGTCGAACTGCCCGCCGTCGGGGCTCGCGAGGTAGCCGTAGTAGTCGGCCATGTCGCTGTAGACGGCGTTCGGGTTGTAGTCCATGTTCTTCAGCTCGATGCGGAACGGCAGGCCCTCGACGCGCCGGAGCGTGTGAGTCTCTTCGCGCCCGCCGACGCTGATGCGGAAGACGACCTCCTCGCCGCCGAGGCGGACGCCCACCGTCTCGCCGACGTTGCCGAAGACCTCGCGGCCGAGGACGCGCCCCGAAGGGTCCTTCTCGACCTTCTCGAAGAAGAGTTCCGTGTCGAGCTTGTGCGTGTAGAAGAGGCCGCCCCGGACGTAGAGCTTCGTCAGAGGGTGTTGGCGCCGGCCCGTGGGGCGCAGGGGCGCGCCGCCGTGCAGCGAGTCCATGTGGACGATCCAGCGGAAGTCCTGCGGGTCGGCCGAGTCGAGCCGGTCGAACTCCCCGCCGCCCTTGTAAACCTCGTAGCCCTCGGCGGCGCCCGCCCCCGCCGCCTCTATCTCTATGGTCACGCCCTCCTTCGGCAGGTCGCGGTAGGCCGCCACGTCCTGGTAGACGACGAGGTCGCGGCCGCCCCCCTGGAAGACGGGGCGCTGAAGCTTGACGCTCAGCGAGTGCTTCTGGTCGCGGATGATGGCGACCTCGCCGCGGCGCTGCTCCCCGTTGAAGCAGAGGATGCTGAGGCCGGTGAGCCTGACCAACGCGGTGGCGGAACTTTCGTTGAGGGGCATAGTCTTTCTCCTGTCTGACGTTCGAAAAAGCTCTCGGTTCTTAAGTGCGCGGCGGGCGCGAAACGTAACGGCGCGCGGCGGAAGAATGTTTAGCGGCAGCGCCAACCGTCTCCCTCGCCCCAGCACGGGAACGTCATCGTCCTTAAACGCTTCCTGTCGCCGCCGGGGGTCGCCGCCCTCGGCTCCCCGCGCTCGTCCCTGTCCACCGCCGGCTGCCCGTCCCACCTGACGCGCCAGATGTAGACGGCGTTGACGGAGACCGGCACGCACGCCTTCGTGAAGTTGACGTTGTAGACAATCGGCCCGAACAGGCTGACGCCGGCACGCACCCTCCTCTCCCGCTCGTACTCCCTGGCGACCTGCTCCCCATCCCTTCGGATGGCGTCCTCCCACGCGGCGGAGTCCCTCGCGACGATTCCGGCTCTTAACGCGCGCTTGTCGTCGCCGGTGCACGTCGGGGCCGGGGGCGGCGGCGGAGGAGGCGGAGGCGGCGGGGGCGGCGGGGGCGTCCTGTCGATGACCGGCGTCGGGGTCACCGTCTCCTTGACGGTCGGCGTCGCCTCGACCGTCGGACTCGGGGTCGGAGTCTCCGTCTCCTTCTCCTCCGGGGTCGAAGTGTCGGTGGGCGTCGGCGGCGGGGTGGAAGTGTGGGACGTGTCGGGGGCCGCCGGCCCGTCGGGGTTCGGGGTCGGACTGTCGGCCGGCAGTAAGGGAAGGAGCAGGGTCGGGTCGGCAGACGGCGCGGGCTCCGTAGAAAGGACTCGGGCGCGCGCGGGCGTCGCCTGTGGCGCCGCGGCCGACGCCACGGCGGGCGCTTCGGGCTGAGGGTTGAGGTAGATGACGGCGTTGGCGACGACGACGAGGATGATCATCGTCGTCAACACCATCGTCATCAAGGCCGCGAAGACGCGCCGCACCTGAAGCCTGCGCACGCGCCTGCGCACGAGCCTCTGCTTCTCTTCGACGACGCGCGTGCCCTCGTCCCAGCCGTCGCCGCGCGGGTCAACGTCCGCGAGCGGCGTCCCGTCCGCGGGGCAGAAGGGGGGCGCGTCGCCCGCAAAAAAGTCGCCACATCTGGGGCAGGTTCGCAGCAACATGTCAGTACTCCGCGTAGCCGCCGAAGAGTGAGAAGGCGGCCCAGTAGAAGGGCTCTCTCCTGCCGGCCGTGACCGACAGTTCGAGCTGCGCGCGCCGCAGGCTCTCGGCCGACGTGAGCCCGCGCTCTTTGCGGTTGCGGTGGAACGCGACCATCAGGTCTTTCGTCGGCTCGGAGTCGACCTCCCAGCCGCTCGCGACGACGAGGGGCGCGCCGAGCGCGAGGAACGTGCGCGCGACGCCGACGGCGCCCTCGCTGCGGTCGTAGCGCTCCACCCCCGTCTGGCAGGCGGAGAGCGCGACCACCTTCGCGCGCGTCAGCCTGTACCCGCCCAGCTCGTACGAGCGGAGGTCTCCGCCCGCGAAGAGCAGTTTGGAGTTGGCGGGCGACTGCCGGTTCGCCACGAAGTGGCCCGCGAAGTGAATCACCTCCGCCTGACGGAAGTCGCGCAGGAACGCGTCCTTCGTCGCCCCGCCGCCGAGCAGCCGGAGCGAGTTCGTGTAGAAGCCCGCGACCCCCTTCGCCTCGTCCGCCGCCGACCGCAGGGGCGAAAGGTTCGGGTTCTCCTCGCGGTCGAAGTCGGGGTCGCCGACGGCGAGGAGCGTCTCGTCCGCCTCACCCGCTTTCCCGCGCGCGTTCGCGGTCGCGAGCACGAAGACCGACGCGCTCGGGGCGTGGGAGAGCGCGAACTCTTCGAGCAGGTACTTGCCCGAGGGCGAGACGAGCGACGCGAACGGGAGCCGGTGCAGGCTCTTGTCCGCCACGACGCAGAGCTGCTTCCCGCCGTCGAGCCCCGGCGGCACCAGAAGGTCGTACAGCTCGTGCCCGGCCCGCGCGGCCGAGTCGGCCGGCGCCTTCGAGATGACCGAGTCGCGGTAAGCCTCGACCTTCCGCTCAAGCTCCGCGGCCGAGACCGCGCGCTCGAAGTAGTCGAACCGCGTCCTCGTCAAGACCCAGACGGCGAGCCTGTCCGGCAGGACGGCGTACTGCACGAGCTGCGCCTGCTCGGGCAGCCCCGCCTGAATCTCGGCGAGCGACAGGGGGCGCGCGACCGAGGCGAAGTCCGATTCGACTTCGGCGATGGTCCTGCCCGACTTGACGAACTCAAGGAGCGAGCGCGCCCTCGACTCTTCGACGAAGACGAACGCGGCGCGCGGGTCTTTCGATTCGAGGGCTTCGTCGGCCGCGGCGTCGAACACGCCCTGCTCGTTGGCGAAGAACGCCTGCCGCGAGCTGTCCTCGCGGATCGTCGCGCGGTAGCGCTCGGAGAGCTTCAGCACGTCGCGCAGCTCGGCGGCGAACTCCTCGCGGCGCCCGAGCCGGCGGAAGCAGAGGAGCCGGCCCTTGCGAATCTGGTACGAGCTGACGGAAAGCTCCGGCAGCCGGCCGTAGAGTTCGAGCGCCCGCCCGTAGTCGTTGAGCGCGCCGTCGCAGTCGCCCGCGCGCGCCTTCACGTCGGCGAGCGAGAGGTAGAGTTCGGCGGTCATGCGCGCGTTCTCGGGCGTGTCGCCGTTGGCGAGCGCCAGCCGCAAAGACTCGTTAGCGTACTTCGACGCGGCCTCGTAATCGCCCTTCGCCTCCGCGGCGTTGACGACGCTGCGCAGGCTCCAGTTGACGAGGCCCCCTTCGGGCGAGAGCTCCTTCGCGACCGCGAGCCGCTCGGACGCGAAGGCGAGGGAGGCCGCGGGCAGGTTCAGCCTGAGCGTTATGACGGCCAGCGTCCCGAGGTCGCGCCAGACCTGCCGCGAGTTCCGGTAGTAGGGGGCGTCGCCGCCGCCGCGGAGCATCCCGCTCGCGTACGCGAGCGCGGGCACGGTCTCGCCGAGGTCTGAGTAGAAGAGGGCGAGCGCCTCGCGCGCGTGCTCGACCTCGAAGGCGTTCTCGCCGGCTTCGGCGAGGCGGAGCGCCGTCCTGTACTCGCTGCCCGTCCGCGAGAGGGCGCTGCGGCCGTAGGCGCTGATGCCGAGCCAGTAGTAGGCGGGCGGGAGCAGCACCTTGTAGCTGCGCCTCTCCGCGTCCGAGACGAGCGCGGCGAGCCGTAGCCTTCCTTTCTCGGGCCGGCCCACGTCGGGCAGGAGTTGCGCGGCCCAGACCTCGGCCACGCCCGCCTCCGGCGCGTCGCCGAGCTTCTCGAAGAGGTCGCGGCTGGCCTCGAAGCTCTCGACGGCGCGCAGGTAGTCGCTCCTGCCGAGCACAAGCCGCTGTCCCGCGTCGAAGAGGTCTTTGGCGTGCATGAGTTGTGCGGCCTCGCCCGCGCCTACGCGCGCGTGGAAGTCGGCGAGTTCAGAAAAAAAAAGGTCGTCGTGGCGCGCGCGCTCGAAATCGCCGACGAAGGCCAGCGCCGCGAGACTCTCCTGCTCCGCGGCGATGTCGCCCGCGAGCTTCGCCGCGAGGTGGCGGCGGGAGAGTTGGAGGAAGACGGCCGCGCCCCGCAGCATCCCCTTCGTCTCGTCGTGTATCTGGCGCGCGCGCGCCTCGTCCCGCGCGCGGTAGGCGTCGAGGAAGTCGCGCAGAACCTCTTCGTTCAGCGCGCGCTCGTCGGTCTTGAGACGCCGGCTCGCGTCGTCGAGCCGTGCGAGATGCTTTCGCGCCTCGTCGGCCCACTGCGAGGAGGGGTCTTTCTCCAGGTAGAGCGTCCAGGACTCCTTCGCCTGACGCCGCAGACCGAGTTCCTGAAGGGCCAGGGACTTGTTGAAGAGCGCTTCGAGTAAGCCCGCGTCCGACTCCGACGCGCGCGTGAACTCTTCGAGGGCGCGGCCGAGCGCCTCCAGCCGCTTCTCCCGCGGGGAAGCCTTCGCCGTCTCGAAGTACGCGGAGCCGAGGTCGTTGTGAATCCGCGCGTCGCGTTCGTCGAGCTTCGCGGCGGCCTCAAGCTCGCGCACGGCGTCCGGGTACTTACGCCGCATGAGGTAGAAGACGCCGAGCGTGTGGCGCGTGTGCGCGTCCGGCGTCCTCTCCGCGGCGTCGAGGAGGTCGTTCTCGAACCGGCGCAGGCGGGGCGCGTCGCGCGCGTCCGGCTCGCCGCGCGTCTGCGCGAGCGGCGCGTAGCCGAACCCGGAGGCGCGCGTCTCGTTCGGCCTTTCGCGGCCGTAGACGGCTCGAAGCTCTGCCATCTCGTCGGCGCGGCCGCCCCTGAAAAGATAGACGGAGGCGGCCAGCGCGGCGACCAGGAGGGCCGCGAAGGCGCCGGCGTAGAGCGGCCTGCCGAAGAACGCCTTGAGGGATGTCAAAAAGGACGGCCCGGCGTCCGACGCCTCCGCGCCCTGTGCGAGCGGCGCCTGCCGCGCGCCTGAAGCGCGCTCGGCGAGCGCCTTCTCCCTGAGCGTCTGCGCGAGCCGGACTTTGAAGCCCCTCTCGGGGCTGCCTTCGAGCGACGCCTTGAAGCGGGCCGCGTCCGCCTCGTCGAGGTAGCCGAGCACGTAGTCGTTTATCAGCTCGTCTTCGGCGACCTCGACGCGCGCGCAGAACTCCTCGTCGGTGAAGAGAAGCTCCTCGAAGGCTTCGAGCGTCGCCTCGTCCGAGACGCGACCCAGAAGGTAGTCGCGAACCGACTCCGCACTCTTGAATGACTCGCCCATCGTCATCCCCGACGGCCGAGCGCGGCCGTCCCCCCTCTAACCCATGCACTCGCGCACGCAGGCCGTCAGCTCGTGCTTCACACGGTAGATGCGCATGCGGAAGGCTTCGCGCGTCACGTTGAGTCTCTCGGCCATGCTCCGGTGCAGCTCGACCTTCCTGAGCTTCTCCTCCGAGAAGTAGGTGATGATCAGGTCGCGGCTCTCGTCGGGAAGCTCCGCGAGGCACCTGTCCAGGCACTCGCGCGCGGGGCCGGGCTCCTCGGGCGCGGGCGCGGCCAGCGTCGCCTCGTCGATCTCCGCGTGCCTGCGCTCCCTCCGCAGCGACTCGCGGTAGACGTTCTTCGCGACGCCGTAGCAGTAGGCCATCCGGTTCTCTATCCGCTCCTCGCCGAGCTTGAGGATGACGCGGTTGACGGTCTCGTCCGCCAGGTCTTCGGGGAAGCGGCAGCCGCGCTGCGAGAAGAAGAGGCGGAGGCGGAAGAGCAGACGCCCGTACTCCTCGCCCGCACTCTCGGCCTCCGGGCCGAGCCACGCGAGGAAGGCCGCGAACTTCTCCTGCGTTACCTCTCTGCTCACCTTATTGTGTCCGACGTTTGAGGCTGCCACGGTTCGAGCGCTCTGGAAGCGGCGACAGCATAACTCAATTGCCGGGGGAAGGACAGATTTATCGACGGCCCCGCGCCGGCGAGGGGCGCGGCGCGGGGCGAGGAGCTTGTCAGCGCGTCCGCGGCTCACTCGCGGCGGCAGGCGGCATTCAGCGTCGCGTTGACGAACATGCCGGAAGGCCCGCCGCTGTTCGTGACTTTGACTATCAGCGTGTGCGGGCCGGGCCCGACGGCGCGCGTGAAAGACTGCGCCTGCAAACTCTTCTGCGGCGTGTTGAAGCACCAGCCGCCCGCGCACCGCGACAGGAAGAAAGGGTTCTGCTGTACGGCCTGGCCCGTCGCGTCGTCGAGGAACACGTCAACGTCGTCGTCGCCGCCGTAGTTACCCGTCAGCGTCACCTCCTGCCCGATGGTGCATTTCGGAACGAAGAAGTCGAGCCGGTACTCGAAAATGCCCGCCGGGACGTTGCCCGTGCCGCCGCCCGCCGCGGTCGAGACCCAAGCGGCCGGGCCGGGGTTGAGGTTCCAGAGCGGGTGGACGGCGGTCTGGAAGACGGCCGGGGCGCCGTTGTTCACAGTCCACCTGTTGGAACTGACGGTACTGAGGTCGAGCGTGTTCGTGCCGCCGAGACACTTGCAGCAGCCGAGCGTGGCGACGCGCTCCTGGGCGGCGGCGGATGCGCGGACATCGACCGGCGTGGCCGGCCCTAGCCGCCTGGGCTGCGCGGACGCCGCGGAGGCCGCGGCGAGCAGGAACGCGAGGGCGATAACAGCCGGAACCGGGTTGAGTTTTCTCGACATGAAACGTTTCTCCTTGGGGCTTGAATTGCACGGGACTCTTTGAAGGCCCCGCGCCTGCACCCGTGAGTGGCTTCGCGGCGCGGAAACGTAACGCGGCTTCGGGAAAAAAATCTTACCGTCGAGAAGCACGAAGGCCGCCCGGGGGCGGCCTTCGTGAAGGTCGTGCTGTTCGCGCTTAAAACTCCGCGGCGCGGCGCTTCAGTCTCCCGCGCGCTCGGCGAGCGCGCGCCAGTCGGCGGGACGCTCGCCGAGGAACGAGAGGCGTGACGCGGCGTCGCGCGCGTCGCGGCGGAGGCGGGCCGCCTTCGCGCCCGCGTTCTGCTTGAGGCTCTTGTAGACGATCTCGATCCAGTCGCCGGTGTTGATGAAGCCGGAGCCCCACTCCTTCCACTTCTCCGGAAGGCCCTCGGCCTTAGCCTGTTCGAGCGTGCGGCCGGCGCGCAGGCGCGTGCGGACGAGTTCGGTCGTCTCGACGAGCATCGAGTGGTAGGCGCGCAGGTCTTCGACGGTGGAGAGGGGGCCGTGGCCGGGGATGATCTTCACGCCCGCGGGCGCCTTCGAGATGATCTCGGCGACGTTGCGCGTGAGCCCCTCGACGCTGCCGCCGTTGTCGAGGTCGACGAAGGGGAAGCGGCCGGCGAAGAAGTCGTCGCCCATGTGGATGACGTTCGAGCCGGTGAAGTAGACGACGCTGTCGCCGTCGGTGTGGCCGGCGGGGAAGTGCACGACGCGTATCTCCTCGCCGTTGAAGTGGACGGAGACGGTCGTGTCGTAAGTGACGACGGGCAGCCCCTCTTTCGGGAGCGCCTTGTAGGTCTGGCCGAGCACGACGGCGTCGGTCGAGAGGCGGCGGCGGACGTTCGCGTGCGCGACGATGAGCGCCTCGCGGCCGAAGACCGGGTTGGCGTGCGTGTGGTCGAAGTGGAAGTGCGTGTTGAGGACGAAGCGGAGCTGCCCCGGGCTCAGGGGCTTCAAGGCCGCGCGTATCTTTTCGACGAGCGGCACGAACTGGTCGTCCACGATGAGCACGCCGTCGGCGCCCGCGCTGACGCCGATGTTGCCGCCCACGCCTTCGAGCATGTAGACGCCGCCCGCGACCTTCGTCGTCTTGATCTCGGTCTTGGCGAAGTCGGGCTGCTGCGGCGAGGCGTGGCCGCGGCCGGGGTTGCCGTGCGCGCGCGCCTGCGCGGCGCAGAGCGAGAGCGCGAAGAGGATGGCTGCGATCCTTCTCATATGAATCCCTCCCTGTGTCGTGTCGGGGTCGGTTCAGTCCTTGAGGCTGGGGTCTTTGATGACGGCGATGTAGGGCAGGTTGCGGTAGCGCTCGGCGTAGTCGAGGCCGTAGCCGACGACGAAGGCGTCCGGTATCCGGAAGCCGCAGTAGTCGATCTTCACGTCACGCTCGCGCCGCTCGAACTTGTCGAGGAGCGCGGCCAGCCGGACGGTCTTCGCGCCGCGCTGGTGGAGGCTCCCGATGAGGAACGAGAGCGTCAGTCCCGTGTCCACGATGTCCTCGACGACGAGGATGTCGCGGCCGTCCACGGGCACGTCGAGGTCTTTGACGATGCGGACTTCGCCCGTCGAGCGCATCCCCGAGCCGTAGCTGGAGATGGCCATGAACTCGACGCCGAGGCGGAGGTCGGTGGCGCGCACGAGGTCGCTCAGGAAGATGTAGGCGCCCTTGAGCACGCCGACGAGGAGCGGCGTCTGCCCGGCGTAGTCGCGCGCGATCTCGGCGCCCATCTCGGCGACGCGCGTCTGTATCTGCTCGGAGGTGAAGAGCGGCTCCAGGTTGGGGTTGCTGAACTCCGACACTGCGACGGCGGATGAAGACAAAGTCGGCCTCCTCTTATCTGAAGAAATCGCCGCGGGGCGGCGGCCGCGGGCTTGTTTGCGCGCGGCCGCCGTGGTGCGACATACTATGCGCGCTCCGTGCCCGAGGTCAAACGGGAGGCGTCCGGCGCTCTCTTATGGCAGACGAACAG
>DASVQJ010000105.1:0-7611 GCA_036389235.1 Pyrinomonadaceae bacterium | reverse complement strand
CGCCAGCGGGCCTTCTCGTTGGGATGGCGGCAGGCGCGGTAGCGCTCATAGAGTTCCTGGGTCGAGAGGTGCGGCCGGAGTTCGATGCGTCGGCTCATTGCCGCTTTCTACCTGACCTTAATCCATCTGGCAAGTCGGTATGACTACTGTCTACTGTCTACTTCCTTCCGTCCAGGTCGAGGAGGGCTTTGAGGGCGCGCTTGAGGGCGTCGTCGCCTTCTTGCCCAATCTCTTCGAGTTCCTCCGGCGTGGCCTTGCTGACCTTCTGCCAGAGGGCTTCGCGCGCGCGGACGTAGTCTTCGGGCAGCGCGCGGCCGCAGTAGTTGCAGGCGGGGCTCCCGAGCGCGAGCAGGCGCCGCTTGCAGTGCGGGCAGAAGCGGAAGTCGGGCGCCTCGCGGGTGGCCGCGGCCGCGCCGCAGTTCGCGCACTTCGTCGCGTCATCCTCGACGGCGCTCTGGCAGTAGTCGCAGGCCCGACTCATCTCCTCACGCGCCTACCTTTCGGCTCCGGCGGCGCGTCGGATATCTCCGCCTCGGCCGGGTCTACGGTCGGGGAGGGCTGCGGCGGCTGGGCGCCCGCGGGGACGAGCCAGAGCACGACCGTCAACTCCTCGCGGAAGCCTCCGTCAACGATGAGGAGGCGCGACGCCTCAAGGCCCCTCGTCTCGACGAGGTATTTTTTCGCGCGCACGCAACGGCGCTCGGCCTCGCCCGCCCGCCCCTTGCGCCCGCCGTAGCAGGTCAGGTGCCCCTCGGCCGTCGGGTCTTCCGACAACCCGATGGCGTAGTTGTCGAGGCGGGCCTGCTCGTCCTCGAAACTGACGTTGCCGTACTCGTCGTACGGGCGGCCGCAGCCGATGACCGGCGGGAGAGTGTAGGAGACCGAGCCCGCGCAGGAACCGGACAGGCCGCCGACCTCGACCGTCACCTCCACGGTCTGACTCCTCACGCCGGTCAGGTCTGTGGTGACGGCGTCCGTGCCCTGCCCGGCGACGATGGTGCCCGCGGTGAGAGTCCAGTTATACGTGACTTTCGCGCGGAGACTTTGCGGCGCGTGTTTGACCTGGAAGGTTATGTTGGTGTCGTGCAGTCCCACGTCGGGCCGGCCGGCCGCGACGATCTCGGGGCAGCCTTCCCCGCCGCGCGGCGCCTGCGCGCGCGACGGCTCGCCGCACGGCGCGAGCGCCGCGAGCGAGGCGAGTGTGATTGCCAGCACGAGCCTCTTCATCTGGCGTGTGCGAAGGGGCGGGGCTGACGCGCCCCGCCCCCTTAAAAGAGACGGCCTCCGACTTCAGGCGGGCGTGCCGCAGTTGCCGCAGAACTTCGCGCCGGGCGGGAGCGGGTTGTTGCAGTTCTTGCACGGCTTCGGCTCGACCGACTGGCCGCAGTTGTTGCAGAACTTCGCCCCCGCGGCCACCTGCGCCTGGCAGTTCGGGCACTGGACGCCCGCGGCGGCCTGCGCCTGCGTGTTCGCGCCGCAGTTGTGGCAGAACTTCGCGCCCGCGGGGTTGGGCGCCTGACACTTCGGGCACGGCGCCGTCTGCGCGGCCGCGCCTCCCCCCTGACCGCCGCCCTGCTGACCCTGCTGCCCCTGACCGCCGCCGAAGGCGTTCGCCATCATCTGGCCGTAGCCGAAGCCCATGCCGAGCCCCATCCCCGTGCCCGCGGCGCCGCCCGGCTGCTTCGCCGCGTCGGGCATCGACTCGGCCGCCTTGTACTGCATGTAGCGCCCCATGTCGCCGAGCGCGGACATCCCCGCGCGCTCGTCGATCTTCTTCTGCACCTCCTCGGGCGGCGTGATGGCGGAGATGAGCATGTCGACCAGCTCAAGCCCCTGCTTGCTGAAGTCCTCCGCCACGCGCGCCTTCGCCCCCGCGGCCAGCTCGTCGTAGTAGGCCGGCAGGTCGAAGACCGTCTTCAAATTCTCGCCGAGCAGGTCGTTCAGGCGCGAGACGACGATGTCGCGCAGGTAGTCGCCGAGCGACTGCGTCGTCATGAGCCCCCGCGTGCCGACGACGGAGGCGACGAAGAGCTGCGGGTCCGCGACGCGGAAGGAGTACTTGCCGAAGGCGCGCAGCCGCACCATGTACAGCTCCGAGTCGCGGAAAGGGATCGGCTCCTTCGTGCCCCACTTCATGTCCTGGAAGGTGTGGCGCGCGACGAAGACGACGGCCGCCTGGAACGGCGACGTGCCGCCGAAGGGGAGCGAGAGCACCTTCGTCAGAAGCGGCACGTTCATCGTCGTCAGCGTGTGCCTTCCGGGGCCGAACGTGTCGAGCGCCTTGCCGTCGCGGAAGAAGACCGCCGACTGGTTCTCCTGCACGATGAGCTGCGCGCCCATCTTGATGTCGGCCGACCCCTGCGGCGGGACGCGCGCCACGATCTGCTGCCCCGTCTGGTCGAAAAACTGTATGACTTCGATTGCCATCGGCTCTCCTTAATGAGTAGACAGTAGCCAGTAGTCAGCAGTCAGTAGAAAACCTTTCGCGGCCAGCCTGTCAGTTTGTGAGCGGCGTCGCGCGCGACGCGGAGCGCCTACCGTCTACTGGCTGCTGGCTGCTGACTACTGCTTTAACCTGATGTTCCCGTTGACCACCTTGACGTTGAGCGCGGCCCCGCCGCCGCCGAGTTCCGCCTCGACCCTCTGCCCCGGCCCGCGCCGCTCGGCCTTGAAGGGGAGCGCGCCGTCAACCTCGATGCGGCCGTTCGTCGAGGCGGCCTTCAGGTCCACCTCCTGCTCGCCGGGGAGGGAGACTTCCAGCTCGCCGTTGACCACCGAGAACTCCTGCGCCTCCTCGTGGCGGCCGGCGTACGTGACGCTCGTCCGGCCGTTGGCGACCCGGCTGCGCACCGCGCCGTCCGAGGCGACCGAGACGTTGCCGTTCGACACTTTCAGGTCCAGCTCGCCGTCGAACTCGCTGACCTTGACGTCGCCCTTCTGCGCCGAGAGTTCGAGCTTGCGCAACCCCCGCCGCGGCACCGTGATCTCGTAGGAGACGCTCACCGGCCCGCCCGGCGCCGCCCCGCTCACCAGCATGACGCCCTCCTCGGACTCGGCCGCGAGCACGCGGGTCGAGGCGCGCTCCTGCACGCTCCCGCCGTGCTTGACGATCTTGACGACGGCCTCGTCCGCGTCTTCGGAGCCGACGACCGTCACGTTCCCGTTGACGATGTGCGTCGAGAACGACGCGCCGGGGTCGAGCCCGAAGGTGCGCGTGATGGTCGTGTCGTCGCCCGAGACGACCGCCCCCGACTCGTCGAGCGGCAGCGGGATGCCGTGCCCCTTCAGAGACTTCATGGCCTCCTTGATGCGCTCGTTGATGTCGGCCGGCAACTCCGGCATCCCGGGGGCCGGGGGGGCTGCGGGCGGGGCCGGCGGGCCGGCCCTCACCACCTTGACGACGGCGCCCGCGTGCGTCGCGCGCCACCAGAAGAAGGCCGCGGCCGAGGCGAGCCCCGCGCCGAACACGAAGACCGCGAGCAGCGCGAAGAGCCACAGCCCCCGCCGACGCTTCGGTGCGGGCGGCGCCCCGACCGCGAGCGGGCGCGAGCCGAACGGCTCGCCGACGAGCGCGGAGGTCTTCTGGCTCGCGGGCGGCTGGTACTCGGTCGGGCGCTGCCCCACGACCCCCTCCGTGCGCGCGCCCGCGCCGAGCGGCGAAGTGCCCGCGGCTACCGGGGCCGCCGCCCCCGCCCGCGTGCCCCCGTCGAAGAGCTGCGTCGGCGCCTCGCCGCCCGCGGCCGCGCCCACGGGCGTCCCGCACCGCCGGCAGAACTGCTGCCCCTCGTACAACTCCGCGCCGCAGTTTGGACAACTCTCTTGCATAGGAGGGTGTTGGGTGTCGGGTGCCGGGTTCTGGGTTTCGGTCTTAACCGGCACCCGGAACCCGGCACCCAAAACCCTTTCAGCTAAACATCGGCTGCCCCTGCTTGTCGTCGGGGCCGTAGGTTTCGATGGCGCGGTAGCGCTCGTCGAAGGTGCGGTTGAGGTCGTCGGCGGCGCGCTCGATCTCGGCGGCGGCGGCCTTGAGGCCGTCGGCCGTCGAGCCTTTAGACGAAAGCTCGCGGGCCTGGCGCTCGAACTCCTCGACCTTCTCGACGAGCGCGAGGTCGAAGCGGTAGATGCGCTCCAGCTGCGGCTCCTCGATCTTGACGGCGTCGAAGAAGCCCGCGTAGCCGTAGGAGGCGAAGCGGACGCGGTTTTCGATCTGGTCGAGCTTCTTCAGCACGCGATCCACGGGGCCGACCTCGAAGAGCCGGCCCGAAGACGAAAGCTCCCTCATCAGGTCGGTCAGGGGCCGCTTCGCGAGGCGCAGGCGCTCGGCCAGGTGCTCGCGGTGCAGCTTGTCCACGTCGCGGCGCCGCTCCTTGGCGACGTAGCCCGCGTAGCCCGGAATCTTGTCGCCCAAACGCTCAAGCCAGTTTCGTGCGTCGCTCATCTCTGCCTCCAAAAGGGGTTCCGGGTTTTCGGTGTTGGGTTCCGGGTTGACCTTCAGAACAACAGCCGCCTCGCCGAACCCGGCACCTATGACCCGACTCCCAAAACCCACACTCATTACGTCGCCGCGCGCCGCGGGGTTCTTAGGCCGCGATTCTAACACCGCGGGCGGGGCGGATAGTAGTTGCGCCGCCCACGCGCCGCCCACTATTATAGCCGCGTCAGCAATCTCCCGAGCCGCAGCACAACTTCCGAGAAACCTATGAGCGCCGAAAACGAGACGCCGAACGCCGCCCCCGCGCCCGAGGGCAAGTACGTCTACTGCATCATCGAGTCGCCCGAGCCGCGCAGCTTCGGCCCCATCGGCATCGGCGGCCGCGGCGACGAGGTCTACACCGTCCACCACGACGGGCTGGCCGCCGTCGTCTCGAACACGCCCATCCAGGTCTACGACCCGACGCGCGAGAACGTCTTCGCGCACGAGCAGGTCAACGAGACCGTCATGCGCGAGTTCACCGTGCTCCCGATGGCCTTCGGCGTGCTCTTCCGCACCGAGGACGACATCATGGAGCTGATGCGCGGCACCTACGACGCGCTCCGCGACGTGCTGGCGAAGATGGCCGGCAAGGTCGAGTTCGGCCTCAAGGTCAACTGGGACCGCGAGCGCGTCATCGGCGAGCTCGAAGAGGAGAGCGAGGAGATACGCAACCTCAAGGAGCAGATCACCTCGCGCGGCGCGGGCTCGACCTACTTCGCGCGGATGCAGTTGGGCCGCCTCGTCGAGACGGCCCTGGCCGAGAAGTCGGACGCCTACGTGCGCGAGGTCTACGACTATTTAAGGGACACCGCCGTCGCCTCGCGGGCCAACAAGCCCATCGGCGACAAGATGATTATGAACGCGGCCTTCCTCATCGAGCGCGACCGCGAGCAGGAGTTCGACGCCAAGGTCAAGGAGATCGCCGCCAAGTACGAGGGCAAGCTCTCCTTCAAGTACACAGGCCCCTGGCCGCCCTACAACTTCGTCCACATCCGCCTGAAACTGGAGCGCGGCGAGGGCGCCGCCTGACGCGGGCGCCCGCCACCGACATGGGCCGCTTTGACCTCGGAGGCTCACAACGATGGATGACGCGGAACGCCAACACACGATGGACTTCATCCTCCGCCAGCAGGCGCAGACGGCCGCCGACATGCAGAGGAACGAAGGGGAGCACGCTCGATTTAATAAAAGCCTAAAACAGGTCGGAAGTACTCTCGCCCTTCTAGCCTGGCAATTCCGCCGCGAACGCAAAGACCTGAACGAGCGCATGGCCGCGCTCATTGACGCACAGCTCAGGACGGAAGAGGCGCTGCGCTCGCTTGCGGCCACCACCGAGCGAAACAGTATCGACATAGCGACACTGGCTAAGGCGGGTAAGACTACCGGAGAAGACCGCGGCGGGAGCACTCCCTCCTGAACTTTGCCGCGGACGGCCCAAGAGTTGTTGGTTGCTAACCACTCATGTTCCTGCTTGACGACATATTGCTCGCGCCGGTGAACGGCTTCAAGTTCATCATGCGGCAGATTCAGCAGCTCGCCGACAAGGAGCTGAACGACGAGTCCGTCATCAAGGAGCAGCTGCTCGAACTCCAGATGCGCTACGAGCTGGAGGAGATTTCGGACGAGGACTACGCCGAGGCCGAGCGCGAGCTGTTCGCGCGCCTGCGCGCCATCAAGGAGCGGCAGCTCGAAGCCCTGGGTCAGGTGCACACGGCCGACACCTCCTCGATGGTCATCGAGGCCGGCGGCGACGACGCGGCGGGCGGCGACTTCTACGAGCCCGGCGGCGGTCGCTGACCGGGAGGGCGCGGGCGGGAGGCCGCGGGCGTTGGCGACAAAAGGCGGCGCGAAGAAGGCCCCGACCGCGCGCAAGGCCGTGCGCGCGAAGCCGCGCGGGCCGCATGCCGCACGACTCCCCGCGGACTTCCCGCCGACGCCTTACATCTTCTTCGGCGGCAAGGGCGGCACGGGCAAGACCACGGCCGCGGCCGCGACCGCGCTCGCGCTCCTCGACGCGGCGGGGGCCGGCGAAAGCATCCTCCTCTTCTCGACCGACCCCGCGCACTCACTCTCCGACAGCCTGGGCGTCGAAATAGGCGACCGCACGGCCGAGGTCGCGCGGCGCGGCCCGCGCGCCGACGCCCCGCGGCTCTCCGCGCGCGAGATGGACGCGTCGGCCGCGCTCGAAGCGTTCAAGCGGAAGCACCGCGCCGTGCTCGCCGAGATCGCCGACCGCGGCACCATCCTCGACGAGGCGGACATCAACGACCTGCTCGACCTGAGCCTCCCCGGCATGGACGAGGTGATGGCGCTCTTCGAGCTGAGCGAGGTCGAGCGCGCGGGCGACTTCGCGCGCGTCGTCGTGGACACGGCCCCGTCGGGGCACACGTCGCGGATGCTGCGCCTGCCCGAGGTCTTCGCGCGCTGGGTCGGCGCGCTCGACGTGATGTCGGAGAAGCACCGCTACATGGTCTCGCACTTCGTGCGAGGACGAGCCGCGCGCGCCGACGAAGTCGACCTATTCCTGCGAGACCTCTCCGAACGCGTCGAGGCCGTGCGCTCGATGCTCTTCGACCCCGCGCGCGCGAGCTTCGTACTCGTCACCATCCCCGAGGCGATGGCCTTCGAGGAGAGCGCGCGCTACTTCAAGTCGCTACGCGAAGAGGGCGTGCCCGTCACGGACGTTTTGGTCAACCGCGTCGAGCGGGCGCACGGCGGCTGCCCACTCTGCCGCGCGCGCGCCGCGATGCAGTCGCAGTGGCTCGACGCGCTCGGCCGCGAGTTCAAGTCCCTCCGACAACACCGCGTCCCGCTCTTCCCCGCCGAAGTGCGCGGGCCGCGCGCGCTGCGCGAGTTCGCGCGCGTCGCGTGGGGGAAGGCAAAGGATGAAGGCCGCAAGGTGAAGGATGAAAGAAGTGCTGTCGAAGATTCGTCTTCAAGTCGTTCTTCTTCTTCAACTCGTCCTTCATCCTTCATCCTTCATCCTTCATCCTTTCCACTCGCGCCGAAGCGTCTGGTCATCTTCGGCGGGAAGGGCGGGGTCGGTAAGACTACGGCGGCGGCGGCGTACGCGCTCGCGCTCGCGGCGTCGTCGGATAAGTCGCGCGTGCTTCTCTTCTCGACAGACCCCGCGCACT
>DASVQJ010000104.1:0-14916 GCA_036389235.1 Pyrinomonadaceae bacterium | reverse complement strand
ATGGCGGGGCTCACGGTCCCGCAGGGCACGCGCTGCCTGGTCGCGGAGGTCGGCGGCGTGGGCCGGGAGTTCCCGCTCTCGATGGAGAAGCTGTCGCCCATCCTTGCTTTCTATGTCGAAGACGGACTTGAGAGGGGCGCGGCGCGCTGCTTCGAAATCCTGTCTTACGGCGGCATGGGCCACACCGCCGGCATCCACACGCGCTCGCGCGACGCGGCCCGCGCCTTCGGCACGGAGATGCCCGCCTCGCGCGTCATCGTCAACTCGCCGACGACGCACGGCGCGATAGGGTTCTCGACGGCGCTCCCGCCCTCGATGACGCTGGGCTGCGGCTCTTGGGGCGGCAACGTCACCTCGGACAACGTCTCGCCGTGGCACCTGATGGACATCAAGCGCGTCGCCTTCGAGACGCGCCCCGTGCCGTCGAAGCGCCCCGCACGACAGCCCGCGGCCTCGCCGCTACAGCCTGCGCCCGCGGGCGCCGCCACCACGTCCGGCGGCGCGGTCAGCCGCGACGACATCGCCAGGATGGTCGACCGCTTTCTCAGTCAGCGCCAGCCGTCGGCGCCCGCCCCGCAGACGGGCGCGCAGCCGCTCCCCGTCGCGCAGCCGCACGCCTACGTGCAGCAGGACGTGGACGTCGAGCCGCAGCGCGCTTCGCACTCGGGCGGCGCCGCGCCACACCCGGAGGCCGCGCCGACCGCGCAGGCCCCGAACGGCGGCGGCAACGGCGGCGGCAACGGTGGCGGCAGCGGCGGCGCCGCGCAGGCGACGCCCGCGCACGCCCCCCGCACCCCGGCCGCAGGTGACGGCGGGCAGGCGTCCGCGCCGAAGACGCCCTCGCCCGCAGCCGCGAACGGCAGGCGTGCCGTCGACTTCGTCTGCGAGGACGACGTCCGCCGCGCCATCCAGAAGGGCGAGAAGATTTACACCAACGCGCGCACCATCATCACGCCCGCCGCCCGCGACATGGGCGAGGCCGCGGAGGTCTTCGCGAAGGCATGAAGTCAGGAGTCAGAAGACAGAATGAAGTCGGCCCCGCCGCTTCACTCTCTTCTGACTCCTGACTCCTGACTCCCTATGTTTTTAGGCAAAGTGGTCGGAACGGTGTGGTCAACGAAGAAGACGCCCGACTTGGAGGGCGTCAAGTTTTTGATCGTGCACCCGATTGATTTGGACAAGGAGCCGACGCGGAACATCGTGGTCGTCGCCGACCGCCTGGGCGCGGGCGTGGGCGAGGTCGTGATGTGCGCGTACGGGAAGGCCGCGCGCACGGCCGTCGGCGACCAGGAGATGGCGATTGAGGCCGCCGTCGTCGGCATCGTCGACCGCGTGGACGTGCAGGAGGACATCGCGCGCTCCGACGAACTCGTCGAGTCGGCGCGCGAGCTGAGAAGAAAGTGAGCGGTGAGCGGTGAGCGGTGAGCAGTTAAAAGAACTGCTTCGACGCTCGTAATAACTCGAACACCGCTCACCGCCCACTGCTTACTGCTCACTGTCAAATGGCTGACGAAGAACTCATCTACCGGATCACGCGCGCGGTCTACGGCCGCCTGGGGGCGGGGGCCGACGAGCGGACGGTCGAGGCGCTGGTGATGGACGTGTACCGCGCAGTCGAGCCGGCGCTCGGGCGGGGCGACGGCGGCGGGACGAGGGGCGGGGCGGAGGGCCGCGCCGACCGTCTGATCGTGTCGGTCTTCGGCACGGATCACCCGGGCATCGTCGCGGCCGTCTCGCAGATTCTGGCCGAGGCGCGTTGCAGCATCATCGACATCAACCAGACGGTCGTGCAGGGCAAGTTCGCGATGGTCATCGTCGCCGACATCACGCGCGCGGGCGAGTCGGTCGCCGCGCTCAAAGACCGCTTCCGCGGCGAGGGCGACCGCCTCGGCGTCCGCATCTACGCCCAGCGCGAAGACCTCTTCAACGCGATGCACAGGATTTGAGAACGTGATAAGTGATGGGTGATAAGTGACAAGAAAGAACGGCGGGCCGCGCCTTCTTCTTATCACTCATCACTCATCACTTATCACCTCCTTTACCTATGTCGCTTCCCGAAATCTCTCGCAGGTGTCTCTCGTGCGGCGCGGCGGTGCGCGCGGGGTCGCGGTTCTGTCACCAGTGCGGCAAGGCTTTGGGGGAGGAGGCCGCGTCTTCGGGCACGCCCGCGGAGCGGGCGGGCGGGGAGGCGCGCGCGTCCGTGCCGCCGGCGGGCGAGTGGGCGCGGCCGTCTGAGGAGGAGGCCCCGCGGGCGGAGGAGGAGTGGACTCCGCCGACGAAGGAGTTTGCGGCCTTCGAGCAGTCGCCCATCGTGGCGCGGCCCGCGCCCGCCGAGCCGACGCCGGCCGCGCCTGTCGTTGAGGAGGTCGAGTCGGGGGCAGCCGCGAGCGCGCCGGAGTCGCCCGAAGATGAGGCCCGGGAGGCCGACGAGGAGGCGCGCGCGGGCGAGGTGCGCGGGCGCGTGGCGCGCGTGCGCGAGGGGACGCGGGCGCGAGTCGGGCGTATGCGCGAGGAGGCCATCGTCGTCCTGGAAGAGAGGCCGGACGACTCGGGCCTGCGCTTCGTCGTGGCCGCCGCGGCGCTCTTCGTCGTCTTCGTCGTCCTGCTCTTCCTGAGCACGACCGTTCTCCGTTAGGGCCGGAGGGGCATGGAGTACACACAGGCGGAAATCCTTCAGACCGTGCGCATGACCGAGATGGAGCACCTCGACGTGCGCACCGTCACGCTCGGCCTTAGCTTACGCGACTGCGTCCGCGCCACGGTCGACGAGACGGCCGAGGCCGTCCGCGAGAAGATAGAGCGCACGGCCGCGCGCCTCGTCCCCACGGTTGACGAGATCGGCGAGGAGCTCGGCCTGCGCGTCGCCAACAAGCGCATCTCGATCACGCCCGCCTCGCTCGTCTACGACCGCGCGCGCTCCGCCTCGGAACTCATCCCGCTCGCGCGCGCCATCGACGAGGCGGCGGGGCGCGTCGGCGTGGACTTCATCGGCGGCTACTCCGCGCTCGTCCACAAGGGCGAGACGCCGGGCACGCGCGCCTTCGTCGATTCCATCCCCGAGGCGCTGGCCTCGACCGAGCGCCTGTGCTCATCCCTGAGCCTCGCGACGACGCGCGCCGGCGTCAACATGGACGCCGTGCGCCGCACCGGCGAGATCATCAAGGAGATGGCCGAGCGCACGGCGTCGCGCGGCGGCCTCGCGTGCGCCAAGTTCGTCTGCTTCGCCAACGCGGTCGAGGACAACCCTTTCATGGCGGGCGCGTTCCACGGCGTCGGCGAGCCCGACGCCGTCATCAACGTCGGCGTCTCCGGCCCCGGCGTCGTCAACCACGCCGTGCGCCACGCGCCGCGGGACGCGCCGCTCGACGAGATGGCGGAGCTGATTAAGAAGCTCTCCTTCAGGCTCGCGCGCGCGGGCGAGCTGGTCGGCCGCGAGGCCGCGCGCCGCCTCGGCCTGCGCTTCGGCATCATCGACCTCTCCTTAGCGCCGACGCCGACGCCGGGCGACTCGGTCGGGGAGATACTCGAAGCGCTGGGGTTCGAGCGCGCGGGCGCGCCGGGGACGACCGCGGCGCTGGCGCTCCTGACCGACGCAGTGAAGAAGGGCGGCGCGATGGCTTCGAGCGCGGTCGGCGGGATGAGCGGCGCCTTCATCCCCGTCTCGGAGGACGCGGCGATGATCGAGGCCGCGCAGCGCGGGGCGCTCACCTTAGAGAAACTTGAGGCGATGACGAGCGTGTGCTCCGTCGGGCTCGACATGGTGGCCGTGCCCGGCGACACCTCGGCCGAGACCATCGCCGCCATCATCGCCGACGAGATGGCCATCGGCGTGATGAACAACAAGACGACGGCCGTGCGCATCATCCCCGCGCCGGGGAGGAAGGTCGGCGACGTGGTCGAGTTCGGCGGCCTGCTGGGCAGCGCGCCCGTCATGCCCGTCAACGGCTTTTCGTCCAGCGTCTTCATACGGCGCGGCGGACGCATCCCCGCGCCCATCCACTCGCTGCGCAACTGACGCGCGCGTCACACGACAGGAGGTGTCAGATGAAAAGACTGCTGTTCGCCTCGATCCTCTTGGCGCTCCCGCTCCCGGCGTCGGCGCGGCAGAGGTCGGTCGAGTTCCGCCAGGGCGACGCGCTCCGCGGCCCCGTCAAGAGCGCGCGCGTCGAGCGGGCGACTTTCAGCCGCGTGGACGGCGCGCTCGTCGAGGGGCCGCGGCGGCTCGTGTCGGTCAGCACCTACTCCCCCGACGGGAAGGGCAAGGAATCCGAGGGCTACACGCCGGACGGCGTGCTGCGCAGCAGGTACGTCTACGCCTACGACGACGCCGGGAACGAGGTCGAGGTGTCCGCGTTCGACGGCCGGGGGAAGCTGCAAATGAAGAGGGTGTCCCGGCCTTCGGAGGGCGAGACGCTGACGTACGGCGGCGACGGGAAGCTGCGCGAGCGCAGGGTCATCCTCAGAGGCCCCGACGGCAAGCTCACCGAGACTCAGGTTTACGACGGGAGCGGCGCCCTCGTGGAGAGGTCCGTCAACGAGCGCGACGACAAGACTTCGGTCTGGCGCACCTACGGCGCCGACGGCTCGCTGAAGAGGGAGGACGTGCACTCGCTCAACTACGGCGGCCCGCACCGCACGGAGACGAAGACCTACGCCCCGGACGGCAAGGTCGCCGCGCGCAGGGTCTCGGAGGCGGACGCCGGGGTGAGCGACCTGCGCGCGACCCAGGCGAGGGGCGACGGCGGGCCGCCGCGCAAGACGCGCGAGACGCGAGAGTACGACTCGCGCCGGAACCTGAGTAAGCTTACGACCTTCAGCCTGAACGCGGAGACGGGGGAGTACGAGCCGCTCGCCGTCTCCTACTACCACATCGAGTACTACCGTTGAGCGGCCCGCGCCGGAGGTTCGGCCGATGAAGGCGACACTCTTATTCCTCTGCCTGCTCGCGTGCGCGGCGGCGGCGGCGGGCGGCGGTAAGAAGCAGGGGGGGAGGCCGCACCCGGACTTCTCGGGGACGTGGCAGATCGACCGCGCGAAGAGCGACTTCGGGCTCTTCGGCGACCGCCCGCTCGCGAAGGCCGACTCGACGCTCGTCGTCGAGCACAGGGAACCCGAGCTGAAGATCAGGCGCACGCTCAGCCTCGGCGGCCGGGAGGAGGTGAAGGAGTTCGCCTACTACACGGACGGGCGCGGCGAGACGAACCAGGCGACGCTCGGCGTGGGCGAGGTCAAGTCGAAGACGCGTTGGGACGGCGACCGGGTCGTCTGCGAGGCGCGCATCACGCGGCGGGGGCAGGGCGGCCCTTACGAACTCGAAGTGACGCAGAGGTGGCAGGTCTCCGCCGGCGGGAAGACGCTCACCAACACGACCGTCATCCGCGGCAAGGTGGGCGAGCAGGCGAGCGTGGACGAGATGAAGCTTGTATACCGCCGCGCGCAGTAGCAGCAGTGGCGGCGCGCGGCCGAACGACGGGGAGGTGAGAGGGATGGAAGCGCTGGGGATGGTCGAGTGCCGCGGCCTGGTCGCGATGATCGAGGCCGCGGACGCGATGGTGAAGGCCGCCAACGTGCGCCTGGTCGGCTACGAGAAGATCGACGCGGGGCTGGTGACGGCCATCGTGCGCGGCGAGGTGGGCGCGGTGCGCTCGGCCGTGGACGCGGGCGCGGCCGCCGCGCGCAGGGTCGGCGAGGTCGTCGCCACCCACGTCATCCCGCGCCCGCACGCCGAGGTGGGCGAGGGCATCCCCGTCATCGACACGGGCGAGACGACGCGCAAGAAGATTTCGGGCTCGGTCAGGGGTGAGGGCGGGGGGGAGGGGTGAGCCTTTGGCGGAGGGCGTGCAGACGTTCGCGCGCACGGACGACGCCGCGGCCCAGCCGCCGCCCGCGGCCGCCGCGGAGGGGGCGTGCCCGAGCTGCGGCGGGGCGCTCGCCGGCGACTACTGCCACCGCTGCGGCGAGAAGCGCCCGCAGGCGCGCGACCTCTCGGTGCGACACTTCGTCGGCGACGCCGCGCAGGAGTTGACGAGCCTCGACTCGAAGCTCCTGCGCACGCTGGTCACGCTCCTGGTGCGGCCCGGCCGCCTCACCAACGAGTGGATCGCGGGGCGGCGCGTCCCCTACCTCAAGCCGCTCAACCTCTGCCTCGGCCTCTTCGCCGTCAGCCTCTTCGTCTACACCGCCTCGAAGCACGCCAACATGTTCGACATCCGGCTCATCATCGAGCCGGAGTTCGCGGAGCAGATGGGCTTGCCGCCGCGCGCCGCACACTTCTACGTCGACGTCTTCGCGCAGGCGGCGCGCCGCAAGAACGTGCCGGTCGAGAGCCTCTACGACGCCTTCAACGAGAAGTGGCAGCGCAACTTCTCCCTGCTCGGGCCGGTGCAGATCGTCGCGCTCGCCCTCCTGCTCCAGGTCGTCTACTTCTTCTCGCGGCGCTACTTCGTCGAGCACCTCGTCTTCTCGATGCACTTCCTCGCGTGGGCGACGCTCTCGACCACGCTCATCTGGCCGGTCTACTACTTCACCGGCATCCACCTGACGGGCGCGAGCATGACCGTCGGCATGCTGAAGTTCCTGGTGGACATCGTCTACCTGTTCTTCGCGCTGCGCGCGGTCTACCGCGGCCACCCGGCGCTCGTCGTGCTGGGCGCCGTCGTCGTCTTCGTGGGCTACTTCGTCATCTACTCCTTCACGGGCACGGCCGCGCTGTTCGCCGCGCTGTACTCCGTGCTGCGGGGGTGAGTGGGAAGGCGCCGGAGGGAGGGCTTCAGGGCTTGGCCGAAGTCGTGCGAGAGGCGGGGCGCGCAGAGGGCTTGAGCCGTGCGGCGGGGGAGCCCCGCGCGGCGGACGCCGGCGCGGGGGGCGCGGGCGGCGACCCGGCCGCGGCCTGCCCCGAGTGCGGCACCGCGCTCGCGGGCGACTTCTGCCACGCGTGCGGCGAGAAGCGGCCCGAGAGCCGCGACCTCTCCGTGCGCCGCTTCTTCTCGGAGGCGGCGCAGGAGTTGACGAGCGTCGAGCACTCGAAGCTCTTCCACACCCTCCGGGCGCTCCTCTTCCGCCCCGGCTTCCTCACCAACGAGTGGAAGGCCGGGCGGCGGCGGCGCTACCTGAAGCCGCTCAACCTCTGCCTCGGCACCCTCGCCCTGAGCTTCTTCGCCTACTCGGCCTACAAGCCGGTCTCGATGTTCGACGTGGAGAAGTTCGTGAGGGCGGACAAGCGGCAGGAGACGTTCCAGGTCTTCGAGCGGTTCGCGGCGAAGAAGAAGCTCTCCCTGCCCGAGATGTTCGACCGCCTGGCCGACAAGTGGCAGCGCTACGTGTCCGTCTCGACGCTGCTCTTCATCGGCGGGTTCGCGCTCGTGCTCCAGACCGTCTTCTTCCTGCGGCGGCGCTACTTCGTCGAGCACCTCGTCTTCTCGATGCACTTCGTCTCGTTCTCGACGCTGGTGGTGCTGCTGTTGTGGCCCGTCTACTTCTTCGTCGGCATCAAGGCGGGCGGGGGGAACCTCCTCATCGGCCTCTCCAAGTGGCTGATCGACATGGTCTACATGTTCTTCGCCGTGCGCTCGGTCTACGGCCTCGGCGTCGTCAAGAGCGTCCCCGCCTCGGTCGTGCTCGTCGTCGGCTACTTCCTCAGCTACGCGCTCGTCCTCGTCGGCGCGTTCGTCGCCGCCCTCATCAGCGTCGGACTGTCGTAGGAAACGATGAGCGCTGAACGCCGAACTGAAGGCACGAGGCTTTCAGTTCGGCGTTCATCGCTCATCGCTCATCGTTACTTTGAGATGGCGTTGAAGAGGAGCGGGTAGGTGGCGAGCGACTGCGCGCGGTACTGCGGGCGGAAGCCGAAGAGGTAGACCCTGCCTTCGCCGACCCCGACCTCGACGAGCGCGGCCTTGCCGCGGATGCGCTCCGCGCCGAGGAGCCAGCCCGAGAGGAGCGGCGTCCCCGCCTCGGGGTAGCGCGCGACGATTTTGACGCGGACGAGCGCGAGCGGGTCGCTCTTGATCTCGAAGACCGGCGAGTCCTCGACCCACGCGACGGACTCGCGCGGCATCCCCTTCGCCAGCGGGTGCGTCGTGTCGAGGACGGTGCGCAGGATCGAGCCGGGGCAGTAGAACTCCGTCCGCTTGAGGTCGGCCGTCACGTCGCGGACGGGCAGGTTCAACTGCTCGATGGCGAAGTCCGAGGCGTTGTTCAGGGCGACGAGCGTCCCGCCCCGCTCGACGAACTCGCGCAGAGCCTTCACGCCCTCCTTCCCCAGGCCCCCCGTCAACTCCTCCGGCATCGACCCCTTCCGGTAGCCTTCCAGCAGCGCGCGCGGCGAGTGGTCGGGGATGATGATGGAGTCGAACTTCGCGCGCAGGTTCCCGGCGCGCACCTCCGCGTCGCGCAGCGTCGTGTGGCCGACCTTGTTCTGCTCAAGAACCCAGCGCGTCCAGCCCTCGTCCATCGAGGGGACGTGAGACTTATAAAGGCCGACGCGGGGGGGCGGGGGGGCGGGACTCGCCGGGACAAGGCTCCCGATGAGTATCATCAACGACTTGCCCACGACCCTGACGGGCGTGTAGACCGGCTCGGCCTCGATTCCCATCAGCAGCGGCAGCGTGTGGGCCGTCACGTCGTAGGGCGGGATGGGGTGGCCGGCGGCGTCGAGCAGGTTCGGGTAGGTCTGCCTTTCGAGCAGCGCCTTGGCGAACGCGCCGTAGGGCTGCGCCATGCGGACGAAGACGTCCGGCTCGGAATCGCGCCGCGCCCCGGCGGGCCGGGCCCTGCTCACCTCCACGCCGCCGCGCTCAAGGATGGATATGAGCGTGGTCAGGTTGGACCCGGAGTCATCGGGCTCGCGGAGCCAGAAGCCTTGCAGCTCGCCGCGACGCCGCGGCCGCACGGCCTCTTTGCCGACGGCGTAGAAGCGGCGGAGCCAACGTTCGCGGTTCTGCGCGGCGTGCCTGAGCAGTTCGAAGGCCGCGGTCGTCATGTAGTTCGTGATGTCGCGCAGGCGCCAGTCGCCGCCGGGCCAGACGACCGGGAAGTTGGGCGCGGCCTTGCGCGCGTCGTAGCCCTCGCCCGCGCGTAACTGCTCGGGCTTCACGTTGATGGGCGTGGCGAGGCTGACCGAGGCCGTCTCGGAGAGGATGCGGACGCCGCCGTGGTAGTGCGAGTAGGCGCGCGCGGGCGTCCACGCGTCGTAGGTCGAATCCCAGGTGATGCCTTTGAACCCGGCCTTGAGCATGTTGTCCGCCATGAAGCGGCCGAGCTCCGTGTAGCCCTCGACGAGCTGGGCGGGGACGTTCGGCTCGACCGGCTTCATGTAGGGCGGCAGGAAGAGGCGCGAGCCGTAGGCGCCCTGCTGGTGTCTGTCGTGGACGATCTGCGGGTGCCAGACGTTGTGAACTTTATCGACGGTCAGTTGCGTCTCGACCTGCGTGAAGGCGTACCAGTCGCGGTTGTCGTCGTGGCCGACGTAGTGGTGGTAAAGCTCGGGCGGGCTCGTCCCCTCGTACGGCGTGCCGAGGGTCTTGTCGTACCAGCGCTTGACGATGTCCACGCCGTCGGGGTTGAGCGAGGGCACGATGAGGACGACGGTGTTGCTCAGAATCTCCCGCACCTCCGGCTCGTCGGACGAGGCGAGGCGGTGCGCGATGAGCATGCCCGAGAGGTACGAGCCGACCTCGGTCGAGTGGACGCCGCACGTGATGAGCACGACGTTGCGGCCGCGGGCGATCAGCCCCTCGGCCCCGCGGTCGGGGCGCGGGCCGAGGGTGCGCGGGTCTGCGAGGCGCCGCTGCACCTCCTTCAGCTCTGCGAGGCGCGCGAGGTTCTCGGGCGCGCTGACCGTGGCGAGCACGAAGGGCGCGCCCAAAGTCGTCTTCCCCAGCTCCTCCACGCGGACGCGCGGGCTGGCGGCGGCGAGGCGGCGGAAGTACTCGACCGTCTGCGCCCAGGACGCGAGCTTGCGGTCGTCGCCGGGGCGGAAGCCGAGCACGTCCTCGGGCGCCGGGACGGCGGCCCGGGCTTCGGGCACGGAGGCGCGCGCGCCGCGCGCTTGCGGCGCGGGGCCGGCGTGCGGGGCGAGCAGGGTGAGCAGCAGCAGCGCGCATGAGAGAAGGTGCTTCGGCATCGTCGTTAACGTGCCTCCTCTACGGGTCTGTTAAGAGCTTGAAACGTCGCGGGAGCCGCGAGTTTAGCACAGCGCGGGCGTGGTAATTGACAGGCGGCGGCGCGGCGTTGGATATTGTCGTCGTGCCTTGCTTTGTCGTCGTGCCTTGCTCCGACGGGGCCGAACGAGGGGGAGACCTGCGAGATTCCTGCCGCCAGAGTCTCAGACTGTAAGGAGCAAACCTCATGATTAACCCCAGGTGCGCGGTCTGCGGCCACATCAGCCGCGTCGGCGCCGACGCGTGCGAACTCTGCGACACGCGCTTCGACTCACACGCGGCCGCGGGCGGGGCCGACCCCTCCGGCGCGCCGGCCGAGCCCGCCGGCGCCCGCGGCGGGGCGGCGCGCGAGGGGGCGCTGCCGACCGACATCCCCGCGCCGCGCTTCCTGGGCGTGGCCGACGTGGTCTCGCCGACGCTCCAGGTCTACCGGAAGAACTTCGTCCTCGTCGGCCAGCTCGTGCTGGCGACGACGCTGCCGCTGGCCCTGCTCCAGTGCGTCGCCTACGTGCTCATCAACTCGGACGAGTGGGCCGACAGGGTGAGCGCCCCGGGCGCCGGCCCGTACGCACTCACGGCGGGCGCGGTCGGCGGGGTGGTCTACTGGCTGCTGACGCTGTTCGGCAACGCGGTGCTGACCGGCGCGCTCGCCTACGCCGTCGTCGGGCTGCAACGGACGGGGGCGGCCCGCGCCGCCGAGTGCCTGCGCTGGGGGCTCACGAAGATGTTCAAGCTCATCGGCGTCGGGCTGCTGAGCGCCCTCATCATCTACGTCGGCCCGGGCATCGCCATGATACTGATGGGCCTCGTGCTCGGGCAGTTGGCGTTCGTCGGGTTCCTGATGATGCTGCTGCCCTGGATCGTCCTGATACTGACGTTCTCGCTCGTCGCGCCCGCGGTCGCCGTCGAGAACCAGGGCCTCTTCGGGGCCTTCAGGCGGAGCGCCGAGCTGACGAAGGGCTTCAAGGGGCTCCTCTTCCTGACCTACTTCCTCTGGTGGGTCGCCATCTCCGCCCTGGGCCTGATTCTGACCTGGAGTTTCACCTACGGGGGCGAGGCGGGCTCGCTGGCGGGGCTCGTCGCGCAGACGCTCGTCGGCGGGATGCTCAACTCCTCGATGACCGTCCTGACGCTCTACATTTTCCTCGGCATCCTGAACGAGCGGCGGCACGCCTCCGGCGCGGACGCCTACGCGACCGCCGGCTGAAGGACGCGCCGCCGCCCGTCACCCGAAACTTCCCGCATGGCATACAAGGCACAGATCACGCGCGCGAACCCGACGCTCATCGTCTTCCTGCTCGACCAGTCGGGCTCGATGGCCGACCCGTTCGGCGGCGAGGGCTCGGGGCGCAAGGCCGACTTCGTCGCCAACGCGGTCAACCACGCGCTGCACGACCTCGTCATCCGCTGCACCAAGACCGAGGAGGTGCGCGACTACTACCACGTCGCCGTCGTCGGCTACGGCCGGCAGGTCGGCGTCGGCCTGGGCGGCGCGCTCGCCGGGATGACCGTCGCGCCCGTCTCGGCCGTGGCCGACAACCCGGCGCGCATCGAGTCGGGCTACCGGCGCGTGCCCGACGGCGTGGGCGGCTACGTCGAGACGCCGGTGCGCTACCCCGTCTGGGTGCACGCGCACGCGGAGGGCGGGACGCCGATGTGCCGCGCGCTCGGCCGCGCGCACGAGATAATCGAGGGGTGGCTCGGCGCGCACCCGCGCGGCTTCCCGCCCACCGTGCTCCACCTGACCGACGGCGAGTCGAGCGACGGCGACCCGACCGAGGCCGGGCAGGCCCTCATGTCGCTCGGCACGGACGACGGCCGCGTGCTCCTCTTCAACTGCCACGTCTCTTCGAGCCACGCGCGCAAGGTCGAGTACCCCGCCGAGCAGTCCGTGCTCAAGGACGGCTTCGCGCGCACGCTCTTCGGCATCTCCAGCGTCCTGCCCGAGAACTTCCTCGGCGCCGCGCAGCAGCTCGGCGTCCCCGCGGCCGAAGGCTCGCGCGGCTTCGTCTTCAACGCCGACCCCTCCTCCGTCGTCCAGTTCTACGAGATCGGCACGTCGCTCACCGGCATGCCCCCGCACATCTGGATGGGGGAATGAGGTGAGCGGTGAGCGGTGAGCAGTTTTAAGAACTGACTCACCGACCGTAATAACTCGACCACTGCTCACTGCTCACCGCTTACTGCTCACTATGAGCTGGCGAATTCAGACCCGGCACTTCGTCCTCCCGAAAGGGGGGAGCACGGCGGAGGAGTGCGAGGACGCGGTGGCGTTCGACGCGGGGTCTCTGAGGTTCGCGGTGGCCGACGGGGCGACGGAGGCGTTCGACGCGCGGCGTTGGGCGGCGCGGCTCGCGGCGGAGTGGGTGGGGGAGGTGCGCGCGCCTCTGACGGCCGCGGAGTTCGGGCCGTGGCTGAAGGAGCAGGGCGCGTGGCTGCACGCGTCGTGGGAGGGGCGGAAGCTCCCGTGGTACGCGGAGGAGAAGCGGCGCGCGGGCTCTTACGCGGCCTTCGTCGGGCTGCGGCTGGAAGCCTCGGAGCGCCGGATGAGCTGGCGCGCGGTCGCGCTCGGCGACTCGTGCCTCGTCCAGCGGCGGGGCGGGGAGGTGCTCGACGCCTTCCCCCTCGACAGCCACGAGTCGTTCAACTCGACGCCGCCGCTCGTGCCTTCGAGCGACAGCCTGCGCGAGGCGGCGCTCGCCCGGCTCGTCGAGCGGCAGGGCGGCGCCGAGCCGGGCGACACCTTCCTGCTCATGACGGACGCGCTCTCGGCCTGGTACTTCGAGACGAGCGCGCGGCGCGACCCCCGCGCGGAACAGTTTGATTCTCTGCTCGCCGCGTCGGAAAATGGCTCGCTCTCCGAACTCGTCCGGCGCGAGCGCGCCGCCGCGAGGATGAAGGACGACGACGTGGCCGCGGTCAGAATTGAGGTAGTCAGTAGCCAGTAGGCTCCGCTTTCAGAGGTTGACGATGACAACCGCAGGGTTCGTAATAAACATGTATTCCTACTGACTACTGTCTACTGTCTACTGCTTTACCCATGCAGAACGCGACGCCAAACTTCTGGCCCTCGGCGCGTAACTACGCGGAGGCGGTGCAGTGCCCCCCGGTCTGTTTCGAGGAGCCGTCGCTGAAGCGGATGCTGCCGGCGGTCGACCGCCTGGGGATGCCGCTCGTCACGTCGGGGCAGTTCGCCTACGTCTTCAAGCTCAACCCGGGCGACGGCGGCGGCGAGACGCTGGCCGTGCGCTGCTTCCGCGGCTTCCTCGGCGACCGCGAGGAGCGTTACCGCGCGCTCGACGCGCACCTGGGCGCCCACCGCATCGCCGCGCTCCCGCAGTTCAAATACCTCCCGAAGGGCATCCTCGTCGCGGGGCGCCGCTACCCCGTCCTCGTCATGGAGTGGGTGGAGGGGCCGACGCTCGACGTGTACCTGGACGAGGCCGTCGGGCGCCGTGAGGCGCTGCTCCACATGGCCGACGAGTGGGTCAAGCTCATGGGCGAGCTGCGCGAGGCGGGCATCGCGCACGGCGACTTGCAGCACGGCAACATCATCGTCGAGGGCGGGCGGCTGCGCCTCGTAGACCTCGACGGCATGTACGTCCCCGCGCTCGCCGGCTTCAGGGCGAGCGAGGTCGGGCACCAGCACTACCAGCACCCCGCGCGCGACGTGGCGCACTTCTCGGCCGACACAGACAACTTCTCCGCGCTCGTCGTCTACCTCTCGCTCATCAGCCTGGCCGAGCGCCCCGAACTCTGGCGCGAGCACCACGACGAGAACCTGCTGTTCACGCGCGCCGACTTCGCCGCGCCCGACTCGTCCGCGCTCTTCCCGAAGGTAGAGGCCATCGGCGAGGAGCACGCGCGTCTGGCCTCCGCGCTCAGGGCCGCCTGCGCCTCCGACCCTGCGGCGGCGCCGCCTCTGACCGAGCTGGTCGCGCCGCGCTCGACGCTCCCCGGCTGGATGAACGCGCCGGCCGACGTGGAGGTGCGCACGCGCACGCGCGAGGTGGCGCGCGCGCCGCGCAACGCCGGCGGCGAGGCTTACTGGCCGTCGTCGAAGACGTGGCGCGAGGCGCCCGCGACGCCCGCGTCCGCGACCGTGCAGGGGCTCTTCAACACGCAGGGCGGGGCGGCGGCGGTGCAGGCGGCGCCGCGCGACCCGGCCGACCTGCGCGGCAACACCTTCTACTTCGCCAAGAGCGCCTTCGGCGACTCGTACGGCTACATCTGGTGGATACCGCTGCACAACTTCCTGCTCCGCCACGTCTGGGCGGCCTTCGGCGCCGAGGGCTTCGCCGGGATGATGCTGACGCTCGTCGCGCTCTTCGTGCTGCTCCTCTTCTACGGCCTCTTCCGCGCGGTCTACTACGCCGAGACGGCGACGACGGCGGCGCTCCCCGCCGGAGGCGCCCCCGCCCCCGGCGTCGGCCCCGCGCGCGCCACGACGACGCTCTTCGCCGCGCCCGCGCCCGCGCCGCCGCCCCCGCCGCTCTTCGCCCCGGGCGCGAAGGGCGCGCCGCCCGCGGCGACTCCGCAGCCTGCGGCCGTCGCCGCCCGCCCCGTCGTCGGCAACCGCAGCCTCGGCATCTACCACCTGCCCGACTGCGACTGGGCCGCGCGCGTCCCCGCGCGCCAGCGCGCAGACTTCGACTCGCCCGCCTCCGCCCTCGCCGCCGGCTACCGCCCGTGCCGCGTCTGCAAGCCCTGAAAAGGTGATGGGTGGTGGGGGGGGGGGGGGGGGGGGGGGGGGGGG
>DASVQJ010000103.1:0-7687 GCA_036389235.1 Pyrinomonadaceae bacterium | reverse complement strand
GAAGGCGCGAAGCTCTTAACTTTGAACTTTGAACTCGCGACTTTGAACTCTTAACTTATGCTTGAGTATTCCGAGCCCGTCACGAAACTGATCGACGAGTTCAAGCGCCTGCCGGGCGTGGGGCACAAGAGTGCGCAGCGTTTGGCGTTTCACGTTTTGCGGATGACCGAGGCGGACGTGGCGCGGTTCGTGGCGGCGCTCGAAGAGGTGAAGCAGAAGATTGTGATGTGCTCGGTCTGCAACAACCTCACGGACGTTGAGCCGTGCCGCTTCTGCTCTTCCGCGTCGCGCGACCGCTCGATGGTCTGCGTCGTCGAGGAGCCCTACAACCTCGTCGCAGTCGAGAAGACGCGCAGCTACAACGGCCTCTACCACGTGCTGCACGGCTCGCTCTCGCCCATCCGGGGCTTAGGCCCGGAAGACCTCCGGCTCCAGAACCTCCTCCCGCGCCTGCGCCCCGAGAACAACGACGGCGTCGAGGTGCGCGAGGTCATCCTCGCCACCAACCCCAACACCGAAGGCGAGGCCACGGCCAGCTACATCAGCCGCCTCCTGAAACCCCTCGGCGTCCGCGTCACCCGCATCGCCATGGGCATGCCCGTCGGCTCCGACCTCGAATACGTGGACGAGGTCACGATGGACAAGGCGCTCGCCAACCGCCACGAAATATAGTGAGCAGTAAGCGGTGAGCGGTGAGCGGTGGTTGAGTTAAGACGCACGAGCCGTCCCAACTCAACCACCGCTCACCGCTCACCGCTTACCGCTCACTAAAATCTGACGTGCTCTTCGGGCGCGCCCTGTTTGCAGTCGGCGCAGGCGTCGCCGGTGTCGTACCACTTGGCGTTGAAGTCGACGAGGGAGAGGATGGGGACGGACTCGTCGCCGGGGACTTCGAGGCGGGGGGGCGAGTTGCGGAAGCGGACGATGACGGCGCAGCCGATGACGCGCGCGCCGAGCTGCTGGACGATCTCGACCGTCTCGTTGAGCGCCGTGCCCGTGCGCGAGATGTCGTCCACGATGACGCAGGGGTGCACCTCTCCGGCGTTGACGTACTGGCGGAACATGCGCTTGCCGTCCTCGCGCTCGGCCCAGTAAATCTGCTCGGCGGTCAGGGCCTCGCGCACGGCGAAGGCGACGGGGATGCCGCCCGGGCTCGGGGAGATGATGGAGACTTTCGGGAGCGCGCTCGACACGTCCTTCTCCAGCCTCAGCTTGCGCGAGAGGGCGACGGCCAGCACGCGCGCCGTGTCGTAGTAGCGGAAGGCGAGCGGCATCTGGAAGTAGTGCGGCGTGTGCTGCCCCGAGGGGTAGACGAAGTGCCCCTCGCGGTACGCCCCCGTCTTCTTGAGCATCTCCAGCACCTCGCCCTGCTCCGGTATCAGTCGCGGGATCGTCATCGTCGTCGTTCTCCTGAAAAGAAGTAGTCGGTAGACAGTAGTCAGTAGTCAGTAGAAAAACCTTTGTGAGCCGGGCCGTCGGTACTTCAGCGTCAACGCCCGTGAGGCGGAGCCCTACTGACTACTGACTACCGTCTGCTGACTACTTTTCCGCAAGCATACCACTACTCGCGCGCGTTTACAGCCAGCGCGCGTTCGATGATGCGGCGCTGGTCTGCGCCCAGGCCGCGCGGCAGCGCGTCGCGCGCGAACCACTCGGCGCGGTCGATCTCGAAGCCCTTGTCCAACCCCCCGAGCGCCGCGGCGCTCATCGTACAGCGGAAGATGATCTCCACCTGCTGCGCGTGTTCGAGCGAGCGCACGAAGGCCAGCTCGACCGAGTCAAGTTCGAGCCCGGTCTCCTCGCGCAGCTCGCGCCGGACGGCCTCGTCGGGCTGCTCGCCCGGGGTGAGGAAGCCGCCGGGGACGCCCCACCCGCTCCCCTTCCGCAGCACGTGCCGGAGGAGGAGGACGCGCCCGCGCTCGTCCGACACGACGGCCCCGGCCGTCACCGCGAACCGCGGCTGCGTCAGCCACACCCCCGCCCTCCTCACGAACCGCGGCGACCCGCGCCACACACGCGCCAGCAGACTCTTCAGCATGCACGCATGTTAAAGGAAGTAGACAGTAGACAGTAGTCAGTAGCCGGTAGTCAGACGAAGCGGCGCGCGCCCGTCCCATCGGCCGAGACGCGCCGCCCCTGTTCTTCTACCGGCTACTGACTACTGTCTACCGTCTACTCCTCCGTTGCTTTCCCCGCGGCTCGCGCGTAAGATTCGGTTCAAGCCGGGGCGCGGATGCGCCGGAGTCCCACGCCTTTCTTAAAACTGATAAAGAGAAGGAAGCCGACCCTGAACCTTATGTCGAGCGAAGCCAACCAGACGACGAGCGCGGAGGCGGTCGCGAAGCAGGCGCCGACCGAGCAGCAGGAGACGAAGCCCGGCATCCCGAAGCGCTTCGCGCCGGGGCAGACCGTCTGCAACGAGAAGAACGAGAAGGGCAAGCTCTGCAACGGCCACCTCAAGGAGCTCAACACGCAGCACCCCTCCCGGGTCTACCTGCGCGGCGACGACACGCTCTACCGCTGCCAGGCGTGCGGCGCGCTCTACATGGGGCCGCCGATGGGGCACGTGCGCGACCCCTCGAAGCAGACGCGCTACGTCGAGCGCGACCTCGCCGCGATACTGCGCGCCGCCGGCGGCACGCTCCCCGCCTACGAATACCCGACGCCCGCCTGGCGCGGCGAGCCGAAGCCGAAACCCGCCAAAGCGGCGAAGCCGGCCGCGGCCAAGCCGGCCGCCGCGCCCGAGGGCGAGACGCCCGAGCAGAAGAAGGCGCGCCTCGCCGCCGAGCACAAGGCCAAGCTCGCGGCGCAGTCCGCGGCGCCCGCCGACTCCTCCCCCGCGGCCGACGCGCACAGGCCGGCCGCGGAGGCGCAGGCCGCCACGGGTCAGGCTTCGGCCGCGCCCCTGAGCCCGACGGCCGCCACCGCCTCGCCCGCCGCGGGGGCCGAGACCGTCTCAGACCTCGCGCCCGAAGCCTCGACCGAGCTGACGCCCGGCGCGCCCAAAGACGAGCGGCCGAAGGCCGAAGCCGCGCCCGCCGCCGCCCCGGCCGCCGAAGCCAAGCCCAAGCCGAAGAAGGGCGCCGGCGGCTTCAAAGTCCCGCCCGAGCTTCAGCCCAAGCCCGGCGAGACGTTGGAAGAGAAGATCGCGCGCCTCAAGGCCACCGCCGAAGCCGCCAAGCGCGCCGCCGGCAAAGCCTGAACAGAACTGTGAGCGCGCGGGCCGAGTTGCGAAAGGATGAATTAACAGGGGTGGACAGGGTTGACCGGATAAGGGATTAAAGATTTCAAGTCCCTATCCTGCTCATCCTGCCCACCCCTGTTAATTTTTCCTATCGGTATACAGCCGGCCGCGGCACCGTTCCGCGCGTGCTTAAATTCTTAAACTGACAAGGGGGTAGTGATGCCACACGAGAACACGCTCGACGCGAAGCGGGCGGCGCTGGCCGTCATCGACGTGCAGGAGGCTTTCCGCCAGCACATCCCGGACTTCGCGGAGGTGGCCGCGCGCTGCGCGCTGGTCGCCCACGCCGCGCGCCTGCTGGGCGTGCCCGTCATAGTCACCGAGCAGTACCCGAAGGGCCTGGGCCGCACGGCCGCGGAGGTCGCCGCCGTCCTCCACGAGGGCTTCGAGCCGGTCGAGAAGACGGCCTTCAGCTCGTGCGGCGCGCAGGAGTTCGTCGCGCGGCTCGAAGCGGCGGGCGCCCGGCAGGTCATGCTCTGCGGCATCGAGGCGCACGTCTGCGTCAACCAGACGGCGCACGACCTGCTCGCGCGCGGCTATCAGGTGCACCTCCTCGCCGACTGCGTCTCTTCGCGCACGGCCGAGAACCGGCAGGCGGGGTTCGACAAGATGCTGCGCTCCGGCGCGCTCCCCTCCTCGACCGAGCTGGCCCTCTTCGAGCTGCTGCGCGACGCGCGCCACGAGCAGTTCAAGGCGATACAGAAACTGATAAAGTAGTCAGGAGTCAGAAGTCAGTAGCGCTCCGCGCTGCGGCTGTTGACGACGACACCCGGACGATGCGTAATAAGAAGGCTCTTCTACTGACTCCTGACTTCTGACTCCTGACTCCTGCTTTATGGACTTACTCTCAACACTCAACGAGCGGCAGCGCGAGGCGGTCGAGGCGGCCGAAGGCCCGCTGCTGATTCTGGCGGGCGCGGGGTCGGGGAAGACGCGCGTCATCACGGTGAGGATCGCCTACCTCATCTCCGAGAAGCACGTCCCGCCGCACAACATCCTCGCCGTCACCTTCACGAACAAGGCCGCGCAGGAGATGCGCGACCGCGTCACGCGCCTGCTCGAAGGGAGAAGGTTGGAGAGCGCGCCGCTCGTCTCGACCTTCCACTCGCTGTGCGTGCGGATGCTCCGGCGCGACATCGAGAAGCTGGAGGAGGGCTACACGCGCTCCTTCACCATCTACGACCAGGACGACTCGCAGCGCGTCGTCAAGGCGTGCATCAAAGACCTCGGCTACGACGACCAGCGGCTCGCCCCGCGCCAGACGCAGTCGGCCATCAGCCACGCCAAGAACTCCGGCCTCGACGCCGACCTGTACGCCGCCCGCGCCGAGTCGCACGACGAGAAGCGCGCCGCCATCGCCCGCGTCTTCCGGCTCTACGAGGAGCGCCTCGTCAACAACAACGCCGTCGACTTCGACGACCTCCTCATCCTGACCGTCCGCCTCCTGCGCAAGCGCGAGGACGTGCGCGCGCACTACAACGAACGCTTCCGCTACATCCTCGTCGACGAGTACCAGGACACCAACGCCCTCCAGTTCGCCCTCATCAACTACCTCACCCAGAAGCAGCACAACATCTGCGTCGTCGGGGACGAGTCGCAGTGCGTCACCGCGGGGACGGAGATTGAGACCTCCCGCGGCCCCCTCAGGGCCGAGGAGGTTCGCACGGGCGACCTCGTGCTGAGCGCGAAAGGTAACGGCCGCACCCAGCTCAGCAGGGTCGCGCGCGTCAGCCGCCGCGACGTGGTCAACAAGCCGGTCGTCACCATCCGGACGCGGCGCGGCTTCGAGGTGACGACCACGCCCGAGCACGTACACTTCGCCCGTTACGTTGTCGGGGACGGGCCGGGCGACGACCTCTTCTTCACCTACCTGATGCAGAAGCGCGGCGTGGGCTTCCGGGTCGGGGTGACGCGGCGCTACCGCTCGGAGGGCGCGCACGGCGACGCCATGGGCTTCGTGCGCCGGACGAACCAGGAGCGGGCCGACGCCGTCTGGCTCCTCGAAGCCTGCGCCACCGAGGAAGGGGCGCGCTTCTGGGAGAACTTTTACGCGGCGACCTACGGGCTGCCGACCGTCACGTTCAAGGCGGTGGCCGGCTCCAAGATGCCCCAGCCCGCCATCGACAGGCTTTTCGCCAGCGTGGACACGGAACGCGGCGCGCGCGCCCTGCTCGCCGCCAGGCAGATGTCGTTCGAGCACCCGCACCACACGCCGAAGTGCACGACCCTGCACCGGCGGCGCAACTTCAGCGTCACGCTCTGCAAGGACTCGCGGCATAACACACTCCACCACTGCGAAGTGCTCGGCTCCGACATGGAGGACGTTAAGCGCCTGGGGGCGGCGGGCGTCAGGACGACGCCGCACAAGCGCGTCGGCTGGCGCGTGCGGGTGACGACCGGCGACTTCGCCAAGATCGTCGCGCTGCACGACACGGTCAACGGGGCGCTCGGCGGCGTCAAGGTCATCCTCAAGACCAATCTCAAGGACGGCACCGCGCTGCACTTCACGCCCGCCTCCCACGTGCTCCCGGGGATGCGCGTCTACGTCAACTCGCCCGGCGGCGTCGAGTACGACGAGGTCGTCTCGGTCGAGCGCTCGACCTACACCGGCAAGATTTACGACTTCGACGTGGAGCGCACGCACAACTACGTCGCCGGGGGCATCTACACGCACAACTCGATCTACCGCTGGCGCGGCGCGGACATCTCGAACATTCTGAACTTCGAGCAGCACTACCCGGAGGCGCGGACGATTAAGCTGGAGCAGAACTACCGCTCGACGCAGACCATCCTCGACGCGGCCGACGCCGTCATCAAGCACAACACCGAGCGCAAGGAGAAGACGCTCTGGACGGCCAACCCGGCCGGCGCGCCGCTCCGCTACTACCAGGCGCTCGACGCCGAGTCGGAGGCGCGCTTCGTCGCCGCCAAGATCGAGGAGCACCGCAGGCTCGACCCGAAGTCGCGCGCCGCCATCCTCTACCGCACGAACGCGCAGTCGCGCGTCTTCGAGGAGGCGCTGCGGCGCGCGGGGCTGGGCTACAACATCGTCGGCGGCTTCTCCTTCTACGAGCGCGCCGAGGTGCGCGACGTGGTCTCGTACCTCAAGCTCGCCCTGAACCCGCACGACTCGGTCGCGCTGCTGCGCGTCGTCAACACGCCGACGCGGGGCCTCGGCAAGCAGACGCTCGACGAGTTAGACCGGCGCGCGAAGGACTACGGCGTCTCGCTGTGGGAGGCCATCGGCATCATCAACGAGCAGGGCGAGGGCTTCAGCCCGCGCGCCGTCGCGGCGCTCAGGAAGTTCCAGGCCATCATCGAGGGGCTCGTCGCGCGCGCGCAGAAGGAGCCCGCCTCCGAGGTCGTCAAGGCGGCCATCCTCGACACGGGCTACGCCGACGCGCTCAAGGCCGAGAACACCGAGGAGGCCGAGGGGCGGCTTGAGAACTTGCAGGAGCTCGTCAACGCGGCCGTCGATTACGACAACGAGGAGGGCGGCGGCCTGCGCGACTTCATCGACGCCGCGGCGCTCGTCTCCGACACGGATCAGTACAAGGGCGACGCGCCCGTCACGCTGATGACGATGCACTCGGCGAAGGGGTTGGAGTTCCCCGTCGTCTTCATCGTCGGGATGGAGGACGGCCTCTTCCCGCACTCGCGCGCGATGGCCGAACAGGCCGAGATGGAGGAGGAGCGCCGCCTCTGCTACGTCGCCATCACGCGCGCCGAGCGCTTCCTCTACGTCTCGCACGCGATGCGGCGGCGCGTCTACGGCGAGGAGGTGGCTTCGGAGCCGTCGCAGTTCTTGAACGAGATGCCGCTCGCCTCCATCGAAGACCTCTCGCGCGGGGCCTCCTGGCTCTCGTTCGCGCGCAGCTCTTCCGCCCTGGAGTCGCGCCACGCGGCGCGGGTCTTACGCGGCGAGACGCCGAAGCCCGAGCGCCGCTTCGAGGGCAAGACCTACGACAGCGCCGACTCCATCGCCGAGTTCTTCCGCCAGCGCGGCGACCAGATACGCCGCAACGCCTCCGCCGACACGCGGCGGCAGCCGCCGCCCGCGCCGCCGACGCCGCCGCGCCCCGCGAGCGGCGGACGTTCGTCGGCGTCATCTTCATCATCATCCTCGTCTTCGGCCGCCGGCTTCACCCCCGGCACGCACGTCAGGCACCCCAAGTACGGCCGCGGCCTCGTGCTGCGCCGCGAGGGCGTCGGCGACGCCGCCAAGCTCCTCGTCAGCTTCCCCGGCTTCGGCCAGAAGAAGCTCGTCGAGAAGTACGCGGGGCTTGAGAAGGCATGAAGAAGGGTGTTGGGTGCTGGGTGTCGGGTGTTGGGTAAAAGCCGGTTCTTCCCCAACACCTAAAACCCAGCACCCAACACCTTTTCATGGAACTTTCCGGAGCGCCCGGGCGAAATGGAAGTGTCCGGTGGTGAGAGAGGACGAGT
>DASVQJ010000102.1:0-44826 GCA_036389235.1 Pyrinomonadaceae bacterium | reverse complement strand
CCCCCCCCCGCCGCCTTTCCATTCACCCAGCGCCTTACTAACCGACCTGCCGCAGCGTGATCCTCTCGCGCGTGAGGTTGGCCTTGCGCTCGCTCGTCAGCTTCTCGAACTCTTCGATGTGCTTCTGCTCTTCCGCGATGCGCTCTTCGAGGAGGAATTTGGTGGCGAGTTCCGCTTCGGTGCAGGCGCGCCAGGAGGCCATGTACGCCTCCATCGCCGCGCGTTCCAGCTCCAGGTCTTGACGCAGCATCTCTCCGAGGTCGGTGGACTGCCGAATCTCGCCCGGCTCCACGGTCGGCACGCCGCCGAGCGCCACGATCTTGTCGCCGAGCGTCTCGGCGTGGTCGCGCGACTCCTCGCTCAGGTCGCGGAAGAAGCCGCGGAAGACCTCGCGCTCCGGCCCGGTCACGAGGAAGCTGTGCTGCATGTACTGGATCACGCCGGCCAGCTCAAGCCCGAGCGCGCGGTTAAGATTTTCGACCAACTCCGCATTCGCCATCTTCATCTCCTCAGGAATTTAGACCGTGTTTGAACAGCACGGGAACGGGCCGATGATAGTCACACCGCCCCGGCGTGTCAACCTATTTGTTGAAAACAAAGAGGTTGGCATTGACATTCAATTTCAACTTGAGTCTAAACACCTGCGGAAGCCCGGCCGTGAGGGAGGGCGTAAGGGAGGGTGAAGTAGGAACGCCGGACGGCGAACTGAAAGCCTAGATTCCTTCAGTTCGCCGTCCGGCGTTCCTACTTCACCCGTTTAAGTGACGGCGCCGCCGTCCACGATGATGACTTCGCCGTTCATGAAGCTGTTCCGTTCGCTCACGACGAAGGCGGCGATTTCGGCCAGCTCGGCGGGGCGGCCCATGCGGCCGGCGGCGGCCCAGAACTGGTGCATCTGGATGAGGCGTTCGGGCAGCTCGTGTGCGAGCTCCGTGTCGAAGATGCCGGCGGCGATGGCGTTGACGGCGACGCCGAAGGTCGCGGCCTCGCGCGAGAGACATTTGGTGAAGCCGATGACGGCGGCCTTGGAAGTCGCGTAGTGGACGGCGGTCGGGAGCGCGCGGATGGCGCCGATGGAGGTGATGTTGAGGATCGAGCCCTTGCGCTGCCGTATCATCTGCCTGTAGATGGGCTTGGTGACGGCGAAGAGGCTGTTGACGTTCGTGTCGATGACCAAATCCCAGGCGCGGTCGGTGGTGGTCGCGAAGTTGTCGCCGCGGTTGATGGCGGCGTTGTTGACGAGGATGTCCAGGCCCCCCCACTCCTTCACAAGCTCCCGCGTCATGTGCTTGAGGGCGACGCGGTCGGTGACGGAGATTTTGTGGGCTTGGGCGCGCCGCCCGTGCGACTCGATTTTGGCCTTGGTCTCTTCGGCCAGGTCTTCGCGCGAGTGGTAGTTGAAGGCCACGTCGGCGCCCTCGCGCGCGAAGACCTCGCAGATGGCGGCGCCGAGGCCCCGCGTCCCGCCCGTCACGAACGCACGCTTCCCTTCCAGAAGAAGACTCAAAGCGACGGTCTCCCGTTCGACGCACACGCGCCCGAGCCCGCCGGGTTCGCACGCGCGTTTGACTGATGTGTAGAGCGGGTTCGATTAAAGCTTAAAGGCGGAGGGCGCGTCAACTTCGCCGCCCCTTCAGGCGGCGCCGGTCTCGAAGTGTGCGGGCTCCTCCTCCGCGGCGAGCGGGGCGGGGATGAGGGCGGTGATCTCTTCGACGATGCGGCGGGTCGCGTCGGGGAATGCCAGGCCGGCGGTGGCGGCGCGCAGGTTGGAGTAGTAGCGCGAGTCTTCGACCATCCGGCGCACCTCGGGCACGACGTCGGCGGCGCGCTTGAGCAGGACGCCGGCGCCACGCCGCGCGAGCATCGTCGCCGCGCCCGACTCCTGCGGCATCGGCGGCGTGGTCGCGTCGGCGATGATGGGCACGCGGCAGGCGAGCGCCTCGAAGGTGGTCAGGCCGCCGAGCTTCGAGACCATCACGTTCGCGGCCTGCATCAACTGCTCGACCTGCTCGGAGTAGCCGATGACCTTGACGGGGAACTTCGCGGCGGCGGCAATCGACTCGGCCTCCGTGCGCAGCTCCTCGTTGCGGCCGGCGAGGAAGATGGCCTGCACGTCCAGCTCGCCGCGCACCAGCTCCCTGAAAATCTGCGGGATGTTGCCGCCGCCGACCCAGCCCGCGTTGACGAAGACGGTGAACTTCTGCGGGTCGAGCCCCAACTCGCGCCGCGCCGCCTGCGCCGAGCGCTCGTCCGGCAGCTCGAACTTCGGATGGACGGGCATCCCCGAGACCTTGATGCGCTCGGGGCGGACGCCGTAATCGACGAGCTGCCGCTTGGCCTCGTCGCTGGCGACGAGGTAGAGCGTCACGTCGTCGCAGGCCCAGCCCTTCCAGAAGCCGTAGCAGGGGTCTGTGACGACCGTGACGAGCGGCACCTTGTCGGCCAGCCCCAGCTCTTTGAGGACCCGTGCGAAGAGGTGCTGCGTGAGCGGGTGGACGCTGACGACGACGTGCGGGCACCAGCGCTCGAAGAGGTCGCGGACGAAACCGATGCTGCGGCGGTGGAAGAACTCGCGCGTCTCGGGGCGGACGCGGTTGACGAACCAGTAGAGGTACTTCATCCAGTGCTGCCGGTTCCGCAGCACCCAGTTGTAGAACCCGACGAGCTTCGCCGAGAGGTGGTGCGACTCCTCGACGGCGCGCACGACGCGCACGGCGTAGGAGTCGCCGCCCCAGAACTTCTGGACGCCCGCGACGATGGCCGCCGCGGCGGACTTGTGCCCGCCGCCGGTGTCCGAAGAGATGATCAGGATTTTCGGGGCGTTAGACCGGGACATCGCACCGCCTTGGTTGAACTTACGTCCTAAGCCTTGACGGCGAGGCCGTCCGTCCGCTCTTCCTCGCGGCCGAGCTTCCGGCTCGCCTTCTTCATCTCGCGCTCCAGGCGCTTGATCTGGATGAGGTGCTTCGGGTTGAAGGGGAGGCTCGGGTAGTAGCTGTTCGACTCGTGCGTGCAGAAGCAGCCGTCGGCGACCTCCTTGCGCCGCGCCTTCATCGCCTCCGAGCGCCAGAGCGACTGGAAGTTCCAGTCGTGGTCGCGCAGGTTGCCGACCGCGTCCTTGTTCTCGCAGGAGGAGACGGTGCCCTCGTCGTAGATGACGGCGCCGGCCGTGCCCGCGTAGCAGGTCATCTGCGCCTTCTGCTCGCGCTGCGCGCGGTCGATGAGGCCGTGCATGTAGATGTCGATGGCGGCCTTGAAGAAGCCGGCCTCGCCGCCGTAGTTGTTCTTGAGGACGGCGTGGCGCGAGTCGTCGTCGATCATCTTCGCCAGGCGCGCGTAGCGCTCGTGGTCGATGTCGAGCTCGACGGGGTCGGCCGACGGCGGCCGGATGTAGTTGAAGTTGACCTTGTCGGGCTTCAGCTCGTACTTCAGGAAGTCGTACCAGTCGAAGATGGTCTCCTGGTTCGAGTGCATGAAGCAGGTGCAGGTCTGTATGTCGAGCCGCGGGTGCTCGCGCTTGATGGTCTGGAGCTTCCGCGCGGTGTCGACGGCGATGTCCCACGAGCCGGGCTTCTGCCGAATCTTCTCGTGCTGCTCCTTCAGCCCGTCGATCCCGAGCGCGACGGTGACGTTCAAGTCCGGGCACTCTTCGAGTATGCGCGTCACGTCGGGGATGATGCGCTTCTGAATCTGCCCGTTCGACATCAGGTAGACGGATTCGAGGCGGTTGTGCGTGTAGAAGGAGCGGACGATCTCGGGCAGGTCTTTGCGCGTGAACGGCTCGCCGCCCGCCAGGATGAGCACGCCGAGGTTGCCGCCCAAAGTCTGGGCGATGCGCTCGATCTCGTGCGTCTTCATCTGCAACTTCTTCCGCGGCCGGTCGTCCAGCTCGTCCGTGAAGAAGCAGTGCGTGCACCGCATGTCGCACACGCTCGTCACCAAAATATTCAGCAGCACCGGCGCGAACGGCTGCCCCAGGGCCAGCTTCGCGTAGCGCTTTAAGAGTTCTCTCGTTGTGTAGTCCATTATTTCAAATCCGGCGCGGCATCCCGGCCGCATCAACCCAGCGCCCCCGTAGAGGCCAAAGATGTTAACAGATACGGTATTTTCCCAAGCCTGTCAACGTGCCCCACCGCGGCGACAGTTGGATGCGGGCCGGGCGAGGAAGGTTTCTGCCCGACTCGCGCAAATAGCGCGCCGCCCGCCCCTCCTCTAAAACCTGTCGTGGGCGCCGGGCCGCATTGTATAATTGCCGCCCTGACATCAAACCGACCCGCCGTCCGGGCGTCCCGGGCGTGGGACATCGGCGGGTCACCGGCTCAAGGTCAGGCATCCGCAATCTCCTTACGCGCCCAGCCGAAACGTCATGACCGAAGAGAGAGAGATTCGATACGACGTATTCATCAGCTACCGTTGGGAGCCCGAAGAAGACGTGCGCTGGGTGCGCGAAAGGCTGGACCCGGCGCTGCGGGCCGCCGGACTCGCCGTCTGCCTGGACGTCAGAGATTTTACCGTGGGCGTTGACGAGTTCACGGAGATGGGGCGGGCGATTGAAGAATCGCGTCACGGCCTCTGCGTGGTGACGCCCGAGTACCTCGCCGAAGGGCACATGTCCGGCTTCGAGCGCCGCCTGCTCCGGCGTTTCGACCCCGAAGCCAGGGACTCGCGCCTCATCCCGTTCGTCCTGCGCAAGGCAGACATCCCCGCCTGGATGCGCGGCCCCGTCCCCGTGGACTGGACTGACGAGAGGACTCACGCGGCCCAGTGGGACAGACTCCTGCGCGACCTGAAGGCCCCGAATCGGGACGCCCCGCCGCCGGGGCGGCTCGACGAGCCCCCTCCCCCGCCGCCCGCGCCCGCGAAGCTTGAAGCCGCCGCCGTATCGAGGCGACGGATTGACCTCTCGTGGTCGGCCGCGGCGGGCGACGGCTTTAAGGTGGAACGCTGCCGGGGCAAGGGCTGCGTGGACTTCAGTGAGGTCGGACAGGCGGCCGGTCACGCCTACGCCGACGTCGGGCTTGCCGCCGGCACCTACTACTCATACCGCGTGCGAGCCTCCGGCCCCCCGGCCCCGCCCTCCGCATACTCCAACACCGCCACGGCAAAGACGCGCCCGCTCCTGCCCCCCGCCGCCGTCGCCGTCGCGCTCGTGGCCGCCGTCGCGGCGGGTTACGGGCTCTTTATTTTTTTACGGCCGCCCCCCGCGAAGAGCCTCGCGGGGCGCATCTGTTACGTGAGAGACAGGGAGCACCCCCACCTCGTCGGGGCGAAGAACGTCTTCGTCTTCGTCCCGCAGCGTCGCGACCTGACGTCCGAGGCGACAGACGATGCCGGGAATTTTGTCATTAAGAACATCCCGCACGACGTCGATGTGACTCGGCTGGGGGCGAACGACGGCGGGGCGGAGCTGCCGCCGTTCGCCGTCGATAAGGACGGCGCCTGCTACGAAGTCGTCGCGCGCCCCCCGGGGCCGTCCGAGGACATCCGCTTCATCGAAGAGCCCTGGGAAGAGGCGCCCGCCGCCGAGTGCAGGGGCCCGGAGGGCGCACGGTACGTCAAACGCTTCCTCCTCGCCACGCGCCTCGCCCGGGACGGCGGCAGGAAGGACGCGGAGGTGACGGTCACCTTGAACGAGGCCGGGGACGCGAAGCTGAGTGCGTACGTGCTCGACCCGACCGAAGAGATGAACGACCTTCTGAAGCTATACGAGAACAGGGCGTACACGGACGCCGCCCACGCCTTTGTCTTCCACATCCCGGAGAGGGGGATGAACGTCCGGCTCGAAGCCTGCGTCGGGTCGAACGTCTCGGAGGCCGTGCTGTCGCCGGCACGCCTGAAAACACACTACGTCATGCAATGAGGAGGCGAAGCGATGAATAGACTTCACGTTCTGACGCGGCTCTTTCTGGCGCTCCTGCTCTGCCCCGCCCCTTTGTGCGCGTTTCAGGGTGACAAGCCTCGGCTACGCGGCAGGTTGGTGCTGGTGAACCCGGAGAACCCGCGCGACGTCGGGGGCGTGACCATCACGGTCACAAACAAGAAGGCCGGCCGCGAGTTCGTCAAGGGAGAGCAGCGGGAGACGAAGGACCAAACCTGGTACCGCGAGGTCCCCCTGGGGGCCGTCGTTGACGTCCTCTTCGCCAAGCCGGGTTACGTCCCCGACAACTCCCAGCACGACATCTACGTGGATAAGGAGAACGAGGAGCGCCCACTCGTCAGACTTCAGGTGAGGAGGAGCCGGCTGAAGAACATCCGGCAGCAAAGGCGGATGTGGGCCCGCGATAACCGGGACCGCGCGGACGGCGGCGGCCCCGACAGGCACCCCCGCGACGACTCGTCTCCCAAGGAAGCGCACGGCCGAGAAGACAGGTATCCCAGGGAAACGCGCAGCCGAGACGACATATCTTCCAGCGAGAAACACGCCCGCGACGACACTTCCCTCGGAAGGGCGGAACGTGAACTTGAACGTGAGAGAACGCGGGTGGACGTTATCGACCGTCAAAAGGAGGACGTCAGCGTGCGGTCGCCGGCCGACGCCGCTTCCGAAAAGTCGGCAAGGCCGGAGCGGCCGGAGCGGCCGGAGCGGCCGGAGCGGCCGGTGCAACCCGCGAGGCCGGTGCAGCCGGCGCGGCCGGAGCAGTCGGACGCGGACATCATACCCACGCCCGCGCAGCTCAAGGCGGAACTGGAGGCTGAGGCCGACATCGCGCGCCGCGGCGAATTCTTCGACATCTTCCAGAGCAACTTTTACGAAGACTGGATCGCCTTCGCCGGCATCGAGGAACTCCGCACAGTCTTGCAGAAGTTCAGGCTTGAGAACCCTGACCTGTTCAGAAAGATCGGGAGCGTCGAGCCCGAGATGTTCGAGGACGTCGCCCGCGCGCGCTTCGAGCAGCCGGGCGAGGTCAGGGTGGAAAACATCAAGACGGTCGTCAAGGAGGAGGCCCTCTCCGCGGCCACCCGCGGCAACGCCGTCGTCGCGCAGTTGAACGCCGCCCCCGAAGACGCCGAGATGAAGGCTTACTACCGCGAGCAGTGGTTGCTGGGGCCTTCCGGCCCCATCTTCGCCGCCGCCGCCACCGCCCGCGCGCGTCTCGAAGACGCCGGGGAGATGCTGGATTACGTCCGCCACAGTAAGGACACCGAAGGCGTGCTCCTCGCGATGGAGTCACTCAGGACGGCCAAGCTCATCGAAGGCTCCGAGGCTCTGCCCGGCGCCTCGACGGCCCTCGCCCAGGTCGCCAACTCGAATGAAGACGCCATCAGACGCCGGGCCGCCCTGTTCACGCTGCGTGCCTTCGCCTTCCATAACGACGGGACGGCCATCAACGCGCTTCTGGTCGCCGCGCGGGACACGAGCGAGAACCCCCTCGTGCGCGCCACCGCCGTCAGGGGCCTGGGCGTCGGCGATTTAGAGAACAGGCGGGACGTGCGTAACGTCCTATGGCTGGCCAGGAAGTCCCAGTCCAAAAGGGTCAGGAACGCCGCCAACGAAGTGTTGGGGTACGCGAGATAGCAGGCGGCGCCGCACGCGCGTGCCGCGCCGCGGAAGGAGGGGAGGCGCGCGCCCGCGCGCCCCTGCTTTCGGGTTGACAGCCTATTGCAGGAATTCTAACCTACGCGGGCGTATCTCCAGTCACTTGCCCGGGTGATCTATTTCAACATCCGAAATCTAGGTAGAAGACTTTAGGCGCGGGGCGCGAGCTTCCAGGGCTGATCCGCCGGTTCTGGAATCTCCGTCCGGCCCTCCGTTGCCCCAGCCCAGATGAATAAAGAGTGGGTACTGACCCAGGCCGCCCTCGACACCCTACTCGCGTGGCTCTCGCCGGACAGAGACGAGGCCGGGGCGAAGTACGAGGCCATCCGCACGCGCCTCATCAAAATCTTCACCTGCCGCGGCTGCGCCGAGGCCGAAGACCTCGCCGACGAGACCATCAACCGCGTCATCTCGCGCCTGGGCGACGTGGCCGAGGGCTACGTGGACGACCCCGCCTACTACTTCTACGGCGTGGCGAAGAAGGTCGGGCTGGAGTACAACAAGCGTAAGTTCAGACCCGCCCCGCCGCCCCCGCCGCCGCCCGACGAGGACGTGGAGCGCGAGTACGACTGCCTCGAACAGTGCATGCGCGTGCTCCCGCCCGACCAGAGGCGGCTCGTCGTCGAGTACTACCAGGGCGAGAAGCGGGCGAAGATAAACAACCGGAGGCGGCTGGCGCGCGAACTGGGCATCGCCCTCAACGCGCTGCGGATACGCGCCCACCGCATCAGGGGCGCGCTCCAGCAGTGCGTCGAGGAATGTCTCGCGCGCGCGGCGTAGCGGAAACGTATTGCGACCCCGACCCATCTCTGGCAGGGGCGAAGGCGCCCCGCGGTAATCGACACGGCTAATGGCACCGAACCCTAAAGAACAGCAGGAGATCAGGCTGTACCTGCTCGGCCGACTTGAGCCCGAGTCCCTCTCGGAGAGGGTTGAGGAGCGCATGCTGACCGACTCGGATTACTACGAGGAGCTGCTGGCCTGCGAGGAGGAGTTGATCGACCAGTACCTCTCCCGCACCCTGCCCGCGGAGGAGCGCGAAGCTTTCGACCGGCACTTCCTCTCGACGCCGGAGCGCGTGCGGAAGCTCAGGTTCGCGCGCGCACTGCGCCGCTACGTCGCCGACGCGGAGCCTGCCCCCGCGCGCCGCGAGGCGCGGCGGGCCGGCGCCTTCTCGCGCGCGCTGGCCGCCTTCTTCCGCGCACTGGCCGGCACGCCGGGCCGCGCCGCCGCGTCCACGCTGGCCGCGGTCGCGGTCTTCGGCCTGGCTGCCTGGCTCTTCTACTTCAGGCCGGACGCGGCGTTCGAACGCGGGCTGGCCGCCTTGCAGGAGGCACAGCGCGAGCGACGCCCGTTCGAGGCGAGGGTGTCCGGATTCGCCTACGCGCCCTGGTACGTCACGCGTGACGGGTCGGCGCCCGCGGGCGACCCGGCCGCGCTCGAACGCGCCGGGCGGCTCCTGCTCAACGCGGCCGACGAGCGGCCCGGGCCGGCCGCCGACCGCGCGCTCGGCAAACTCTACCTCGCGCGGAGGGATTACGACCGCGCGGCCTCCGCGTTCGAGTCGGCTCTCAGGGCGGACGAGCGCGACGCGCGCATGCACAACGACCTCGGCGTCGCACTCTACCAGAAGGGGCGCAGCGCCGCGGCCGTTGACGGCGGGGCGGCGGACATCGAGGCGCTCGCGCGCAGCGTCCGGGAGTTCGACCGCGCTCTCGAACTCGACGGCTCGCTCGCGGAGGCGCGCTTCAACCGCGCGCTCGCGTACCAGCACATGGGCCTGCGGCGGCAGGCGGCCGAGGGCTGGCGTGACTACCTCCAACACGACGCCGGCTCGCGCTGGGCCGAAGAGGCGCGGAGCAACCTCAAACTCCTTGAGGAGTCCGGCGCCGCCGACCCGCGCGGCGAGGGGCGCGACGCACAGGACTTTCTCGACGCGTGGCACGCCGGGGACGAGGCCGCGGCGTGGAGGGCCTACAGCCGCAGCCACACGTCGGCGGGCAACAAGGTCGTCAACGCGCTGCTCGATTCCCTGCTCGGCGACGACTCCCGCGCGCAGCAACAGGGCGAGGCGCTGCCCGCGCTCAACTACCTCGCGGGGCTCGAATCGAACAAGTCCGGCGACCTGTTCCTCGCGGACGTGGTCGGGCATTACGAGCGCGCGGGCCGTTCGCGGCGGCCTCTGCTCGCCGGGGCGCGCGGGCACTTGAAGGCCGGCGAGGCGCTCACGACCGAACTCAAGTGGGGCGAGGCGGCGAACGAGTTCACGCGCGCGGCGCTCGACTACGAGCGCGCGGGCGACGGGGCGGGCCGGGCCTTCGCCGAATACAGGCTGGCGATCTGCCGCATCTTCCTGCGCGATCTGGGTAAGGCCCGCGCGGACTTCGAGCGCCTCCGGGCGGACTGTGACGGGAGGCAGTACCGCTGGCTGGCCGCCCACTGCCTCTACAGGCTGGCGCACGTCAGCATCGACAGCGAGGAGTACACGAAGGCCATCGACTACAGCGCGCGCGCTCTGGCCGGCTTCGAGCGTTCGGAAGACCCGGACGGCGAGCTGAGCTGTTTGAGTCAGCTCGCCGACGTGAACCAGTCGCTCAACCGCGTCGGGCGTTCGCTCGGCTACCTGCGCCGCGGGCTGGCGCTCTGCGACCGGAAGGCCGCGCGGCCGATGAAGCACTGGGAGATTCTCGTGCAGACCGCCTTCAGCCTCGGCTCGCTGCGGCAGGACGCGGCGGCGCTCCTCTACCAGAAGGAGGCGCTGAGCCTCGCGCTCGAAAAGGGCACGCCGCTCCACATCTCGCGCTCGCACGGCTACGTGGGCGCGGCCTACGCGGCGCTGAAGATGTACGCGGAGGCGGCGGCCCACGCGACGCGCGCCCTTGAGGCGGGCGCGGCCCTGGCGGACGACGCGGCGCGGCGCGAGAGCATGGAGTTCGCCACGCTCAAGCTCGGCGACGTGTACAGGCAGTCGGGCGACTGCGCGAAGGCCATCGACTCCTACGACCGCAGCCTCGGCCTCTACAGCGAACTCAAAGCCGACTACTACGCCTACGCCGCGCACAAGGGTCGGCTCCTCTGCCTCGCCGCCGGGCCGGACGACGCGGCCGTCGGCAGGGAGCTGCTCACGACGCTCGCCCTCTTCGACAACTACCGCGGGGGCATCACGGCCGAGAGCCAGCGCGCGAGCTTCTTCGACAGGGAGCAGGGGGTCTACGACCTCGCCATCGGCTACGAGGCTTCGAGGGCCAACAACCCCGGCAAGGCTTTCGAGTACTCGGAGGCGAGCCGCGGGCGTTCGCTGCTCGACGCCGTCGAGCACGGCGCGGAGGTCTTGAAGAAGGTCTACGGGCCGGACGTGTCGCTGCCGTCGGCGGCCCGCCCACTCTCTCTCTCCGAGGTGCTGGCGGGCCTGCCCGAGGACTCGCAGGTTCTACAGTACGCCGTGCTCGAAGACAGGCTGATGCTCTGGGTCGTGACGAAGTCGGGCGTGCGGCAGGAGCAGGTGGGCGTCGCCGCCGGCCGCCTGACCGAAGAGGTGCGCGCCTACCTCGCGGCGGTGAGCCGCCCGCCCGCGGGCGAAGGGGACGGCGGCGCGGCGCGCATCGGCGCGGAACTCTACCGGACGCTCGTCACGCCGGCCGAGCCCTACCTCGACAAATCCAAATACCTCTGCGTGGTGCCGGACAAGGCGCTCCACTACCTCCCTTTCGGCGCGCTCCCCTCGCCCGCGACGGGGCGTTATCTGTTGGAGGATTACGAGGTGGGCGTCGCGCCCAGCTCGACCATCTTCGTCGGCGCGTCGGCCGCGGCGGCGGCGCGGGCGGAGGCGGCGGCCGAGAGCCTGCTCAGCGTCGGCGACCCGGCCTTCAGCCCCGCCGCCTTCCCGGAGCTGCCCCCGCTGCCTTCGTCGGGGCGCGAGGCCGCGGCGGTCTCGGCGCTCTACCCGAAGCGGCGGCTCCTCCTGCGCGGCGACGCGGGCGAGCGGCAGGTCAGGGAGGAGTTCGCGCGCGCTGACGTGGCGCACCTCGCCACGCACTACGTCGTGGACGAGGGCTCGGAGATGCTCTCGGGCTTCCCCCTGGCCGCGGAGGCGGGCGGCGCGCGCCGGCCCGAGGCCGACGGCTTCCTGCAATCGCACGAGCTGTACGGGCTGAGGCTGCCGCGGACGCGCCTCGTCGTCCTCTCGGCTTGCAGGACGGGCATCGAACAGCAGTACGGCGGCGAGGGCGCGGTCGGCGCGACGCGCCCGTTCCTCGCCGCGGGAGTCCCGCTCGTCGTCGCCAGCCTGTGGCCGGTGGAGACCGACGCCTCGGCCGAGCTGATGGTCAGCTTCCACCGCCACCGCACGCGCGACCGAATGGCCACCGCCGACGCCCTCCGCCTCGCCCAGACCGAGCTGGCCCGCGGCGCCGACGTACGCCGCCGCCACCCCTTCTACTGGGCCGCCTTCGTCCCCGTCGGCGCCCACACAACCTTTTGAGATGAAGGAGAATTCACCATGCCGTTCACATCGACCACGACCCTTCCTCCTAACCCGGTGGTGAGAATACTGTTCAGCGGCCAGCTCATCCTCCAATCGCCGCGGGATAAGAAGATTTGCGAGGTCAGCATCAACCGCTCGGCCCCCGACCACGTCCTCTCGGTCGAGGTCAGGGGCAAGAAGGATAACGTCCCCGACGTGGTTCTGATGCGCCATTTCGGCCCCCTCTCGTTCACCACCCTGGCGGAACAGCCCGCGCGCACCCACGGCATGTACATACGGCTCGGCGCCGGCGGCTCGGCCGGCGTCATGCGCTACGACGGCGGGCGCGTGGGGGCCGCCTCGGCGCTCGGCGACGCCTTGAATCTGGTAACCCTGCACGACACGGCCAACCCCCGGCCCAGTCTCAAGATAGACGAGAGGGCCGGGCGGCCGAGCATCTCGATTGACGGCGGCGTCTTCTACACGGCACTCAAGACGGCGCGAAAATTCAAGCTGACTAAGCCCAACGCCGGCACCACCGACGAGTCTAATTTCGCCAGCCTCATCGGGGCTGCCATCGAAGGCAACGCCGAGATGATCTGGACTCAGAACGGGCTCCGCGTGAACTTAGCGCTGAGGCCGGACGACCGCTTTCAGCGCTTCGAAATCTACGTGACAAACGACCCGCTCTACGAAGACGAGGAGGATGGGAGCGCCCCCCCCCACGACGAATTCGACGAGTACTACAAGATGCTGCCCGGGGTGCAGAGCCACCAGAAGTGCACTCTGAAACAGGAGCTTCAGCCGGCCGTCACCTCGCCCCCCGACTTGCCCGACTCCGCCGCAGAGCGCGGCTCGAACCGGACGCCGTGCATGCCCGTCGTCATCGACCCCGCCGAGAGCTAACGCCCCGGGCCGCGCCGGAGCCGAGGCCGTCCTCGGCTCCGGCCCTCCCCCGGGTTGCCACGTCAGAAAGGAGAAGGTATGGCGAAAGGGATTTCACTCCACGTCGGACTAAACAGGGTCGCGGACTCCTTCCGCGCCGACCCCCTTCGAGGCTGCCTGAAGGACGCCGGTGCCATGTCCGAGATCGCGGCGCTACGTCACTTCGCCGTGCGCCCGCCCCTCCTGGATGGGGAGGCGACCTTCGACAAGGTGGTGAACGAGATCAGGGCCGCCGCCGCCGGGCTTGAGGCCGGCGACATCTTCCTCTTCACGTTCGCCGGCCACGGGACGCGCGTCGAGGACGGTGAGTTGGAGGAGCTGGACGGCAAAGACGAAGCCTTCGTGCTCTTCGACCATCTGCTGCTCGACGACGTTCTGCGGCGCGGGCTCTGGCCGCTTTTCGCCCCCGGCGTGCGCGTGCTCGTGGTGGCCGACAGTTGCCACAGCGGCACCGTCACCCAAGTGCCGGTGGGTCTCGTGGGCGACGGGGCGGCCGACAATCACACTCCCTATAAGGCTCGGCCGCCCGTCGACGACGAAGGATTCTTCGACGTCTCGCGGGGTGGGCCGGAGCGCACCATATCGGACGGCGCGCGGCTCCAGCACCTTGACGAGAACCGGGACTTCTACAACGACTTCCTGCGCGGCCTTCCCAAAGACGACCCCATCAACGCCACAGTCCTTCTGCTGGCGGCGTGCGAAGACTTCGACCGAACGCACGACGGCCCCGACAACGGTGTGTTCACCAAGGCGTTGCTTGAGGTCTTGAACGGCGGCGCCTTCGCGGGCGACTACGAGGCGTACAGGACCGCCATCCAGCAGTGGCCCCCGCTGCCGAGTCGCAACCAGGTGCCACAGCTCCTCGCCACCGGGGCCACGTTGAGCCCCGAATTCAGGTTCACCAAACCCGTCTTCGCCATCTGACTCGCGGCGTGCGGGCGGGTTCAGGAGGTGCCGGCGCGCTCCTCGCGGACGTTGATGCCGAGCGCCCTCATGCGGCGGTAGAGGTGGCTGCGGTCCATGCCCATCAGTTCGGCGGCGCGCGAGACGTTGCCCTCGGCCTCGGCGAGGCGCGCGCGGATGAAGTCGCGCTGGTGCGCCTCGCTGGCGTCGCGGAAGGAGGAGAAGCGCTCGGCGGGGGCGGGCGGCTCCTCGCCGCCGAGCGGCGGGAGGTCCGCGAGCCCGACGCGGGCGCCCGTGTGCATGATGACGACGCGCTCGACGGTGTTCCTCAACTCGCGCACGTTGCCGGGCCAGGAGTAGGCGCGCAGCGCCTCGACCGCGTCCGCGTCGAAGCGCTTCGGGCGCTTGTTGTAGGAGAGCGAGAAGCGCCGGTTGAAGTGCTCGACGAGGAGCGGGATGTCTTCGGCGCGCTCGCGCAGGGGCGGCACCTCGAACGGGATGACGTTGAGGCGGAAGAGGAGGTCTGCGCGGAAGTTGCCCCGCTCGATCTCGACTTCGAGCCGCTTGTTCGTTGCCGCGAGCACGCGCACGTCCACCCTCATCGAGGTGGTCGAGCCGACCGGCTCGAACCGCCGCTCTTCGAGCACGCGCAGCACCTTCGCCTGCATCCGCGGGCTCATGTCGCCCACCTCGTCCAGGAAGAGGGTCGCGCCGTCGGCCGCCTCGAACTTCCCGCGCTTCGGCCCCGTCGCGCCCGTGAACGCCCCGCGGACGTGCCCGAACAGTTCCGACTCGATCAACTCCTCCGGCACGGCCGAGCAGTTCAACTCGACGAAGGGGGCCGACGCCCGCAGAGAGCGCGCGTGGATGGCGCGCGCCACAAGCTCCTTGCCCGTCCCCGACTCGCCGTAGATGAGCACGCGCCCGTCGGTCGGCGCGACCAGCCCGATCTGCTTGCGGAGCGCGCGCAGCGCCACCGACTCGCCGACCATCTCCCACTCGTCGCGCAAGTCTTCGCTCAGGGCCGCGTTGACGCGTTCGAGCCCGCGCTGCCTGAGCGCGTTGCGCACCGTGAGCACGGTCTTCTCGATGGAGAGCGGCTTCTCGACGAAGTCGAAGGCGCCGAGCTTGGTCGCGCGCACCGCCGTCTCGATGGTGGCGTGCCCCGAGATCATCACGACGGCCGCGTCCGCCCCCTGCTCCCTCATCCGCGCCAAGGTCTCAAGGCCGTCCAGCCCCGGCAGCCACACGTCCAGCAGCACGCACCCGAACGAGCGACGCCCGACCGCCTCCAGACACTCCTCGCCCGACCCGACGGCCTCGCACTCGAAGCCCTCGTCCTCCAGCACGGCGCGCAGCGTCTCGCGTATCCCGCGCTCGTCGTCCACGATGAGAACAGAGTCAGACATAGAGAATAGATGTCAGATGCCGGATGTCAGATGCCGGTGCTTGCCTTTGACTGGCATCTATCATCTGGCGTCCGGCATCTGCTTTGTGTCTTCGGCGACGGGCAGCTCGATGATCATCCGCGCGCCGCGGGGGCGGTTCGACTCGGCGCGGATGCGGCCGCCGTGCTCGGTCATGATGCGGTGGACGATGGCGAGGCCGAGGCCCGTCCCCCGCCCGCGCGTCGAGAAGTAGGGCTGGAAGAGGCGCGCGATGTCGTGGCGCCCGATGCCGTGGCCCGTGTCGGCGACCTCCGCGATGAGCAGGCCGCGCGCGGGGTCGTGGGCGGTGGCAACCGTGATGCGGCGCTCGCCGCCGGCCGTCGCCAGCGCCTCGACCGAGTTGTCGATGAGGTTGACGAAGACGCGCCTGATCTGTTCGGGGTCGAGCAGCGCGCCCGGCAGCGTCGGCGCGAGCAGCACGTCCATCCGCACGTCCTCCAGCCGCTCGCGGTAGAGCGAGACGGCCTGACGCACCACCTCGTTCAGGTCGGCCGGCTCCAGCCGCGCGTGCGGGAGTCGCGCGAAGCGCGTGAACTCGTCCACCATCGACTTCAGGCCCTCGACCTCGCGGCTGATGGTCGTCGTGCACTCCTCGACGACGCGCGCCACGCGCTCGCGCTCGGACTCGTGCCCGTTGCCGTTGCCGGCGCGAGTCTGTACAGCAGCACTTTCGTCAGCCGGCGCGCGCCGGAAGTTGCGCGCGATGCGCTCGGCCGAGAGCTGGATGGGCGTGAGCGGGTTCTTAATCTCGTGCGCGAGGCGGCGCGCGACCTCGCTCCACGCGGCCGCGCGCTGCGCCGCGAGCAGCTCGGACAGGTCTTCGATGACGAGGACGACGCCCCGCCGCCCGGCGCCCTCGCGGGGGGCGAGCGCCGTCGCCGTCAGCGCGACGGGGACGACGCCGGCCGCCGCCGCGTTCGCGGAGCCCGGCTCCGCGTGCGCCCCGCCGTTCGAGCCCGCGCCCGCGTGGCCGTTCGACTCCTGCGCGGCGGCGCGCGCCAGCTCCATCTGCTCGGTGGCGCGGCCGCGCGCGCGCGCGCGGAAGAGGACGCGTTCGAGCACGTCGAGGTCGCCGGCGCTCAAGACCTCCGCGAGCGGCGTCGCGGGCGCCGGGGCGTGTTCGAGCCGGAGCATGCCGAGCGCGGCGGCGTTGATCGTCGTCACCCGGTTCTCCTCGTCGAGCGAGATGACGCCGGTCGAGACCGTCTGCAAGACCGTCTCGATGTAGTGGCGCCGCTCTTCGAGCGCGAGGTTCTTCTCCCTCAGCTCGGCCGCGTTGGCTTCGAGCCGCGCGCGGTTCTCGGCGAGCTGCGCCGTCATGTCGTTGAAGGCGTCGGCGAGCACGGCCAGCTCGTCGTCGGTGACGGCCTCGACGTGGTGCGTGAGGTTGCCGGCGGCGACCTCCTTCGCCGCCTCGGCCAGCGCGCGGATGGGCGTGCCGATGCCGCGCGCGAGGTGTATCGCGCTCCACGTCGAGGCGAACAGGAGCATCAGCGTCAGCAGCCCGAGCGTCGTCACGCCGAGCACGCGCACCTTCCGCTGGTTGCGCCGGAAGTCCTCGAAGGTCTGCGCGCTCGCGACCAGGCGGCCCAGACTCGCGTCGCCGCGGCGCACGCGGGCCACGACGAACAGCACGCGGCTCTCGCCGAGGGGCACGACGGCCACGTCGAGCGGCCCCGCGTGCGTGTCCTGTGTGAAGCCGCCGTCCGCCGCGTGCGCGCGCGCCAGCGCGGCCCCGAGTTCGGCTTCGTGCCCCCCCCACCCCTCCGCGGAGCCACGCGCCAACACCTGCCCGTCGGACGTGACCAGCGCGGCCAGAGCCAGCTTGTCGTCGCGCACCAGCGCGGGGAAGGAGCTTTCGGCCTCGGCGGGCGTCGCGCCGCCGAGCCGTGAGGCGGCCGCGCGCGCGACTTCGAGCAGGTGCTCGATCTGCTGGCGCGCGTCCTCGTCCTGCGCGAGCCGCGCCTGCCGCACCACGTCGCCGGGGAAGAAGCTGAAGAACTTCTCCATCGAGCGGTTGAAGAACATGTAGGAGAAGAGCGCCATGGCCGTGATGGGCAGGAGGCTGACGGCGATGAAGTAGACGACGAGCCGCGTCTTGATCTTCGACCCGAGCAGCGAGGCCCGCCGCTCGCGGCGGAGCTTGAGGAGGCTGCGGATGAAGATGAAGCTGAAGAGGAAGAAGGCGACGAAGTTGAGCGTCGAGAGCGCGTAGATGAGCAGCGTGTCGCGCGCCGTGTCGGGCGTGAAAATCTCCCACAGCCCGAAGAGCTGGAGCGAGACGAGCACCGTCAGCAGCAGCAGCGTCAGCCCGCCGAAGAGCCACGGCGCGGCGCGGCGCCTCGGCTTCGGGGGCTTCTCTCCCGTCGAATCGCTTCCCTTCTCAGTCATGCCTTCTCGATCCGCGCGGGAGTTTACCACGCGGCGCCGCGCCCCGCATTCTCGTCTTCGCCCCTCGCTTTCGGTTATATTGGGCCGGCCCTTCAACCCTTCGAAGCTTCCGGGTGAGCATGTCCGACATCTTCTACAACGGCGCGGGGCGACTGCGGAGCGTGTGGCGCCTGGCCGTCTTCGTCGTCGCGTACCTCGCCTTCGCGACCGCGGCCTTCCTGCTGACGGAGTTCGCGGGCAGGCTCCTGCTGCCGGGCTGGGCGTACAAGCTCTTCTTAGAGGGCACGGCGGGCTTCGTCATCCAGTCGTTCCTTCTGTACGCCCCGGCCGCGCTCGTCGCGTGGGGCTGCGCGGCGTGGCTGGAAGATTTGCCGTGGCGTTCGCTGGGCTGGGCGCGGCACCGCGGGTGGCTGCGCGACGCGCTCTTCGGGACGTTCGCGGGGGGCGTGGCGGTCTGCGTGGCGGCGCTCGTCGGGATGGCGGCGGGCGGCTACAGTTTCGCGGTCGCGGACGCGGGCGGCGGGGTGGCGCGGACGCTCGTCGTCTCGTTCGTCGTCTTCCTGCTCGGCGCGGCGGCGGAGGAGATGCTGTTCCGCGGTTACCCCTTCCAGACGTTGCTGCGTTCGTGGCCGGTGTGGGCGGCGCTCGTCCCCGTGTCCGTGCCGTTCGCGCTGGTGCATCTGGCGAACCCGAACGTCGCCCCCGGCTTCACGTTCGCCAACACGGTGCTGGCGGGCGTGTGGCTCTGCGTGGCCTACTGGCGCACGCGGAGCCTCTGGTTCCCGCTCGGCCTGCACCTCGGCTGGAACTGGGTGCAGGGGGCTTTGCTGGGCTCGCCCGTGAGCGGCCTCAAGAGCATCGCGCCGCACCCGCTGCTGAACTTCGCGGACGCGGGGCCGGCGTGGGTCGGCGGCGGCGCCTACGGCATCGAGGGCGGCGCGGCCTGCACGCTCGCCCTCGTCGTCGCCACCCTCTTCACCTGGCGCACCGGACTGTTGACCGCGACGCCCGAGCTGAAGGAGTACACCGACCACGAGAACCCGAACCCGCAGGCGCCACACATAACGCCGACTTGAGTCTTTCGCGAGATTTGTTCACCACAGAGACACAGAGGACGCGGAGGGGGCACAGAGTTGACTGTCTCTGTGCCCCCTCCGCGTCCTCTGTGCCTCTGTGGTGAAACGCCCTTCACTCCGCCCCCGAGAGTGGGGTCAAACGGGCGCACCGCTCACCTCTCGTCAATCGGCACGTACGGCACGTCGCGCGGGCCGATGTACTCGGCGCGCGGGCGGATCAGACGGTTGTTGGCGTACTGTTCGAGCACGTGCCCCGTCCAGCCCGAGATGCGGCTGACGGCGAAGATGGGCGTGAAGAGGTCGAGCGGGATGCCCATCAGGTAGTAGGCCGAGCCCGAGTAGTAGTCCACGTTCGGGTAGAGCTTCTTCTCCGCGAACATCAGCTCGCGCAGACGCTCCAGAATCTCTATCCACCGCGTCTCGCCCTTCGCCTCGGCCAGCTCGCGCGAGAACTTGCGCAGCCACACCGAACGCGGGTCTTCCGTCTTGTAGACGCGGTGGCCGAAGCCCATGATCTTCTTCCTGCTCGCCAGCGCCTCGCGCAGCCACCCGTCGGCGCGCGCCGGCTCGCCGATCTCCAGCAGCATCTTCATCACGTTCGTGTTCGCCCCGCCGTGCAGCGGCCCCGACAGCGCCGCAATCGCCCCCGTCACCGCGCCGTACATGTCCGCGAGCGTGCCCGCGATGACGCGGCTCGTGAACGTCGAGGCGTTCAGCTCGTGGTCGGCGTGGAGGACGAGGCACGCGTCGAAGATGCGCGCCTCGCGCCCGTCGGGCTCCTCGCCCTTGAGCATGTAGAGGAAGTTCGAGGCGAGGTTGAAGTCCGCGCGCGGCTCGACCGGCTCCAGCCCCTTGCGCAGACGCCCGAAGGCGGCGACGACGACGGGGAACTGCGCCGTCAGACGCGTCGCCGTCCTGAGCGCGCCCTCGCGCGAGAGGTCGCGCGCGCCCGGGTCGTAGAAGGCGAGCGCCGAGACGGCCGTCCGCAGCGCGTCCATCGGCTCGGCCTCCGCGGGGAAGCCGCGCATCAGCGCGACCACCTCTTCGGGCAGGCGCTGGCTGGCCGCGAGTTCCCGCCTCAGCGCGTCCAGCTCGTCGCGCTTCGGCAGGCGCCCGTGCCAGAGCAGGTAGACCGTCTCCTCGAAGGTCGAGTGCTCGGCGAGGTCGTGTATGTTGAGGCCCTGGTAGATGAGGACGCCGTTGACGCCGTCCACGTCGCCGATGGCCGACTCGGCCGCGACCACCCCCTCAAGCCCCGCGCCCGACTTCGCGGCCGGCTTGCTCTCTGCTTTATCCATCTCGGTGTGTCCTTAAGACCAGAAGTGGTTTGAAAATAGCAAAGAGGCGCAAGGGGTGACAAGTTGGAACGATGAATGATGAAGGGGAAGAAGGGTGTTGGGTGCTGGGTGCTGGGTGTTGGTTTTAACCAGAACCCAACACCCGACACCCCTCCTCAGTTCATCGTTCAATGGCGACCTTATCCCCGCGCTTCGCGCCCAGCACGCGCGCGGCGGAGTCGCGGAAGACCGCGACTTCTAAAAGACCCGCGCTGCCCCAGACGGCGAAAGGCTCGCCGTCGCCCTCGACGCCTTCGGCGAAGAAGCGCCGGAAGCGCCGCACCTCGCGCCCCGCGATGCGGAGCCGCGCGCCGCGCCCGACCGACGCTTCGTCCAGGTCTCCCGGCGTGATGTTGGTGACGAGGTTGCCGAAGCGGTCTACGTGGATGACCGAGCCGATTAACGTCCCGTCAGCAACCCTCTCGACCGTCGCCGACGGGAGGCGCACGAAGTCGAAGACCTCCGGCCCCAACTCCTCCGCGCGCACGCCGCGCGAGAGCGCGCCCGCGACCGGCGCGAAGACGTCCCGCCCGTGGAAGGTCGGGCTCACTTCCCTTCTGAAAAAATTCTCGTTCGTGAGTTGGAAGACGCGGAACGGCCCGACGCGCTCGTAGACGTGGCCGAAGAGGCCGTTGTCCGGCCCGACGAAGGTGTGGCCGCGCCCCTCGACCGCGACCCCCCTCCGCTCGGAGCCGACGCCCGGGTCAACCACCCCGACGTGCACCGTGCCCTCGGGGAACGTCTCGAAGGCCGCGCGCAGCGTGAACGCCCCCGACTCCACGTCGTAAGGCGGCACCTCGTGCGTGATGTCGACGACCCGCGCCTCCGGGTTCGACGCCAGCACCGCCCCCCGCAACGCCCCCACGAAGTAGTCGGCCGTCCCGAAGTCGGTGAGCAGGGTGACGATCATAGCTGGCAGTTTTCAGTTTTCAGTTTTTAGTTTTCAGTAAAGCCGCGGCTCTTCCGCGACCCGGCCGGAAAATTCAAACGCCGAAAACTGAAAACTGAAAACTGTCTTACCTTCTTCCGGTCGTGCGGATGCGGAGTTGCTGGCCGGGTTCGAGGCGGATGTCTTTGCCGCGCTGGGTCATGACGCCGCCCGTGGCCGCGCCGCCGCCGATGGCCGCGCCGATGGCCGCGCCCTTGCCGCCGCCGGCGATGGCGCCGATGACGGCGCCGATGGCCGCCGCGCCGCCGACCTTCGCCACGTCCTCTTTCATCGTGTCGCGGCCGCGCACGCCGCCCTCCTCGTCAACCTCGCCGGTGCCGGTGGCCTCGGGCCGTAAGACCTCGACGACCTGCGCGCTGAACTCCTGCCAGTCGCCCGCGCCGGGCATGCGTATCTGCTCGAAGTCGAGTTGGAGGAGCGCGCGCCCCTTCGACTTGCCCGGGCGCTGCACGTCTGCGAGCCGGCCCGCGACGACCGCGCCCGCGAACTGCTGCGGCTCGACGACGCGCGCCTCGAAGCGGTCGCCGCGCTGGCTCACGTCGGTCGTGAGCCGGTTCGACAGCTCGACCGTGAGGTAGACGTTCGAAGGCAGCGCGGACGGGCCGACGCCGACGCCCGCGCCGCCGCCGGAATCGACGCCGCGCCCGCCCCGCGAGACGCTCTCGCTCTCCTGGCCTTCGTCAGACCTGCCGCCGCGCGAGCCGCCGTTGCCCGCCGTCTCGCGCGGGCTCGCGCCGCGGCGCGTGACGCCGCCCGCGGGCAGTTCGGAGTTGAAGCCCTGGCGCGCGTAGCCGGCCGCGTAGCCCACCTCGTAACCCTGCTGGTAGCCGTCGCGGTAGTCTTCGAGCGCGCCGTAGGCGGCGATGTAGGCGCGGTCGGCGCGCTGGTAATCGGACTTCGCCTGGTGGTCGGCGCGGGCGCCCTTCAACTGGTCGCCCCAGCCCGACTGGTAGCCGTCGGAGTAGCCCGTGCGGTAGCCGCGCTCCAGAGGGCCGTACTGCTGCGCCGAGGCGTCCGGCGTCCGCACCAACGCGGCCGAGAGGGCCGCGAACGACAGGGCGAGCGCGAGCGCGGCGGTCGAGAAACGTCTGCTGGTCTTCATCTATTCTTCTCCTCGGGTTCGGGGCGGCGGACGGGGCCACGGCGAGCTTACAACAGCGAGCCGCCGCGGCCAACCGCCTTGACGCTCCAACTTTGGGCGACATAGACTCCGGGCGTACCGTACGACTCGCAAGGCCGAGCGGGAGAGCTTACCGCCGTTTTTGATGCCCCGTTCGCCCCTTCGGGTTCGTCATTTGTTTTCAGTTTTCAGTTTTCAGTTTTCGGCCAATTCAACACCCATCGGCCGGAATCTGCTTACCGAAGGCTGAAAACTGAAGACTGAAAACTGCATGCGTAGAGTTTATCTTGACCACAGCGCGACGACCCCGGTTGACCCGCGGGTCGTCGAGGCGATGCTGCCGTACCTGACCGCGAAGTTCGGCAACCCTTCGAGCGTCCACTTCTACGGGCAGGAGGCGCGCGCGGCCGTGGATCGCGCGCGGCGCGAGGTGGCCGACCTCGTCGGCGCACGCCCCAACGAGGTCGTCTTCCTCTCCGGCGGGACGGAGGCCAACAACCTCGCCGTCCGCGGCCACTGCGAGCAGGCCGCCGACCACGGACGACACATCATCACCACCTCCATCGAGCACTCCTCCGTCCGCGGCATCTGCGAGGCCCTGGAGCGCCGCGACTGGGAGGTGACGCGGCTGCCCGTCTACGGCGACGGCGTCGTGCGCGTCGAGGACGTGCGCGCGGCGCTCAGGCCCGACACGGTGCTCGTCACCGTCATGCTCGCCAACAACGAGGTCGGCACCGTCCAGCCCGTCGCGGAGATCGCCGCGCTCGTCCGCGGGCGGCGGGAGTCCGGCCAGAAACATCTCCGCCTGCACACGGACGCCGTGCAGGCCGCCTCTGGCGTGCGCGTGGACGTGGACGAGCTGGGCTGCGACCTCCTGTCGCTGTCGGCGCACAAGCTCTACGCGCCGAAGGGCGTCGGCGCGCTCTACGTCCGCCGCGGCGTGCGGCTCGCGCAGCAGAACATCGGCGGGCACCAGGAGCGCGAGCGGCGCGGCGGGACGGAGGCGGTGCCCCTCATCGTCGCCTTCGGCGAGGCCGCGCGCCTCACGCGCGCCGAACTCGAAGAGAGGACGGAGCGCGTCCGCCGCCTGCGCGAGCGCTTCGAGTCGGGCGTCGAGGCGCGCGTCTCGGACATCGTCTACAACGGCGACCGCGGGCGGCGCCTGCCCGGCGTCTCGAACATCTCTTTCCGCTTCATCGAGGGCGAGGGGCTGCTCATCAACCTCGACATGCAGGGCGTCGCCGTCTCGACGGGCTCGGCCTGCTCGTCGGGCTCGCTCGAACCCTCGCCCGTCATCCGCGCTTTGGGTCGGGACGACGAGCTGGCGCGCGGCTCCATCCGCTTCAGCCTCGGCAAGGACACGACCGAGGAGGAGATCGACTACGTCCTCGAAGTCCTGCCCCGCGCCGTCGAGAACCTGCGGCGCCTCTCGCCGCTCTACCTGAAAGCACAGGCCGAGCGAGCCTGCACGCCCGCCTGAGTCCGTGGCCTACTCCGACACTTTCAAAGAACACCTTTCGAACCCGCGCAACGCCGGCACGCTCGAAGGCGCGGACGCCGAAGTCGAGCAGTCGAACCCCGTCTGCGGCGACCGGCTACGTCTCGCGCTGCGCGTGCGCGGCGGGCGCGTCGAGGCCGCGCGCTTCCTCGCCTACGGCTGCCCGCCGACGGTTGTGTGCGGCTCCGCGCTCGCGTGGATGCTGGAGGGGATGACGCTGGAAGAGGCCGCGCGCCTCACGCGGGCCGAGATCACGCAGGCGGCCGGCGGACTGCCCCCGCGCAAGCAGCACGCCGCCGCGCTCGCCTTCGAGACCCTGCGCGAGGCACTAAAGCTACTTGGAAGGCAGTAGACAGTAGTCAGTAGAAGAACCTTCGTCGCCCGAACCTTACGTTTGTCATCCTCAACGCCCGGCTAGCGAAGCCTACTGACTACTGTCTACTGTCTACTGTCTACTGCCTTCCAAGATTTGTGCCCTGAGCTTCTCCTTGCCCGGCGCGCCGACGAGTTTGACCTCGACCTTGCCCGGCCCCTTGCCGCCCGGCTCCGGCGGCGCGTAGCCGACGACGTAGCGCGTGCGCATGTTGCCGGCGGCGTCGCCGACCGCCTCGCCCAACTGCCCGTCCTTACCCGCGTAGAAGACGCGGCCGCCCGTCTCCTCCGCGAGCTTCGACAGCAGCCTCCTGGCCGCGTCCCGCTTGCTCTTCGTGATGAAGCCCTGCGTGTTCTCCAACTCCTCCGTGAGCCCGACGCAGAAGACGCGCACGCCGCCGTCCCTGAGCAGCTTCAGGACCTCCTCGGCCTTGTGCGAACTCTCCCTGTCCTCGCCGTCCGAGACGAGCACGAGCGCGAGGCCGCGCCCCGTCGCGCCCGTGCGGCGCGCGTTCTTCATCAGGTACTCGCCGGCCATGTAGAGCGCGTCGAGCAGCGCCGTCTGCCCGCCCTGAATGAACATCGAGTAGAGCGCCCTGTCGAGGGCACTCCGGTCGGCGGTGAGGGTCTGCATGATCTGCATGTTGTCGGAGGAGACGAACCGCAGCACGAACGCCTCGTCGTCGGGGCCGTTCCTCGCGACGACGGACTGCGCCGCGTCTACGACCCGGCCGATCTGCGAGCGGACCGACCCGGAGTTGTCCACGACGAGCCCGTAGCTGACGGGCCGCGTCTCCTTCTCGAAGGAGACGACCGGGCGCTCGACCCCGTCCACGTAGACGCGCACGTCCTCCTTCGTCGGCTCCGGCGCGGCGCGCCCCTTCCCTCCCGTCAGCGCCAGTTCGATTCGAGCGGCCGGGGCCGCGGCCGCCCGGGCCGGCGGCGCCGGCTCCTGCGCGCGGACGACGGCGGACAGGAGTGCGGCGCACGCGAAAGCGCGTGAGAGTCTGCTCATAAAATTCAAGAGGCGGTCTCCATGACGGTCAGAACCGCCCGCGGTAGCGGGTGGCCCTTCGCAATCCGGGCGTGCCGTTCGCACAGGCCCGCCCGCTGCCGCGGGCGGTTCTGACCTGTTCCTCTTCAGGGGGGCGAGGCGCGGCGCGGGCGCTCGCTGGGGATGATGGCCTGGTTCTGGTGGTACTGCGGGCCGCAGCGCCTGTGCGGCTCGGTGCCGATGCGGAAGGTCTGCGAGCGTATGACGGGGCAGGTCGGGGCGGCGATGAGCCCCGTCGTCGGGTCGATGTCGAGCGTGACGGTGCCGGTCAGACGCGACGCGCCCTCCCCGTCGTCCTCGCCGCGGCCGGGCTGGGTCGTGCGGTCGCGGCGGGCCGGCGGCGGGGTCTCTTCCGGGTACGGCGGCACGTAGACGGGGCCGGGCGTGGCATCCGGCAGGGGCAAGTCCGCGCCCGGCAGCGGAATCTCTTCGGGCGTGGCCGACTCGTCCGGCTCAAGGCTCTCGGCCGTGGGCGCGCTGCCCCTGATGAAAAGCTCGGTGCGCTTCTCGGTGGTCTCGGGGCCTGGGAGCAGGCCGGTGTGCGGGTCGATCTCGACGTGGTCGATGTCGGGCGGCTCCTGCCAGTCGCCTCCCCACTCGGGGTGCATCTGGAGGGCCGCCGACATGAAGTCCGTCCAGATGGGCAGCGCCGAGTCCCCGCCCGTCATCCCCAAATCCGAGCCGTCGTCGAAGCCGACGTAGACGACGCAGACGAGGTTCGGCGTGAAGCCCGCGAACCAGCCGTCGCGGCTGGTGCCGGTCTTGCCCGCGACGTTGGCGCGCAGGCCGCGCGCGCGCACCTTCGCCGCCGTGCCGCGGTTCACCACGTCCTTCATCAGGGAGTCCATGATGTAGGCGACCTGCGGGCGCATCACCTCGTTCTTCTGCCCCTGCGGCGCGGCGATGGTCACGCCGCTCCCGTTCGTGATGCGGCTGATGCCGACGGGCGTCACCCTCGTCCCCAACTGCGCGAAGGCGGTGTAGGCCGAGGCGACCTGGAGCGGCGTCGCCTCGTTCGTGCCGAGCGCGTGCGCGAGGTAGTTCACCTTCGGCTTCGGCAGCCCCGCCTTCGCCGCGAGCGCCATCACGCGGCTGACGGTGACCTCCTCGGCGATCTTGACGGTGATGACGTTGAGGCTGCGCGTCAGCGCGTCGCGCACGGTCACTTCCCTGTTCGAGAAGGTGTCGCCGAAGTTGCCGGGCGAGTACGTCTGGCCGCCGGAGAAGAAGGTCGTCGCCTCGTCCTTGTACGTGGTGGCGGCCGTGATGAGGCGCGGCACGGGGTCGTAGGCCGTGTTGAGGGCGGTGGCGTAGACGAACGGCTTGAAGACCGAGCCGGGCTGGCGCATCGCGTCGGTCGCGCGGTTGAGCTGGCTCTTCTCGTAGTCGCGCCCGCCGACCATCGCGACGATCTCGCCCGTGTCGGCCCGCATGGCGACGAGCGCCGCCTGGAGCGTGCCGGCCGGGAAGCGCCGGGCCTGCACCTTGTCGAGCGCGGCGAGCTGCTTGACCAGCGCCGAGTAGGCCGCGCGCTGCAAGTCCATGTCGATGGTCGTGTAGATGCGCAGGCGCTCGGCGGCCGACGTGTCGTTGATGATGTCGGCGAGCTGGTTCTGCGCGTAGTCCACGAAGTAGGGCGCCTCGGACGCGTCGATGCGCCCGCGCGCGGGCGCGAGCCTGACCTCGGTCGCCGACGCGCGCGCGCCCTCGACCTCCGAGATGGCGCCGGCCTCGACCATCGACTTCAAGACCTGGTTGCGCCGCTCGAAGGCGACCTCCGGGTGCTTGTAAGGGTTGTAGCGGTTCGGGCTGCGAATCATGCCCGCGAGCAGCGCCGCCTCGGGCAGCGTGAGCGCCGTCACGTCCTTGTTAAAGTAAGCCTCGGCCGCCTCGCCCACGCCCTTGATGGAGAAGCCCGAGCGCTGGCCCAGATAAATCTCGTTGCAGTAGAGCGCGAAGATGTCCTTCTTCTCAAGGCGCGTCTCAAGGATGACGGACATGTACGCCTCGGAGACCTTGCGCTTGAGCGAGCCCTCGGGCGAGAGGAAGAGGTTCTTGACGAGCTGCTGCGTGATGGAGGAGCCGCCCTGGCGCGAGAGGAAGGAGTTCGGGTCGGCCTCGTAGCGGCGGACGGCGGCGCGCAGGATGCCGCGGAAGTTGACGCCGTAGTGGTTGAAGAAGTCCCGGTCCTCCGTGACGACGATGGCCTTGACCAGCACGTCGGGCAGGTCGTTGAAGCCGACGGTGCGCCGCCGCTCGCGCTGCGGCCCGGCGACGGCGCTGATGAGTTCCGGCTCCAGCCACGCGCCCTGTATCTTCGCGCCGCCCGCGTCGAGGTCGCTGATGGCGGCGACGGTCTTCCCGCCCCTGCCGAACTGCACGCGCGCGTGCGGGAACTGGGCCTTGCCGTCGATCTTGGAGTCTCTGCTCGGCTCGATCTCGACGTTCACGCCGTCCACGCTGAACCGCCCGCGCGCCGTGTCCGCCTGCTGCGCGCGCTCGACGTAGCCCGCGCGCTTGAGCCGCGCGACCAGGTCTTCGACCGACAGCCCGTCGCCCGCGCGGATCTGTTTCGGCGCGGCGTAGATGCCGGCGCTGCGCGTGAAGACCTCGCCGCGCAGCAGCTTGTCGATGCGCTCGGAGAAGACCGTGTAGTAGTAGCCGAGGGCGCCGAGGACGCTAAGGGTGATGACGACGGCGGGGATGACCGTCAACGGGCGGATGAGGCGGCGGCGCCAGCGGCGCCAGAAGCCCTCGGGCGGCTCCTCGAACTTGTAGACGCGCGGCCCACGCCGACGCGCGCGCGCGGCCGGCGGGACGACATCTTTCGGCGGATGACGCAGAGCCATCGTAGTGAATAGTAAATGGTAAATGGTGAATGGTAAATGGCAAATCGCGACCCGGCCCGGCCCGCGGGTCGCCCCGATGTATCTCAGACACTATTTACCATTCACCATTTACCATTCACCAATTGACACCTCCCGCCCCTTTGGCTAACGTGGCGCGTTAGCCCGAGACCAGGTTTGGATGCCGCCGCGGAGTCGCAAGGTTCGATGCCGCCCCGGCAGGAGAACTGACGTAGATGCTCAGGCCCCGCGCGAGCCTCTTCTACTCGCTGGCCGCGCTGGCGGGCGTGGCGGCCTTCGGCACCGCCGGGTTCACGCTCGTCGAGGGCTGGTCGCTCGCCGACAGCCTCTACATGACGGTGATGACGGTGACGACCGTCGGCTACGGCCCGCCGCTGCCGCTCTCGCCGGCCGGGCGCAACTTCTCGATCTTCTTCATGGTGCTCGGGGTGGGCACGGCCGGCTACCTGCTCTCGACGGCCGTCCAGTCGCTCGTCCGCTCCGAGATTCTGGCGGCCTACGGCGAGCGCCGCCGCCAGCGCGAGATGTCCAAGCTCAAAGGTCACTACATCATCTGCGGCGCCGGCCGGGTCGGCCGCCGCATCGTGCGGGAGATGCAGCGCGCGGGCGTCCCCTTCGTCGTCGTCGAGAGCAACGCGCTGCTGGCCGCAGAGCTTCAGCTGCCGGACACGCTGCTGCTCGTCCGCGACGCCACGCTCGACGAGACGCTCGTCGAGGCCGGCGTCGAGCGCGCTACGGGGCTGGCCGCGTGCCTGCCCGACGACGCCGCGAACCTCTACGTCGTGCTGACGGCGCGGACGCTCAACGCGCAACTGCGCATCGTGGCGCGCGCGGTCGAGGAGTCGGCCGAGCCGAAGCTGGTGCGCGCGGGCGCGAACCGCGTCATCGCCCCCACCATCATCGGCAGCCACCGCATGGCGCAGTCGCTCCTCAAGCCCGCGGTCGCCGACTTCATGGACTCGATCACGGCCGAGTCCTTAGACCTCGCCTTCGAGGAGGTCGAGGTCGTCGCGGGTTCGACGCTCGAAGGGCGCAAGCTGAAGGAGACGAACATCCGCGCGCAGCTCGACGTCGTCGTCGCCGCCATCCGCCGCGCCGGCGGCGAGATGATCTTCAACCCCTCGGGCGACACGCAGATTCGAGCCGGCGACATGCTCATCTGCATCGGCCGCGCCGAGTCGATTCAGGAACTCGGCGCGCAGGCGCGGGGGCTGAAGAAGTGAACGGGGCCGGCGCCTTCGCGCTCGCGGTATCTGTTTCGCTGAACTAAACTACGGTTGTGAGTCGCACCTTTCGGCCCGAGAAGATCGAGCGCGTCGTCGTGCGCGGCGTCAACTGGGTGGGCGACGCGGTGATGACCGTGCCGGCGCTGCGCGAGCTGCGCCGCCTGTTCCCGCGCGCGCGCCTGACGCTGGCGACGCGGCCCTGGGCCGAAGGGATTTTCGAGGGCGCGGACTTCATCGACGACTTCCTCGTCAACGGCAACGGTTCCGGCAAAGCGTCGGCCGTCTTCCGCGAGGCCCGCGAGTGGCGCGCGCGGCGCTTCGACCTCGCGGTTCTCTTCCCCAACTCGTTCGCGCCCGCGCTGGTCGCGGCGCTCGCCCGCGTGCCCGTCCGCGCGGGCTACGCGACGCAGGGGCGCGCGCCGCTCCTCACGCACCGCGTCGGCGTCCCCGAGTGGCGCGGCCACCGGCACGAAGTCTTCTACTACCTCAACCTCGTCGCGGAGTTGGAGCGACGACTTTACGGTTCGGCGGCGGTCGAGGCCCGAGCCCCGGACACTTTGCTGCGCGTTACGGACGCGCGACTGCGCGATGCTCAACGCCTGCTGATTGAGAACGGGGCGCGACCCGGCCGGCCGCTCGTCGCCGTCTGCCCCGGCTCGACCAACAGCCGCGCCAAGCGCTGGCCGGCCGAGCGCTTCGCCGCCGTCGCCGACATGCTGGCGGAGAGAGCCGGCGCGGAAGTCGTCCTCGTCGGCGCGGCCGAAGAGTCGGACGTCTCTGACGAGGTCGCGCGCCGCATGCGCGCGCGTCCCGTCGTGCTGACCGGCAGGACAGACCTCGCGCAGACGGCGGCCGTGCTGAAAGCCTCAGACCTGCTCGTCACGAACGACACAGGCCCGGCGCACGTCGCGGCGGCGGTCGGCCGCCCGGTCGTCGTCATCTTCGGGCCGACGAACCCCGTCACGACGCGCCCCTTCTCGGATTCGGCGGAGGTCGTGAGGCGCCCGCCCGTCTGCGCGCCCTGCATGCTGCGCGACTGCCCCATCGACCACCGTTGCATGACGGCCGTGACGGCCGAGGAGGTCTTCGAGCGCGCCGCGCACGCGCTCGGGCTCGGGCAGAAGGTCGAGGTGGCGCGTTGAGCGGCGGGCGGCGGGCGGTCTTCATCGACCGCGACGGGACGATCTCCGAAGAGGTCGGCTACGTCAACCACGTCTCGCGCTACAGGGTCTTCCCCTTCGCGGCGGAGGCCGTGCGCGCGCTCAACGAGGCGGGCTGGCTCGCCGTCCTCGTCACGAACCAGGCCGGCGTGGCGCGCGGCTACTTCGAGGAGGAGATGATCGGCCGCGTCCACGGCGTGCTCGCCGAAGAGTTGGGGAGGGGCGGCGCGCGGCTCGACGCCGTCTATTACTGCCCGCATCACCCTTCGGTCGGCGAGCCGCCGTACCGTTTCGACTGCGACTGCCGCAAGCCGCGGCCCGGCCTCATCCGCCGCGCGGCCGAAGAACTCGACATCGACCTGGCACGAAGCTGGATGGTCGGCGACCGCCACAGCGACACGGAGCTCGCGCGCAACGCGGGCGTCCGCGCCGCCTTCGTGCTGACGGGCTACGGCCGCGGCGAGCACGAGCACCAGAGCCACGCCTGGAAGCACCGCCCCGACCTCGTCGCCGACAACCTGCTCGAAGCCGTGAGGGAAATCATAAGTACCAAGGACTGAGGACTAAGGACTGAGTGAAGAACGGGCCTACACTCAGTCCTCGGTACTCAATCCTCGGTCTTCAGTCCTCAGTCCAAGTATGAGCGTCGAGAGTAAAGCAGAGGTGGGGCGGCTGGCGGCGCTGGTGCGCGGGTTCGCGGGGCGGCGCGTGCTGGTGCTGGGCGACCTGATCGCCGACCAGTTCGTGTCGGGCGAGATCGCCCGGGTGTCGCGCGAGGCGCCGGTGATGATCCTGCGGCACGAGCGGACGGAGACGGTGCCGGGCGGGGCGGCTAACTGCGCGATGAACCTCGCGGCGCTCGGCGCGCGAGCCGTCATCGTCGGCGTGGTCGGGGAGGACTCGGCCGGGCGCGAACTGTTAAGCAAGCTGGAGGGGGCGGGCGTCGATTGCTCCGGCGTCGTCGCCGCGCCGGGGCACGGGACGACGACGAAGGTGCGCATCCTCGCCGGCCACGCGCACTCGACGCGGCAGCAGGTCGTGCGGCTCGATTACGAGAGCGGCGTGGTGAAGGACGACGGCGTCCTCGCCGGCATCGCGTCGAACGTGGGCGCGGCGTTCGAGGAGGCGGAGGCGGCCATCGTCTCCGACTACAACTACGGCGTCGCCTGTGAACCGACGGTCGCGCCGCTGCGGCGCGTGGGCGGGCGTGCTCCGGTCGTGGTCGATTCGCGCTTCCGCGTGAGGGAGTTCGCGGGCTTCGACTCGGCCACGCCGAACGAGGACGAGGTGGAGCAGGTCGCGGGCCGCCGCTTCGCTGACGCCGACGAACTGGCCGCGGAGGGCGAGCGCCTTCGCGCCGAACTCGGCTACCGCGCGCTGCTCGTCACGCGCGGCAAGCACGGCATGCTGCTGCTGGAAGACGGGGCGCCGCCGCTCCGCCTCGACGCGGTCGGGTCGCACGACGCGCTGGACGTGACGGGGGCGGGCGACACGGTCATCGCCGCCTACGCGCTCGCGCTCGCCTCCGGCGCGGGCTACCCGACGGCCGCGCGCCTCGCCAACCACGCGGGCGGCGTCGTCGTCCTCAAGCGCGGCACGGCCTGCGTCTACCCGCACGAGCTTCTGGCCTCGCTCGAACACGGGGGACAGGTCTGAGGCGGCGCGCGTCGCGCCCGCCGTTCGAAGATGTCGATGATGAGAAACGCGCTCACGGCTTTCACACTTCTGCTCCTGCTCGCCGCCGCGGCGCACGCGCAGGCGCGTCGCGCGCCGTACGGGCTGCCCGCGGGCGCGCTCGTCGTCGAGGAGCGCGCGCTCGAAATCAGAGGGGGTCAGAAGAGGTCGCTCGTCCTTTGGATGCTCCGGCCGAAGAAGTACCCGCGCGGCCCCGACGAAGTCTACACCTGCCCCGAGGAGACGCGCGGCAGCTTCTACCGCGGCCCCGCGCGCGTGTCGCTCGTGGACGCGGCGGCCGGGCGCGTCGTCAACACGCTGAAGGTCGTGCAGGAGTACTCGCACGGCGAGGACGAGTTCGACCTCCCCTACCGCATACGCGCCGGTTACTACCACGTCCCGGGCGCCGCCGGGGGGCGCGAAGGTCGGCCGACGATACTGCACCTGAGGGACTTCAACGGCGACGGCCGGGCGTTCGAGTTCGCGCTCTTCGACGCGCTCGCGTGCATGGGGCTGGAGACGGCGCTGTTCGGATACAGCGAGAGGCAGGACAGGGTGATACAGTACCCCGTGCGCCTCGAATCGGAGTACGCGGGGGAGAAGACGACCGAGTCGCTCAACTGGGTGGACTACCTCTTCACGAAGGAGCCCGTCGGGCGCGGGCTCCGGAGGTACGAGGTGGACTACCGCGGGCGCGGCGGCACGCTCGACAGCTACGAGGTGAGCTACAACGCGGGGGCCGAGCGCTTCGAGGGCAAGGTCAGACGCGTCGCCGAACAGTGAGAGCATGAGAGAAGCGGAAGAGCAGTCCAGGACGACGGCGGCGTCGCGCATCCTTGAGCGCAACCGGCTGATCGCGCGCGTCGCCATCGCGCGCAAAGGGGGGGCGCGCGTCGTCTTCGCCAACGGCTGCTTCGACCTGCTGCACGTCGGGCACGTCCGCTACCTTGAGGCGGCGAAGGGCCTGGGCGACCTGCTGGTCGTCGGCATCAACTCGGACGAGCAGGTGCGGCGCCTGAAGGGCGGGGGGCGCCCCTTCGTCCCCGAGCGCGAGCGCGCCGAGGTCATCGCCAGCCTGCGCGCCGTGGACTACGTCACCGTCTTCCAAGAGCCGACCGTCACCGAACTTCTGCTCGCGCTCCGCCCAGACATCCACGCCAAAGGCACCGACTACACCGAAGACTCTGTGCCCGAGCGCGATGTGGTACGATCCTTCGGCGGCCGCGTCCAAATCGTCGGAGACCCGAAAGACCATTCGAGCACAGACATGCTTGGGAAAGTGAGCGGTGAGCAGTAAGCAGTAAGCAGTTTTCAGGGTCGAGATTTGAAAACTGTTTTGACCGCTCACCGCTCACCGCTCACCGCTCACTAATGAACATTCTCTTCGTCAAACTCGGGAGCATCGGCGACGTGGTGCACACGCTGCCCGCGCTGGCGGCGGTGCGGCGGGCCGTGCCGGGGGCGAAAATTTCGTGGGTGGTCGAGCGGCGCGCGGCCGAAATTTTGAGGGACAACCCTCTTTTAGAAACCCTCATCGAAGTGGACACGAAGGGCTTGAGGCGCTGGCCGTTGTCTGGGGAGACGCTGCCGGCAACGCGTCGGCAGTTGCGGCGGTTACGCGCCTCACCCTTCGACCTTTCCATAGATTTCCAGGGACTCCTTAAATCCGCACTTGTTTCGAGGCTCTCGGGCGCGACGCGCCGGGCGGGCTTCGCGCGCGAGCATCTGCGCGAGCCGGCCAGCCGTTTCCTGCTGACCGAGACCGTCCGAGTTCCCGCACGTCTTAACGTCATCAGAAAAAATCTGGCGCTGGCCTCGGGCGCGCTCGGGGTTGAGTTGCCGTCGGCGGCCGACGCGCTTGAGTTCCCCGTCCACGTCTCGCCCGCACACGCGCGTGAGGCGGACGAGGTCGTCCAAACGGTCGGAGAAAGATTCACGATTTTGAACCCGGGCGGCGGCTGGCCGACGAAGCTCTGGGAGGCCGCGCGCTTCGGCGAGCTGGCCGACGCGCTGCTCGTCAGACACGGCCTGCGCTCGGTCGTCACCTACGGCCCCGGCGAGCGCGAGCTGGCCGAGCGCGTCGTCGCGTCGAGCCGTGCGGGCGCGGCGACGGCCGCGTCGCCGACCCTGAAAGGCTTCTACGCGCTGGCCCGCAAGGCGGCCGTCTACGTCGGCGGAGACACCGGCCCGACACACCTCGCCGTCGCGGCGGGCGCGCCGGTCGTCGGACTGTTCGGGCCGACCGAGTGGTGGCGCAACGGCTCGCCCCGCGAGGAGGACATCTGCGTCGAGCGCACGGACGTCGGCTGCCGCACGGACTGCCACCGGCGCGCGTGCTCGCAGTGGGTCTGCATGGAGATCGGCGTCGAGACGGTCGCGGCGGCGGTCGGCGAGCGGCTGCGGCGGGCCGAAAGAATTTCCGGGGCGGTCGAGGTGGGCGTCCGTGGCGCGTAGGGGCGGCACCTGGGTTCAGCGCTGGCGCGTCCCGCTCGGGTTCGTCTGCGCCGCGGTGTTCATCGTTTTAGCCCGGCCCGACAAGCGCTCGCTCGCCGTCGGCGGCGCGGTCGCGGTCGTCGGGCTTGCGCTACGCGCGTGGGCCTCGGGGCACATCAGGAAGAACGCGCGGCTCGCCGTCTCCGGCCCTTACGCGCACACGCGCAACCCGCTCTACCTGGGCAGCTTCATCCTGGGGTTGGGTTTCACGGTCGCGGCCTCCTCAAATCTTTTACTCTTCCTCATCCTGGGTGGGCTGTTCGCGTCGCTGTTCCTGGGCATCTACTGGCCGGTGATGCGCGTCGAAGCCGCGACGCTCGCCGAGATGTTCGGCGAGGAGTACAGACGTTACGCGGCGGCCGTGCCTCTCCTCTTCCCGCGTTTGACGCCCTACGGGGCTGGCGAAGACTCGGCCGTCAGGTTCGACCCTTCCCTCTACCTGCGCTACCGGGAATACCGCGCGGCGTTGGGCCTACTCGTGGCATGGTGCGTGCTTTGGCTGAAGGCAGTTCTGGCTTTCTGACCTGAACAAGCACACGAAAAGAAGGGTGAAACAAGCGTGTACGCTATGCCTCGCAGAATTCTGTCCAAAATCAACGCCACGACGGCGACGGCGCTCATTTTCGCCGTTGTACTCTCTTCGGTCGTACTGGCTTCGGACGCGCCCAAAGAGCGTACACAGCCGCGCCCCGCCCCCGCGACGCCCTTCGGCCCGTCGGAGGAGTTGGTCTACGAGGGCGAGTTCACGCGCGCCATCCTGCGCGGCATCGACATCGCCGAGCTGCGCTTCAAGGCGCACCGCCCGTCGCCTTCCGGCGTGACGGCCGAGGGCGAAGGTCAGGAGCCGGCGCCCGCCCCGCTCGTGCTGACGACCGACGTGGTGTCGAAAGGCTTCTTCACGAAGCTCTTCGGGATGAGTTTCAAGCTCCACGCGGAGTCGCAGGTCGAGCCGAACGACTTCTACGCCATGCGCACGACCAAGAAGGACGAGCAGGGCAAGCGCGTGCGGACGAGCGAGGCGGTCTTCGACCAGCAGTCGAAGAAGGTCGAGTACACCGAGCGCGACCCGAACAACGCGGGCGAGGCGCCGCGCGTCATCACGGCCGTGCTCGAAGGGCCGACGCAGGACATCGTCTCGGCCATCTACTTCCTGCGCACGCAGCCGCTCACGCCGGGCCAGACTTTCAACATCGCCGTCAGCGACTCGGGCCGCGTCTACCAGGTGCCGGCGACGGTCGTCGCCGAGAAGAAGAAGATGAAGAGCGTGCTCGGCAAGGTCGAGGTCGTCCGCGTGGACGTGGAGGTCTTCGGGCCGGGCCGCCCCGTCGAGGAGGGCAAGGGCAAGATGTCCATCTGGGTGACGAGCGACGAGCGCCACGTCCCCATCAAGGCGCGCCTCTCGCACGACATCGGCACGCTCGACATCACCCTCAAGAGCATCCAGCGCGAAGAGGCCCTCGTCGCCCAGCGTTAAGACGGCAATTCAGTTCTAGTTTAAGAAGGCGGAGGCGTTGACGCTTCCGCCTCTCTTTTTCTGTCAGCTTGTGCGTTGCGGGCAGGGTGGTTCACCACAGAGGCACAGAGGGCACGGAGGTAGCACAGAGACTTGTATACTCTGTGCCCCCTCCGTGTCCTCTGTGCCTCCGTGGTGAAATTCAACCCGCTCAGTACGCCACCAACTTATACACCCGTCCCCTCCGCCCGCACCCCGATTTGACTCTCGCCGGATTCGTGATAGGTTAAATCCGACTTCCCCATCAGCCGACGGAGCAAGCCCATTTAGATGACGACCGCGCTGGTCATTCACGGCCACTTCTACCAGCCGCCGCGCGAGAACCCCTGGACGGAGATGGTCGAGCGCGAGGCGGGAGCCGCGCCCTTCCACGACTGGAACGAGCGCATCCACGCCGAGTGCTACCGCCCGAACGCCTTCGCGCGCGTCAGCGACACGCACGGCCGCGTCGAGCGCGTCGTCAACAACTACGCGCGCCTCAGCTTCAACTTCGGCCCGACGCTCCTCAACTGGCTCGAACGCCACCAGCCCGAGACCTACGCGAGAATTCTTGAGGCCGACCGCGAGAGCGCGCTGCGCCACGGCGGCCACGGCAACGCCGTCGCGCAGGGTTACAACCACCCGATCCTCCCGCTCTGCAACGAGCGCGACCGCCGCACGCAGATACGCTGGGGGCTCGCAGACTTCCGCCGCCGCTTCCGCAGGGAGGCCGAGTCGCTCTGGCTCCCCGAGACGGCCTGCGACGACGCGACGCTCGCGGCGCTCATCGAAGAGGGCCTGCGCTACGTCGTCCTCTCGCCCCACCAGGCCGAGGCCGTTAAGGCCCCCGGCTCCGACACCTGGCAGAACGTCTCCGACGGCCGCGTAGACACGACCGTCCCTTACAAGTACCTGCACCGCGACGGCTCCGGGCGCTCCATCGCCGTCCTCTTCTACGACGGACAGATCGCGCGCGGCATCGCGTTCGAGGGGTTGCTGGCTTCGAGCCACGGCCTGCTCGCCGCGTGTGCGCGCGCGGCGCGCGGCGGGGCGCGGGTCGTGAACGTGGCGACCGACGGCGAATCTTACGGCCACCACTTCCGCTGGGGCGACCGCTGCATCGCTTACGCCCTGGAGGTGGAGGCCGGGCGCTTCGGCTTGCGGGTGACGAACTACGGCGAGTTCTTAGACGGGCACGAGCCCGAACACGAAGTGCTCATCAAGCCCGGCCCGGACGGCGAGGGCACCGCCTGGAGCTGCGCGCACGGGCTGGGCCGTTGGACGCGCGACTGCGGCTGCAACGCTTCGGCGCCCGGCGGCTGGAACCAGCGCTGGCGCGCCCCGCTGCGCGCGGCCTTCGACCTCCTGCGCGACGACCTCGCGCCGAAGTTCGAGGAGGCCGGCGCACGACTCCTGCGCGACCCCTGGGCCGCGCGCGACGAGTACGTCGAGCTGCTCGGCCCCGGCGGCTCCGCGCGGCGCGAAGAGTTCCTGACGAGGCACGCCGGGCGCCGGCTCTCCGGCGACGAGAAGGTGCGCGCCCTCACGCTCCTCGAAGCGCAGCGCGCGTCGCTCACGACGTACACGAGCTGCGGCTGGTTCTTCAACGACGTCTCGGGCATCGAGACCGTCCAGACCCTCCGCTACGCCGGCCGCGTCGTCGAGACGATGGGGACGCTCGGCCTGGCCCCGCCCTTCGAAGCCTTCCTCGAAATACTGTCCGAGGCGAAGAGCAACCTGCTCGACCGGCCGACGGGCGCCGACATCTACCTGCGCACGGTCGCGCAGTCGCGCGTCACGCCGCAGCGCGTCGCCGCGCACGTCGCCATCTGTAATCTGATGGAGCCCGGGGTGCAGGAGTCGCAGTGCGAGTCGGCCGGCTACAGCTACCGCAAGCTCGACTTCCGCAAGCAGCGCCACGGGCGCGTGACCCTGGAGACCGTCCGCCTCGCGCTCGAAGAGGACGCGACGGGCCGCGGGCACGAGTTCGCGCTCGCCGCGATGCACTTCGGCGAGATCGATTATTACTGCGCGCTCCGGCCCTTCCGGACGCCGGAGGAGTACGAGGGGGCGGCCGAGCGGCTCTGGTCGCACCTGCGCGCGGCCTCGCTCCCCGCGCTCCTGCGCGCCGCGCAGAGCGAGTTCGGCCCCGAGGAGTTCGGGCTGGAAGCTTTACTGCCGCAGAGTCGGGGCCACCTCTCGCGCGGCGTCTTCGGCGACCTCGTCGCGCGCTTCATGGAGGCGTACGAGCACCTTTATGAAGAGAACCGCCGCGTCATCGAGCGCCTGCAGGAGATCGGCTTCCACCCGCCGCGCGAGCTGCGCCTGGCGGCCGAGCTGACCGTGGGCTTAAGACTCGAACGCGAGATACGCGGGCAGCGCCGGGGCGCGGGCGACTACAGCGCGGCCGTCGAGATCGCGCGCGACGCGGCGCGCTTCGGCTACCGCATCGACCGCACCTCCGTCACGCGCGTCTTCGAGGAGACGGTGACGGAGGCCGCGCGCCTCGTCGTCACGCGGCCCGACGCGGAGAACATCCGCTCCGCGCGCGCGCTCATCGAGCTCGGCCGCGACCTCGGGCTCGAAGCCAACCTCGAACGCGGGCAGGAGATCATCTACGAGGCGGCGCGCGCGGGCACCCCGCTCTCCGCGGAGGCGCGCGACTTCGCCCTCACGCTCGGCCTCGCCCCCGTCGCCCTCGAACGGTCGGAGCAGACGGTCTTGGCCAAAGGCTGAGGAGGAAGCAAGGATGTCGAACCAAGCGGGGCACACGGGCGCGGCCGGCTACCCGAACGTTTCGCGCGCCGAGTTGGAACGCCTGCTCGCCCTCAACTCGCACGACCCGCACGCGCTGCTCGGCGCGCACCCCGTGCCGGGCGGCGTCGCCGTGCGCGCCTTCCGCCCCGGGGCCGAGCGCGTCGAGGTCGTCATCGACGGCGAGCCGCCGCGCGAGATGTCGCGCACGCACGCGGCGGGCTTCTTCGAAATCCTCGCGGAAGGGCGGGCGGGACTCTTCCCTTACCAGCTCCGCACGCACTACCCCGGCGGCGGCGTCTACACGCACCGCGACCCCTACGCCTTCCTGCCGACGCTCGGCAGCTTCGACGAGCACCTCTTCGGCGAGGGCCGTCACTGGCACCTTTACGACAAGCTCGGCGCGCACGTCCGGGACCTCGGCGGCGTCGGCGGCGTCTCGTTCGCCGTGTGGGCGCCGAACGCGGACGGCGTGAGCGTCGTCGGCGACTTCAACAGTTGGGACGGCCGGCTCCACCAGATGCGGCGGCTCGGCGCCTCGGGCATCTGGGAGATTTTCATCCCCGACCTCGGCCCCGGCGCGCTCTACAAGTACGAGATGCACCGGCGCGGCGGCCTCCCCTTCCTCAAGGCAGACCCCTACGCGCTCTTCGCCGAAGTCCCGCCCGCGACCTCCTCGGTCGTCTTCAAGCCGGGCTACCAATTCACCGACGACGCGTGGCTCGCGCGGCGCTCGAAGGAAGACCACCTGCGCCGGCCGCTCAACGTCTACGAAGTCCACCTCGGCTCCTGGCGGCGCATCCCGGAGGAGGGCAACCGCCCGCTCACCTACCGCGAGACGGCGCCCGCGCTCGCCGACTACTGCGAGCGGCTCGGCTTCACGCACGTCGAGTTCCTGCCGCTGAAGGGCTACCCGTTCTCGGGCTCGTGGGGCTACCAGGTGGCGAACTACTACGCGCCGACCGCGCGCTTCGGCGACCCGGACGACTTCCGCTTCCTCGTCGACCACCTGCACAACCGCGGCATCGGCGTCATCATGGACTGGGTGCCCGCGCACTTCCCGAAGGACGCGTGGGCGCTGGCGCGGTTCGACGGGACGGCGCTCTACGAGCACGAAGACCCGCGGCTCGGCGAGCACCCGGAGTGGGGCACGCTCATCTTCAACTACGGCCGCAACGAGGTCAGAAACTTCCTCATCGCCAACGCGCTCTTCTGGCTCAAGGAGTGCCACGTGGACGGGCTGCGCGTGGACGCCGTCGCCTCGATGCTCTACCTCGACTACGCGCGCGAGACGGGCCAGGCGGCGACGAACAGGTACGGCGGGCGCGAGAACCTCGAAGCCGTCGAGTTCATCCGACTCCTCAACGACACCGTCCACGCGGAGGTGCCCGGCGCCGTCACCATCGCCGAGGAGTCGACGTCGTGGCCCCTCGTCACGAAGGGCACCGACCGGGGCGGGCTCGGGTTCGACTTCAAGTGGAACATGGGCTGGATGCACGACACGCTCAAGTACTTCGAGCGCGACCCCATCGCCCGCCGCTACTTCCACAACAACCTGACCTTCGGCTTCACCTACGCGTGGAGCGAGAACTTCGTCCTCCCCTTCTCGCACGACGAGGTCGTGCACATGAAGGGCTCGATGCTCAACAAGATGTTCGGCGGGCGCGAGTGGAAGTTCCCGAACCTGCGCGCGCTCTACGGGTACATGTGGGCGCACCCGGGCAAGAAGCTGCTCTTCATGGGCGGCGAGATCGCGCAGTGGCGCGAGTGGAGCGAGGAGCGCAGCCTCGACTGGCACCTGCTCGAAGAGGACGAGCACCGCGGCGTCAGCACCCTCGTCCGCGACCTCAACCGGCTGGTGCAAGAGCACCCGCCGCTCTACCAGCTCGACGTCGAGCCGCGCGGCTTCCAGTGGATCGACGTGAACAACCACCTGGAGAACGTCCTCGCCTTCATGCGCCAGTCGGCCGCGGGCGACCGCGTCGTATGCGTCTCGAACTTCTCGGCCGCGCCCCGGCCCGGCTACCGCTTCGGACTGCCCGAGCCCGGCACCTACCGCCTCATCCTCAACACCGACTCGTCCTACTACTCGGGCGGCGACCGCCTCCACATCAACTGCGTCGAGACCGAAGAGCGGCCCTGGCACGGCCTCCCCTTCTCCGCGGTCGTAGACCTCCCGCCGCTCACCACGCTCCTCTTCGCGTCCCCCTCGAAAACACCCGACGGCGCCGCAGACCCCGACGCCTGCGCCGCGCCCGAGCCCGCCCCGCCCGTCCCCGTGGACACCGGCGCGCCCACGCCTTCGGGTCAGGAGGCCCAGACTCCGAAGGCGACTAAGGCAAGGAAGCGCGCCCCGTCGAAGAAGAAGGCCGCGCCGGAGTCGGGCGCGGCCGACGAAGCGAAACCCGCGGCGGCGAAAGCCCCGCGCAAGGCCGCGAAGCGCGGCCCGCGCGGGAAGGCCGAAGAAGAAGAAGAACCGAGCGGTGAATAAAGGCGCGCGCAAGACCGTAGAGCCGGGTCCCGACAGTGGCCTTCTCGTCATCGGCCACCGCGGCGCCTCGCGGTACGCGCCCGAGAACACGCACGCCGCCTTCGAGCGGGCCTTCGAGGACGGCGCCGACGGCATCGAGTTCGACGTGCGGCTCGCCAGCGACGGCGTCCCCTACGTCTTCCACGACACGACGCTCGAACGGACGGTCGGCATCTACGGCGACGCGGACCGGTTTCCCTCCACGACGCTTGAGGAATTCTACGTCGGCGCGTGGTTCAAAGACCGCTACCCCCGCCGCGCGATCATAGGCTACGAGTGGGAGAAGATTCCGACGCTCGCGCAGGTCTTCGAGCGGTACGGCTCTCACCTCCTCTACGCCGAGATGAAGTGCGAGGACGCCGCACGCCAGCCGGCGCTGGCGCGTGCCGTCGTCGAGCTGATTCACGAGCACGGCCTCGCCTCCCGCGTCATCGTCAAGAGCTTCGCGCTCGACTCCCTCCGGGAGGTCAAGCGGCTGGCCCCGGAGATTCGCACCGCCGCCCTCTTCGGCCGGAGTTGGCCGCGGCCGTTCGTGCCCGCGGCCAGGATCATCGCCGGGGCCGAGGCGTGCGGCGCCGACGAAATCTCGCTCCACCACTCGCTCCTGCGGAGCGCGACGGTCGAGGAGGCGCGCCGCCGCGGCTTCGAAGTCCTGACCTGGACGGTGAACTCGTCCGTCTGGCTGCGCCGCGCACTCACCCTGAAGCTGCGGGCGGTCTTCACCGACGTGCCCGGCTGGATGAAAAGTTATCTGGTGCAGAGGCTCGCCGCGCCCGCCCCCGAACAGGGCAAAAAGTAATGAGCCCCGCCGAGCAGTCACAGGACAGGATTTTCACGCGCCCGCCGCACTACTCCGTCCACCTCCGCGCCGGGCGCCGCCTCCGCTGGTCGGGCGGCGCGCGCGCCGACTACGCCGCGCTGCTCCTGCTCGGCGGGCGCATGCGCTGGCGCGCCTCATCCCCGAACCCCGGAGCGGCGGGCGGGGCGTCGAACTCGGAAGGCGACTTCGAATCCGGGGAACTCTCCGAGCCGGCCGCGCTCCTCGCCGCGCCCGGCGACGACGTGAGCGCCGCGTCCGCGGGCGCTGCCGAGTACGTCCTCGTCCAACTCTCGCCCGTCTTCGTCACCGACTGCGCCGCGCGCGCAGGGCTCGCGCGCGCCGACATGGTCGTCACCTTCCGCGAGCGCGCCGTCGGCGGCGACGCGAGGCTCGCGCGCCTGGCGCGTGACCTGGCCGACGAGCTGCGCGAGGAGGCGGCCGGCCAGGGGCTCGTCGTCGGCGCGCTCGTCGAGCAGGCGCTCGTCCAACTGCTCCGCCGCTACGCGAACCTCCGCCGCTCCGCGCACCTCGAACTCTCGCGCGCCGGGTTGGTTGACCGCCGCATCCGCCTCGCCGTCGAGCTGATGCACGCACACATGCACCGCGACCTCGCGCTCGAAGAGATCGCCGCGGCCGCGCACCTCTCGCCCTTCCACTTCGCGCGCCTCTTCAAGAAGCTGACCGGCGCCGCCCCGCACGCCTACCTCGCCTCCCTGCGCGCCGCCCGCGCCCGGACGCTCCTCGCCGAGACCGACCTCCCCGTCACGGAGGTCGGCGCGCGCGTCGGCTACATGAGCTCCAGCCACTTCGCCCGCGCCTTCCGCCAGGCCACCGGCATCTCGCCGCGCGCCTACCGCAAGGCTTTGGTACGGGGCTGAAGTAGATTTTTCCTGCAAGAGTTGCCTTCCCCTCCCGTTCATCCCGCAGAAAGCTTTGGCCGCGCGTGCCGGCCTTTAAAGATTCGGAGGAAGGAAGACGAACATGAAGCGCCTTTTTGTCAGACTCTCGACCGCCCTTTTGACTTTCGCCCTGGGGATAGGCGTGGCCTCCGCGCTCGCCAGGACTTACATGCCCCGGCCGCACGAGCCGGCCGTCAAGCAGCCGGCGGGCGGCGAGAAGACGCTTGAGCTGGTCTTCGTCCTCGACACGACGGGGTCGATGGGCGGGCTCATCGACGGCGCCAAGCAGCGCATCTGGGGCATCGTCAACGAGGTGATGCAGACGCCCGCCAGGCCCAACGTCCGCGTCGGGCTCGTCGCCTACCGCGACCACGGCGACGCCTACGTCACGCAGGTGCTCCCGCTCACCAACGACCTCGACAGGGTCTACACCACCCTGATGGAGTACCGCGCCGACGGCGGCGGCGACGGCCCCGAGGACGTGCGCCGGGCGCTCGCCGACGGCGTGCGCAAGGCCGGCTGGTCGCAGCCGCGGGCGAACACCGCGCAGATCGTCTTCCTCGTCGGCGACGCCCCGCCGCACGACGACTACGCGCAGGAGCCCGACACGCTCGACACGGCGGCCGAGGCGATTAAGGCCGGCATGGTCGTCAACACCATCCAGTGCGGCGCCGACGAGACGACCCGTCAGGTCTGGCAGCAGATCGCGCGCCGCGGCGAGGGTCAGTTCTTCCGGATCGCGCAGGACGGCGGCGTCGAGACCGTCGCCACGCCCTACGACTCGCGCCTCTCCGAGCTGGGCACCCGCTTGGGCTCGACCTACCTCGCCTACGGGGGCGGAGCCGGCGCCGACGGCGAGCGCTTCCGCGACGAGGCGATGGCGCGTCAGGTCAAGACCGAGTCGGCCGTCGCGGGCGCCGCGCCTTCGGTCGCGCAGGCCGAGCGCGCCGTCAACAAGGCGCTCAACCGCGACGCCTACGTCGGCGACCTGCTCCAGTCCATCGAGAACAACTCGGTCAAGCTCGACGAAGTGAAGGCCGAAGACCTGCCCGCCGACCTGCGGAAGCTCTCGGCGGACGAGCGCAAAAAGGATGTCGAGCGCAGGCTCTCGGAGCGGCAGAAGATTCGCGACGAGATCGTCTCGCTCAAGAAGCAGCGCGACGACTACATCGCCGCCGAGCGCAGGAAGCGCTCCGGCCCGCAGACCGGCTTCGACGCCGCGGTCGCCTCCGCCCTCAAGGAGCAGCTCGCGCGCAAGGGCATCAAGTAAGGGCGAAAGCAGTAGACAGTAGTCAGTAGACAGTAGTCAGTAGCAAGACAAAGCGGTGCGCCCGGCCTGAAGGCTGTGACGCGCCGCTTATGTTTTCTACTGACTACTGTCTACTGACTACTGTCTACTGCTTCTGCCCTCCCCGCTACTGCCGCCCGAAACGCCTCCTGTATTCGTCGGAGGAGATGAACGCCTTGACCATCTCGGCGGCGATGTAGTTACCGTTGAACTCGTTGAGCTTCGAGAGCCAGAAGTCGTAGCCGGTGAAGTCGGGGTCGCGCCTCAGATAACCGCAGTACTGCATCAGCACAAAGGCGCGGTTGAACTCGGCTCGCTTGAAGTCGGCGTCCTCGACGACGGCCGCGAGCACGGCGGCGCGGCCGGCCGCGTTGTTGCCCGCCGCCGTGAGGTTCGCCACCTGCTGGCCGCGCTCCGCCTCCGAGAGCGGGGTGCCGGCGGTCGCGTTCAAGGCGTCGACGAACTGCGCGGGCGTCTGCGAGGTCGGGTAGCGGAGGAGGAACTCGGGGCGCGTCACGAACTCCCGCACGT